>NZ_AP019373.1:608292-912438 GCF_004323595.1 Sulfuricystis thermophila
GCCGCGCCTGGATCTGCTGCGCGGCTGGGACGAGATCGGCTATCGTGATCGCGTGCGCGCAACGCTCGAATATGCGCGCAAGGCGGCGGTGGCGCAGCGCCGTCTGGTGCGCGTCAGCATCGTCAATAGCGGCCTCACGGTCGATGGGCAGGCACAAACGCCGGAGGGTGAGGGCGCTGCCGGCTGGCTGCCGCTCGCCCTGCCGGGTTCGGGCACGAATGGTTTTACGGCACCGGCGGGTGTGACATTGACGCCGGCGAACGATACCGTGATCTTCGATGCGCTCGGCCGTCCGGACGCGGCGAAGATCTATACGCTGTCGGGGGGCGCAGGCAGCATCGTCATCGAAGCGGAGAGCGGCTATGTGCATTGAGCGCCGCCAGCGCGGCCTCTCGCTCATCGAGCTGATCGTCGCCATCGTCATCATCGGCGTCGCGCTGGCGGGTGTGCTGGCCGTGCTCAACCAGACCGTGCGTCATTCCGCCGATCCGCTGATCCGCAAGCAGGCGCTGGCGATCGCCGAGGCACTGCTCGAGGAGGTGAGGCTGCAACCCTTTACCTGGTGCGATCCCGACGATGCGAACGCGGCGACGGCGACTGGCTATTCCGGCTGCACGGTGGCCGAGAACAACCTCGCTCCCGAGGCGGGCGAGGTGCGCGGCACCTTCGATAACGTGAATGATTACAACGGGCTGACGACCACCACCAACATCACCGGCAGCGGCGCGGCGCCTTACACGGCGAATGTGAGCGTCGCGCAGGCCGGCCTGAACGGCATTCCCGCCGATGCCGCACTGTTGATCACCGTCACGGTGACGGCTGGCGGCGAGACGGTCGAGCTGCAGGGTTATCGCACCCGTTACGCACCGAATGGCCTGCCATGAAACGCCAGCGCGCCTTCACCCTCGTCGAGATGATCGTGGTGATCGCGATCACCGCGATCGTTGCGACGGCGGTCGCCGTGTTCATCCGCTATCCGGTCGAGGGATATGCCGATACGGTGCGACGCGCGGAACTCACCGACGTGGCCGATGTCGCGCTGCGGCGCATCGCCCGCGATGTGCGTCTGGCGCTGCCGAACAGCCTGCGCGTGATGAGTGCGGGCGGCGTGAATTACATCGAATTCATCATCACGCAAAGCGGCGGCCGCTACCGCGATCCGACCGATGGCTCGACCGGCGGCAATTTCCTGAGCTTCACCAACCCGGCGGCGACGAGTTTCGATGTGCTCGGCAGCCGGCCGGCGATGAGTGTCAATGATTTCATCGTCGTCTATAACCTCGGCGTGCCCGGTGCTGACGCCTATGTGGGCAACAACCGCGCGCAGGTTGCTGCGATCGCCGGCAATACCGTGACGCTGGCGGCCAACCCCTTTGCCACGCAGTCGCCGCCGCTGCCCTCGCCCGGTGCGCGTTTCCAGGTGGTGCCGGGCAATGTGCGCGCGGTGACTTACGCCTGCCCGCAGGCCGTCCCCGGCAATCTGACGCGCCACTGGAACTATGGTTTCAATGCCCTCCAGGCGGTGCCTGCCGGCGGCAGCCAGGCGCTGCTGGCGCAGAACGCGACCTGCGATGTCGAATATCAGGCCAATGCGACCGGTCGCAACGGATTGCTCTACATCCGCCTGACGCTGACCGCCGGCGGCGAGAGTGTCGCGCTGTTCAACCAGATCCACGTGGATAACACGCCATGAAGATCCCGCCGCGCAGACCTGATGGCTTCGCGATCGTCTCGGCGATCTTCATCCTCGTCGTGCTGGCCGCATTGGGCGCCTTCATCCTCAACATCTCGGCGCAGCAGCAGATCGGCGCCACCCTCGACGTGCAGGGGGCACGCGCCTATCAGGCCGCGCGCGCCGGCGTCGAGTGGGGCCTGTATCAGCAGCTGCAGGGCGGTGTGGCTTGCCCGACGGGCAGTTTCGTGCCGCCGGCGGCGACGCTGGCGGAATTCACCGTCAGCGTGACCTGCGTCGCGACGTCCGATCCGGGCGGCCACGGTGGACCGACGGTGCGCGTGCTCACCGCCACCGCTTGCAACCAGCCGAATGCCGGGGTCTGCCCGAATACGGTCAACCCGGGTTCTCACTACATCGAGCGGCGTATCCAGGTCACGTTCTGAAACTCGGCGCTGGCACAACGGCACGCAGGCCAGGAAAGACCCTGCAATCCCCGTTTATTCGCTGATTGCCGTCTGTTCCTGCCGGCAATAATTGCCGCCATGATCGGAAGAACCGTCCATGGCTGAAGAAAGCGATCTCGAAAAGACCGAACCGCCTTCCGGGCGACGCCTGGAAAAGGCACGCGAGGAAGGTCAGGTACCGCAGTCGCGCGAGCTGACCGCGTTTCTCGTCATGGCCGCCGGTGCAGGCGGGCTGTGGGGGCTGTCGGGCTGGTTCGTGCGCCGCGGCGAGGAGGTGATGCGCATGGGCCTGGCGCTCGATCGCCGCGCGGCCTTCGATGACCACGTCCTCGGCCAGAGCCTGCTGGCGATGGGCTCGGAGGCGCTCACCACCCTGGCGCCTTTCTTTCTCGCCACGCTCACCGCCGCGCTGCTCGCTCCCGTGCTGCTGACCGGCGGCTGGGTGTTCTCGCCCAAGGCGCTGACCTTCAAGCCGGAACGGCTCGATCCGCTCAAGGGTTTCGGGCGGATGTTCTCCTGGCACAGCATCGCCGAGCTGGTGAAGGGGGTGTTGAAGGCGCTGCTGTTGGGCGGCATCGTCTGGTGGGTGGTGGCGCACGAGCAGGACAAGCTGTTCGCGCTGCTCGGCCTGTCGATCGAAACCGCGCTGCCGTCGTTCGGACGCATGATCCTGTATGCCTTCGTCGGTTTCGTCGCCGGGCTCGCGGTGATTGCGCTGATCGACGTGCCGTTCCAGCTCTGGCGCTACTACACGGGTTTGAAGATGACCAAGGAAGAGCTCAGGCAGGAACTCAAGGAACTCGAAGGCGATCCGCAGCTCAAGGCGCGCATCAGGAGCCAGCAGCGCGAGATCGCGCGGCGGCGCATGATGGCCGAGGTGCCGAAGGCCGACGTGGTGGTCACCAACCCGACGCACTTCGCCGTCGCGCTCAAATACGACAGCGCGAAGATGGGCGCGCCGCAGGTGGTCGCCAAGGGCATGAACCTCGTCGCGCAAAAGATCCGCGAACTGGCCGAGCAGCATCAAGTGCCGGTGCTCGAACTGCCACCGCTGGCGCGGGCGCTGCATCGCCACGTCGATGTCGGCGAGGCGGTGCCGGCGGCGCTCTACACCGCGGTGGCCGAGGTGATGGCCTACGTCTATCAATTGAATGCCTTCATGACGCAGGGTGCGGCAGCCGGCCTGCTGCCGCCGGCGCCGCCCGCGGCGGTGGCCGTGCCGGAAGGTCTCGATCCCGGAGCGGCTGACTGATGGCGGCACAGACCCTCAACTGGCAGACCCTGGCGCGGCCGGAGAATCTCAAGGCCCTCGCCGCGCCGGCGCTGATCATCCTCATCCTGTCGATGATGGTGCTGCCGCTGCCGCGGTTCATGCTCGACGTATTCTTCACCTTCAACATCGCGTTGTCGGTGATGGTGATGCTGGTCGCGCTCTACACCCTGAAGCCGCTCGACTTCTCGGTCTTTCCCACCGTGCTGCTGGTCACCACGCTGCTGCGTCTCTCCCTCAACGTCGCCTCGACGCGTATCGTGCTGCTCCACGGCCATACCGGGCCGGATGCCGCCGGCAAGGTGATCGAGGCCTTCGGTCATTTCCTGGTCGGCGGCAACTACGCGGTCGGCCTGATCGTGTTCATCATCCTGACGGTGATCAACTTCGTCGTCATCACCAAGGGCGCCGGGCGCATCGCCGAAGTGTCGGCACGTTTCACGCTCGATGCGATGCCCGGCAAGCAGATGGCGATCGATGCCGATCTGAATGCCGGTCTGATCGGCGAGGACGAGGCGCGCCGGCGCCGCAAGGAGATCGCCCAGGAGGCCGACTTCTACGGTTCGATGGACGGTGCCTCGAAGTTCGTGCGCGGCGATGCGATCGCCGGCATCCTGATCCTCTTGATCAACATCATCGGCGGCCTGATCGTCGGCATGATCCAGCACGACATGCCGGCGGCGCAAGCGGCGAAGACCTACACGCTGTTGACCATCGGCGATGGTCTGGTGGCTCAGATCCCGGCGCTGATCATCTCGGTCGCCGCCGGTCTGGTGGTTTCGCGCGTCAATGACGAAAAGGACCTCACCACCTCGTTCCTGGGCCAGCTGTTCGGTCGGCCGATCGTGCTCGGGCTCGCCGCCGGCATCCTCGGCGTGCTGGGCGTGATCCCGGGCATGCCGAATTTCGTCTTCCTGCTGCTCGCCGGCGTGCTCGGGACGCTGGCCTGGTACAAGCAGAAGCTGCTGCGCGAGCGCGCTGCCGCGGCTGCCGTCGCCCCTGCTGTGGCGCCAGCGGGAGAGGAAGCGGTGGAAGCGAGCTGGGAAGACGTCGCGCCCGTCGATGTGCTCGGCCTGGAAGTCGGCTACCGGCTGATCCCGATGGTCGATCGTGCCCAGAACGGCGAACTGCTCAAACGCATCCGTGGCCTGCGCAAGAAGTTCGCCCAGGAGGTCGGTTTCCTGCCCGCGGCGGTGCATATCCGCGACAATCTGGAACTCAAGCCGAATGCCTATCGCATCACGCTCAAGGGCGTCGAGATCGGCGACGGCGAAGCCTGGCCTGGCATGTGTCTGGCGATCAATCCGGGGCAGGTCAGCGGCACCCTGCCCGGCACGCCGACGCAGGATCCCGCCTTCGGCCTGCCGGCGGTCTGGATCGAACCAGGCTTGCGCGACCAGGCCCATCTGATGGGCTATACCGTCGTCGATGCCGGCACGGTGATCGCCACCCACCTCAACCATCTGATCATGTCCCATGCCGCCGAATTGCTCGGCCGCCAGGAGACCCAGGCGCTGCTCGATCACATCGCCAAGGAGGCGCCCAAACTGGTCGAGGATTTGGTGCCCAAGCTGCTGCCGCTGGCCACGGTGCAACGCGTGTTGCAGAACCTGCTCGAAGAAGGCGTCAACATCCGCGACATGCGCACCATCATCGAGGTGCTCGCTGCGCAGGGCGCGCGCAGCCAGGACCCGGTCGAGCTGACGGCGCAGGTGCGTGCTGCACTCGGCCGCGCGATCGTGCAGCAGATCTTCGGCAATGCCAGCGAGCTCGCCGTGATCGCACTCGAACCGGGGCTCGAACGTTTGCTCGGCCAGGCGATGGCCGGCGGCGCGGACGGAGCCGGTATCGAGCCGGGGCTGGCCGATGCGCTGTTGCACGAGACGCAGGCGGCGGCGCAGAAGCAGGAGGCGATGGGCCTGCCGCCGGTGCTGCTGGTGGCGAGCAACCTGCGCTGGTTGCTGGCGCGCTTCCTGCGGCGTGCCTGGCCGGCGCTGAAGGTGCTTGCCAACAACGAGATTCCGGAAACCAAGACGATCAAGGTGACCTCGGTCATCGGCATCAAGAGCTGATAGAAAAAAGGAACGATCATGACGGTGAGACGCTTCTTCGGAGAAACCGCGCGCGAGGCGCTGCGCAAGGTCAAGACGGCGCTGGGGCCCGAGGCGATCGTGATCTCGAACAAATCGGTGCCCGGCGGCGTCGAGATCATGGCGATGTCGGCCGACAGCCTCGCGGCACTGCAGGCGGAAACCGCGCCTGCGCCAGCGGCGCCAGCGCCGGCCAAGGCCATGCCGACGGCGGCGGAAGCCCCAGCGCCGCAGCCCCGCAGTGCGGCGGGTGCCGTCCCGCCAGCGCCGACTTTCGACGAGGAAGAAGTCGACGATTACGCGGTGACGCTCTCGACCAAAGCGCGCGCGCCGCAGGCCGTGCATGCCTGGCAGCCCTGGCAACCGCCACGCCATGAAACGCCTGCGGCGACGCCAGCCGAAAAGCCGAAATTGCGGCCCTTGCCGCCGCGCCAGAACGTGACCGAGGACGTTCCCGGCGAAGAGCAGGTCGCCGCCGTGCTGGCGCAGGCGAGCGCCACGGCCGGGGCCACGGTCAGCGCTCCGGCGAAGGTGGACAGTCCGCTCCCTGGCGGCGACCTGCAGGTCCAGCAGCTGATGGATGAAATGCGCGCGATCAAGACGCTGCTCGAACGCCAGCTCGCCGGTTTCGCCTGGGGCGATCTGACGCGCCATGCGCCGGTGCGCGCGCAACTGCTGGGCGAAATGCTCGAAGCCGGCTTTTCCGGCCAGCTGGCGCGCCGTTTGGCCGAGGAACTGCCGGAGAGCCTGGATGTGCAGGAAGGTCGCAAGTGGTTGGGCGCTGCGGTCAACCGGCGCCTGCGCACGCTCTCCAGCGACAACGACCTGATCGACCAGGGCGGCGTGTTCGCCCTCGTCGGGCCGACCGGCGTCGGCAAGACGACGACGACCGCGAAACTCGCTGCGCGCTGCGTGGTGCGCTACGGCGCCGACAAGCTGGCGCTGCTGACTACCGACGGCTACCGGATCGGTGCCCACGAGCAACTGCGCATCTACGGCCGTATCCTCGGCGTGCCGGTGCATGTGGTGCGCGACAGCGAAGACCTGCGCCGCATGCTCGCCGAGCTCTCCGGCAAGCACATGGTGCTCATCGATACCGTCGGCATGAGCCAGCGCGACCGCATGGTCGCCGAGCAGGCGGCGATGTTGATGCGCGCCGGCGACGTCAAGCGCCTGTTGCTGCTCAATGCCACCAGCCGCGGCGACACGCTCGACGACGTGATCAAGAGCTATGCCGGCGAGGACATCGCCGGCTGCATCCTCTCGAAGGTGGATGAGACGGCGGCACTCGCGCCGGCACTCGATGCGGTGGTGCGCCACGGCCTGCTGCTCACCTACATCGCCAACGGTCAGCGCGTGCCGGAGGATCTGCATCTGCCCAACCGCGCCTATTTGTTGCACCGTGCCTTCAAACTGCCGGCGCCGGGCTCGGTGCATCGGCTGCGCAACGATGAGCTCGGGCTGATCATGCCGACACCGGGCGAAAGCCGCGCTGCCACACGGGGAGCGGCCCTTGTCTGAGCATCTGCCGGCCCCCGGACCCGGCGATCAGGCCGAAGGCCTGCGCCGCCTGCTCGGCAGAGAGCCGATCGAGCTGACCGTCGCCGCTTGCGAGACCGAGGTGATCGATGCCTATGCGCGCATCAAGCGCATCGCATACGAGCGCAATTGCCATCACTTCAAAGTGAGCATCAGCCGGGCGCGCTCGGCGGAACAGGCCCGCAACGTGTTCGACAGCCTGCAACGTGTCGCCCGCGAATATCTCGGCGTGCGCCTCGAATATCTCGGCATGGCAAAGAGCGAGGATGCGCCTCCTCTGACCACCGCCCGGCCCGTTCGCGGCAGGGCCGCCGTGAGGAGTCGGTGATATAGTGAAAAGCGTTCATGACGACTTCCTTGTACACAGCGCAGGGCACGCTCGAAAAGGAGCGGCTGATCGATCGATACGCGCCGCTCGTCAAGCGCATCGCCTGGCATTTGATGGCCAGACTGCCGGCCAGTGTGGATGTCGATGACCTGGTGCAAAACGGCATGCTGGGGCTCCTCGACGCGCTCGGACGCTTCGAGGAAGGTATGGGCGCCCAGTTCGAGACCTATGCGATGCAGCGCATCCGTGGCGCGATGCTCGATGGCTTGCGCGAAAACGACTGGCTGCCACGCACGGTGCGCAAGGAAATGCGTCGCGTCGAAACGGTGTTGCAAAAACTCGAGCATGAAAATGGTCGCCCGCCCAGCGAAAGCGAACTCGCCGCGACGCTCGGCATGTCGCTGGCCGACTATCAGCACCTGTTGCAGGAGGCGCGCGGCCACCAGATCCTCTATCTCGAAGACCTGGCCGTCGAGAACGAAGATTTCCTCGATCGCCATGAGGCCGGGACCGCGCCCGATCCGCTCGCGCTGCTCGAAGAAAGCGATACCCGCGCAGCGCTGGTCGCCGCGATCGAAAAACTGCCGGAGCGCGAGCGACTGATGATGGCGCTCTATTACGAACAGGATCTCAATCTGCGCGAGATCGGCGCCGTGATGGGTGTCACCGAGTCGCGCGTCTGCCAGTTGCATGCCCAGGCCGTGGCGCGCTTGCGTACCGTGCTGGTGGGTGAGCAAGGGACGCTCGCGCACACGGCCAAACGGCGCGGGCGCAGACCGCGCGCTCTTTCCAACCCGTCGAACGGACATCATGGATAAGATCAGCATCGCGGGTTTGGCGCTCGGCCTGGCAGCCATCCTGCTTGGCCAAGTGCTCGAAGGCGGGCACATCGGTTCGCTGCTGCAGCCCACCGCGTTCCTCATCGTCATCGGCGGCACTGTCGGCGCCGTGATGCTGCAAAGTCCCTGGCAGGTCTTCCTCACCGGGATCAAGATGGGCAGGTGGATCTTCGTCCCGCCGGCGACGGATGCCAAGGCGCTGATCGATCAGATCGTCACCTGGAGTCACATCGCGCGCAAGGAGGGGCTGCTGGCGCTGGAGGCGCAGATTCCGCTGGTGCCCGACCCCTTCATGCAGAAAGGCTTGCAGCATCTCGTCGATGGCGTGGAGCCGGAAAACCTGCGCGAGGTGCTCGAAGTCGAGATCGGCGCTCATGAAGCGCAACTGAAGCTCGCCGCGAAGATCTGGGAATCGGCCGGCGGCTACGCGCCGACCATCGGCATCCTCGGCGCCGTAATGGGCTTGATCCACGTGATGGAAAACCTCACCGATCCTTCGAAGCTGGGCGCGGGCATCGCGGTGGCCTTCGTTGCGACGATTTACGGTGTCGGTTCCGCGAACCTGATCTTCCTACCGATCGCCAAGAAGCTGTTCGCCAACATCGCCCGCCTCGTCAGCTTGCGCGAGATGTTCGTCGATGGCCTGGTCGGCATCGCCAATGGAGACAATCCACGCATCATCGAAAGCAGGCTCGAGGGCTATGTGGTCTGATCATGGCGCGCAAAAAGCCAGAAGAAGAACATGAAAACCACGAGCGCTGGCTCGTCTCATATGCGGACTTCATCACGCTGCTGTTTGCCTTCTTCGTCGTGATGTATGCCATTTCGTCGGTGAATGAAGGCAAGTATCGCGTGCTGTCGGATTCGATCTCGGCGGCTTTCCGCAACATTCCGGGCAGCAGCGTCGGCGCGATGGTGCAGGTCAATCCGAGCGCGCCGATGCCGGTGACGATCCCTTTCAAGAAACCGCAGGTCGCCAACCTGAAGACCGACCCGCAGCGCGAGAAAAACCGTGAGCTGTTGCGCAACAAGGCGAAGGAGATCACCCAGGCGCTGGCACCGTTGGTCGAGCAGGGCCAGGTGCGCATCACCGAGGGCGCCTTGGGCATCACGGTGGAGATCAATGCCAGCGTGTTGTTCGATTCGGGTGAGGCGCGCTTGCAGCCGGCCGCAGCGCGGGCGCTGACTGCGGTCGGGCAGATTCTCGCCACCACCGATTTCCCGATCACCGTCGAAGGGCACACCGACAACGTGCCGATCAGCTCGCTGCTCTATCCCTCGAACTGGGAACTCTCGGGCGCGCGTGCGGCCAGCGTCGTGCGGCTGTTCATCGAAAACGGCGTCGATCCGCGCCGCCTCACCGCGGTGGGTTATGCGGACCAGCGCCCGGTGGCGGACAACGCCACGCCGGAAGGGCGGCAGCGCAACCGCCGGGTGGCGATCACGATGGAATCGCGCACGCCGGATACACCGGTGGAGGTAGCGCTGCCCGAATGATTAGGCCTTACCCAGCGAACGGCTGCCCAGTCCAGTTTGCGGCTGGCCATCGCGGCCATAGACGGTGGCGTTGTCTGCGGCGGCGAGCAGGACGTTCAGCGCCTGCTGGTTGCGTTGCAGATGCACCGCGATCAGCTTGCCATTGGTTTCGTTGAGATCGCGCGCCTCTGCGGCGAGTGCGCGCAATGCTTCGGCTTCGAGAGGGGAAATTCCATTGAGCCGTTCCGCTAGCGCCGATTTTTCCGGGATCAGCGCCGCGAGCGCCTCGATGTCGCCTTTGATCAGGGCGGCCTGCTCACGGCGCAGCAGGTCGATGAAGGTCCGCAGCGCCTCGGCGGCAGAAGGCTGATCGGGCGGCATCAGCGTCGGCTGGTCAGTAGCTCGCGGATGCCGTCGATCAGGCGGTCGGCAATCCGTTCGGGATTGATCTGGAAACGGCCTTCGGCGACCGCCTGACGGAGGCCATCGACACGGGTGGCGTCGAAGGGGGCCTCACCAGCCTTCTGCAATTGGGCCGAGAGGGAAGAGATGTCGATCCGCTCCGTGTTGGCGCCCGTCGAGGGGGTTGCGGCCGCAGCCGCCGGTTTCGTCTCCCGCGTGGCGGGATTCGTTGTCGTGTTGCCGATGGGCGGAAGCGAGTTGTCGATCTTCACGGTAATGATCCTGTTCCTGATGTCGTCCTGGCTGTATTACGGCAACTCGGCGGAAAACCTGAGAACGAAAACGGCGCGACAAATCATGGCCATGGTCTAACGCGCATGCCGGCAATCGGCACCCGCGGAGGATGAAAACCCTAAGCGCAAAAATAAACACCCGCCCCCCTTCGCCCCCCTCTCGGGGGGTTCCTATTTGCGCGGCGTTGCCGCGAGTGTTGACTGCCGTCAAGGAAACGAAGGGCAGCACACTTTTTTGCTCGGTATTTCACGTTAATAGCCGACCTCGACGCTGCCATCGGCGCGGGCCGTGCCGCTGACGACCTGGCCATTGACCAGTCGCACCTGGGCGATTTCCCCTTCGCGGGCATTCGTGAGCGCGCGCCCTTCATTGGACACGGCGAATCCCGGCCCCTGTGAGACGATCCGCACGGTCTGGCCCTGACGGATCACCAAGGGCGTTTTGAGCAGGTCGGCGCGCAGCGGTCGGCCGGCGGGGATCGAGGCCGACGCGGTCTTGCCGATCGCCAGGGCGGAGTCGGTCAGGATGTTCGGCGGGAGTTCGGAGAGATCGCCCGACTGTGTGGCGAGGTCTTCCGCGCTGATCGTCTGCCCCTGCGCGATGGGTTTTGCCGCGATCAGATAGTCGCCCTTCACGCGCACATGCACCGGCACATAGATGCGCCAGCCAGCGTCGAGACAACGCACGATGAGGTGGGTGCGACCCCAGGTGCGGGCGCCGGGCGGGCGGCCGATGTCGAACTGCTTGCACGGCGCGAGCTGGTTGCCGGCATCGAGGCCGCCGATCTCCCAGCTGACCTGACCGGGCAGCCCCCGGGTCTGGACTTTCAGCCAGGCGTCGATGGCCTTCTTGACCGGCGCCGCATCCTGCTGGGCGCTGGCCAGGCAAACAAACGACGACAGGGCGCAGAAAACCGCGCGGCGGAGGAGGTTTGGCATGGAGCAATTAAAGCATGCAGCGCCGAAGGCGGCGAGCGTGCGGCAGCGCGAAAGCCACCGAGGCAGAAATTGCCGCCCAGCCGGCAAGCGTAAGCCGGTTCCGACGCCGTTTCGCCCCGCCTCGGGCTTGGCACGAAAGCTGCAGAGACTAGGCCGTCAACGGCAAACCGGCCAACACCATGATCGACCGCATCGAACAGGACTTGAGCTTCTTCCGTCACGCGCTGGGGGTGCGCGGCTATCGGCAGGAGCTTTTGGCGTCGAACATCGCCAATGCCGACACGCCGCATTACAAGGCGCGTGATCTCGATTTCAAGGCGGCGCTCGGCGCGGCGCTGGGTAATGGCAGCTCGCCATCCGTGCCGCCGGTGCAACTTGAGCGCACGCAGCCGGGACATCTTGGCGGCAACGGGGCATCGCCCTTTGCCGGTGCCATGCGTTATCGCGCCGAATATCAGGGTGCGGTCGATGGCAACACGGTGAACATGGATGTCGAACGTGCCGCCTTCGCCGAGAACGCGATGCAGATCGAGGCGCTGATCGCCTTCGTCAATCATCGCTTCCGCGCGATGAGCAGCGCGCTTCAGAGCCAATGAGGGTCTTTTGAGCCATGAGTGATTTCAGGATCTTCGCCATCGCCGGTTCCGCGCTCACCGCGCAATCCGCCCGTCTGAACGCCGTGGCGAGCAATCTCGCCAATGCCGACAGCATAGCGGGCGCCGATGGCCGTCCCTACCGCGCCAAACAGGTGGTGTTCCAGGCCATGCCGGTGGAAGGGGGCGGCTTAGGCGTGCGCGTCACCCAGGTGGTGGAAAGCGCGGCGCCGCTGCGCATGCAATACGACCCGGCGAATCCGGCCGCCGACGAAAAAGGCTATGTCGCGCTGCCGAACGTGAATGTCGTCGAAGAGATGGTGAACATGATCTCGGCCTCGCGTGCCTATCAGACCAATGCCGAGGTCATGAACACCGCGAAGGCATTGCTGGCCAAGACCCTGACGATCGGCCAGTGAGAAAGGAAACCCAATGGCAGCCACCGCAGTGACCACCAGCCAGGCCGAACAGATCTATCAAAGCCTGAACCCGACGCGCGATAAGAGTCTGTCGGTCGTCAACGAAGCGGAAAACCGTTTCCTGACGCTGCTCACCACCCAGCTCAAGAACCAGGACCCGCTCAATCCGCTCGACAACGCCCAGCTCACCTCGCAGCTGGCGCAGATTTCCACGGTCAATGGCATCGAAAAGCTCAATGCCATGTTGCAGACGTTGCTGGCAGGTCTGCAGGACACCCAGGCGATGGAGGCCGCTGCGCTGGTGAATCGCGGCGTACTGGTCCCCGGGTCGAGCATGGCGTTGGGTGAGCAGGGCGGCATCGGCGGTGTCGAACTCGCCACGCCCGCCGAGGAAGTCACCGTCACGATCAAGGATGCCAACGGCCTCGTCGTGCGCACCTTGAGCCTCGGCGCCCAGGATGCCGGGGTCGTGCCCTTCGTCTGGGATGGCAAGGCGGACAACGGTGCGCAGGCGGCGCCCGGTAAATACAGCTACAGCATCAGCGCCAAGACGGGCACGACGACCTCGACGCCCACGGCGCTCGCCTATGGCCTCGTGCAAGGGGTCGCGCGTGGCAGCAATGGGCTGACGCTCGATGTCGGCCCATTGGGTGAGTTCGGCTTCAACGACGTCAAACAAATTTTCTGACAGGAGCATCGCCATGAGTTTCCAGCAAGGTTTGAGCGGACTGAATGCCTCTTCCAAGGCCATCGACGTCGTCGGCAACAACATCGCCAACTCCGGCACGGTCGGCTTCAAGGCGGCGAACACGGCGTTCGCCGACGTCTTCGCCGCGACCATGAACGGCAGCAACCAGATCGGCATCGGCACCTCGATCGCCAGCGTCAATCAGCAATTCACCCAGGGCAATATCACGGTCACCAACAATCCGCTCGATCTGGCGATCAACGGCCAAGGGTTTTACCGTCTCTCCAACAACGGCGCCATCACCTGGACGAGGAACGGCCAGTTCAATGTCGACAAGGACGGCTACATCGTCAATGCCAATGGTTACCGGCTGACCGGCTATCTCGCCAATGCCCAGAACGTGATCGTGCCCTCGACGCCGGCGGAGATCTTCATCAACACCGCCGACTTGCAGCCCCAGGCGACGGGAAGCAGCCCGGCCGGCACCGGACTGCAGATCGGATTGAACCTCGATTCGCGCTCCGCTGCCATCACGGCAGCCTTCGACATCAACGATCCGACGACTTACACCAGCTCGACCTCCGCCACAGTCTATGACTCGCTCGGCAATGCGCATCTGCTATCGCTCTATTTCGTGAAGACGGGGCCGAATGCCTGGAACGTCTATAGCAACCTCGATGGTGGCACCCCTTCGGCAGCGACGGCGATCGCTTTCGATGCCAGCGGCAAGTTGACGACCCCGGCCAATGGCATCATCCCGCAATCACATGCGGTGACCACAGGGGCGACTTCGCCGCTGGCCTTCGATCTCAATCTGACCGGCTCGACCCAATACGGCAACATCTTCGGCGTCAACAGCATCACCCAGGACGGCTATGCCTCCGGCCGACTGACCGGGCTTTCCGTGGCCGCCGATGGCACGATCCAGGGGCGCTACAGCAACGGCCAGACACGTGATCTCGCCCAGGTGGTGCTGGGCAATTTCAACAATCCGAACGGTCTGGTTTCGCTGGGCAACAACCAGTGGGGCGAAACGGCCGACTCGGGCCAGCCGCTGATCGGCGTGCCGGGCTCGGGCTCGCTCGGGGTGATCCAGTCGGCGGCAGTCGAGGAATCGAACGTCGATCTGACGGCCGAGCTGGTGAACATGATCACCTACCAGCGGCAATACCAGGCCAATGCACAGACCATCAAGACGCAGGATTCGATCCTGCAGACCTTGGTCAATCTGCGCTGAAACTCGGCGCTGACGGGACGGCACGATGGATCGCCTGATCTACACCGCAATGACCGGCGCGAGCGGCATCCTCTCGCGCCAGGCAGCCGTCACACACAACCTCGCCAACGTCACCACACCCGGCTACCGCGCCGAGGAGCACCGCCTGCGCGCGGTGCAGGTGCTCACGCACAACGCCGCACCTGCCGCGCTGCCGACGCGCGCCTTTGCGGTGGATGCCAGCACCCACAGCGATTTCAGCGCAGGGGCGATGAACTACACCGGCAACGCCACCGATGTCGCGGTCAAAGGCCGTGGCTGGATCGCGCTCGCCCTGCCCGACGGCAGCGAAGCCTATACGCGCGCCGGCGGTTTCGAGATTTCGGAAAACGGCCTGCTGCAGACCAAGAACGGTATCCCGGTGCAGGGCGATGGTGGCCCGTTGAGCATCCCGCCGGATTCGCGCATCACCATCGAGCGCGACGGCACGGTCTCCGTGGTGCCGGCCAGCGGCGCACAAAACACCGTGAATGCGGTTGGCCGCATCAAGCTGGTCAATCCGCCGGAAGCCGATCTGGTGCGCGGCCCCGATGGCCTGTTCCGGCTCAAATCCGGCGATCCTGCGCCGCAGGACGAGACCGTGACGCTCGCTCCCGGCTATCTCGAAAACAGCAACGTCAATCCGGTCGAGCAGATGGTGGCGATGATCTCGCTCGCCCGGCAGTTCGAAATGCAGATGCGCGTGATCACCGCGGCGGAAGCCAACGACCGTGCCGCCACGCAAGTGCTCACCCCGCGCTGATGAAAGGATGAACAAATGATCCGTTCCCTGTGGATTGCCAAGACCGGCCTGGATGCCCAGCAGACCAATCTCGACGTCATTTCGCACAACCTGGCGAACGTCAGCACCAATGGCTACAAGCGTCAGCGCGCGGTGTTCGAGGACCTGCTCTACCAGAACCTGCGCCAGCCGGGCGCGCAATCGACGCAACAGACGCAGATTCCTTCCGGCCTGCAACTGGGCGTCGGCGTGCGCACCGTCGCCACCGAGCACATCCACACCCAGGGCAATCTGCAAAAGACCGAAAACCCGCTCGACATCGCGATCAACGGTCAGGGCTTCTTCCAGATCCAGATGCCCGACGGCACGCTGGCCTACACGCGCGACGGCGCCTTCCAGCGCGATAGCACCGGCCAGATCGTCACCTCGAGCGGCTATCCGCTCTCGCCGGCCATCACCATTCCCGCCGATGCGATCAGCGTGACGATCAGCCGCGACGGCATCGTTTCGGTGCTGCAGGCCGGTCAGGCGACGCCCACCCAGGTCGGCAACATCCAGCTGGCGACCTTCATCAACAACGGCGGATTGCAAAGCATCGGCGAGAACCTCTTCGTCGAAACCGCCTCGTCCGGCACGCCGACACCGAACACACCGGGCTCGAACGGTGCGGGCCTACTCAATCAGGGCTATGTCGAAACCTCGAACGTCAATGTCGCCGAGGAACTGGTGACGATGATCCAGACCCAGCGCGCCTACGAGCTGAATTCCAAGGTGGTGTCGACCTCCGACCAGATGCTCGGTCGGCTCACGCAACTGTGAGGCAGATCATGAAAACCTTTTTTACCGCACTGCTCGCCGGGCTGGCGCTGACCGGCTGCGTGACGACGACACCGCCGACCGCGGTGCATCAGCCGATGACCGTGCGGCCGGAGCCGCGCGTCGCCACCACGCCCAGCAACGGCAGCATCTACAATGTCGCCACCGCCCGACCGCTGTTCGAGGACCGGCGCGCGCGCTTCGTCGGCGACACGCTGACCATCAACATCACCGAGAAGACTGCGGCAGCGAAGAAGTCGGACACCAAGGCCGACCGCGGCTACGACACCAAGCTCGGCGTGCCGACGGTGGCCGGCCTGCCGTTCAAGACCGTGCAGGGCACCACGCTCGCCGCCAACAGCGCCACCAAGTTCGAAGGCTCGGGCGAGAACACCTCGTCGTACAACTTCACCGGCACGCTGACGGTGACGGTGATCGAGGTGTATCCGAACGGCAATCTGCTCGTCTCCGGCGAGAAGCAGATCGGCCTCAAGGAAGGCGAGGAGTTCATCCGCTTCTCCGGCGTGGTCAATCCGGACACCATCACGACGGCCAATACCGTGCAATCGACCCAGGTCGCCGATGCACGCATCGAATACAAGGCAAATGGCTTTCTTGATTCGGCCCAGGTCATGGGCTGGCTTGGGCGATTCTTTCTCAGTTTCCTGCCCTTCTGATCCGGGAGCCTTCACATGAGCACCGTGCATAAATTCCTCATCGGCGTGATGTGGCTGTTCGCCATGCTCATGGTGGCCGATGCCGCGCGTGCCGAGCGCATCAAGGAGATCGCGACGATTTCCGGGGTGCGCAACAACCAAATCGTCGGTTATGGCATCGTCGTCGGCCTCGATGGCACCGGCGACCAGACGACGCAGACGCCCTTCACGGTGCAGGGCATGATCAACATGCTCTCGCGCATGGGCGTCAATCTGCCACCGGGGCAGTCGTTGCAGTTGAAGAACGTCGCAGCCGTCATGGTGACGGCCGAGCTGCCGCCCTTCGCGCGCATCGGCCAGCCGCTCGACGTCACGGTCTCGTCGATCGGCAACGCCAAAAGCTTGCGCGGCGGCACGCTGGTGATGACGCCGCTCAAGGGCGCCGACGGCCAGGTGTATGCGATGGCACAGGGCAACGTCGTCGTGGTCGGCGCGGGCGCCGCGGGCGGCGGCGCGAAGACGACGGTGAATCATCTGGCCGCCGGGCGCATCGTCAATGGTGCGACGGTCGAACGCGAAGTGCCGCTCTCGCTCGCCCAGGGCGACAGCATCGATTTCGAGCTCAAGCGCAGCGATTTCGGCACCGCACAACGCGTGGCCGAAGCGATCGATCAGGCGATGGGGTTTGGCGTCGCGACCGCGATCGATGGCCGTCGGGTGCAGGTGAGACTCCCGGCTGCGCCAGAGGCACGCGTCGCCTTCCTGGGCAGGATCGAGAACCTCGAAGTGACACCGGTCGAACTGGCGGCCAAGGTGATCGTCAATGCGCGCACCGGCTCGGTGGTGATGAACCGCGCGGTGACCATCGAAGAGTGCGCGGTGGCGCATGGCAATCTCTCGGTCACCATCGCGCCGCAGACGAACGTCAGCCAGCCGGCGCCGCTCTCCGCCGGCCAGACGGTAGCGACTACCAACACCAACATCGACATCAAGCAGGAAGAGCGTCAGCTCATCCAGCTCAAATCCGGCGCCAATCTCGCCGATGTGGTCAAGGCGCTCAACGCCGTCGGCGCCAATCCGCAAGATCTGATTGCGATCCTGCAGGCGATGAAGCAGTCGGGATCATTGCGTGCCGAACTCGAAATCATCTGATACGAGAGGATTTGCCAGCATGTTCCGGCGATCGGCGCCGGAGGAAGCAGGCAAGCTTGCGGCATGAATCCCGCGATTCCCTCGGTGTTCGATGCCCAGGCGCTGACGGCGCTGAAAAGTGGCCTGCGCAAGGACGATCCGCAGGCGTTGCGCGCGGCCGCGCAGCAGTTCGAAGCGCTGTTCCTGCAGATGGTGATGAAGTCGATGCGTGCCGCCGCACCGCAGGATGGACCCTTCGACAGCGACCAGACGCGCTTTTATCAGGAGCTGCTCGACGCCCAGCTCGCGCAGGTGATGGCCAGCAAGGGCGGCACTGGACTCGCGGCGCTGATCGAGCGCCAGCTCGCGCCCGTTGCGGGCGGCGCCGTGAGCGAGGAGGGCTTACCGCTCACGCCTCCGCAGACACCGCTGCCATTCGGCTCTGGACGTGCCTATCCCTTGCCCGGCACGGAAAGGGCTGCGCCGGGCTTTCCACTCTCGGGTAGCCCAGTGCGGCCGGCTGCGCCGGCAAGCGCCAAGGGTGCCGTCCCGCCAGCGCCGACTTTCCGAAGCGAGTCGGCGCCCGGCGGGACGTTTCCATTTCCGCCAGCGCCGAGTTTTCGAAGTGACTCGGCGCCCGGCGGGACATCCTCATTTTCGACCGAGCAGTCTTCCTTCGTGGCGAATGTTTGGCCGCATGCGATCGAGGCTGGGCGGGCGAGCGGCATTCCGCCGCAGTTCATCGTCGCCCATGCGGCGCTGGAGTCCGGCTGGGGCAAGAGCGAACCCCGTTTTGCCGACGGCCGGCCGAGTTACAACCTGTTCGGCCTCAAGGCGGGCAGCGGTTGGACGGGCGCCACCATCGAGGCAGCGACCACCGAATACGTCAATGGCGTTGCCGAGCGGCGCATCGAGCGCTTCCGCGCCTATGCCTCCTATGCCGAGGCCTTCGCCGATTACGCCCAACTGCTCGCCGGCACGCCCCGTTACGCGCGGCTCCTCGGCAACACGGATGCCGCCGGCTTCGCGCAGGGCCTGCAACGCGCCGGTTATGCCACTGATCCGGACTACGCCGGCAAGTTGCTGCGCGTGCTACGCGCCTTCGGTTGATCACCATGACGCCCCTGCAGCAAGCCTATCTCACCAAACTGCATGCCACCGCCGCGGCGAATCTCGAGTTTTTCAAGCTCAACATGCCGCAAATCTATCAGCGCATCGTCGCGGCGAGCCCCCTGCCCACGCTGGACATCTCCGACCAGGGTGACCTCGCCCTGCGCTATCCAGACGGGACAATGAAACCCGTCACGCCTTATTACGTCGCGCAGGAAGCCCGTTTTGCCGAGTTCGCTGACCTCAAGACCCGGCCGCAGCTGCTGGCCTTCCATAATCTACGCGCGGTGTCGGAGCAACCTTCCTATGGCGACATGCAGCGCTATCACTATTCGAATCTCGATGTCGAGTTTCGCAATCGTGTTTGTCGGCATTTCGTCGAGCACTACCCCGATGCGACCGGACTCAACCGCTATCCCGTGTTCGGCTCGGCGAAGGGCATTCCATTGCTGCTGGTACTGGGCAGTGGCCTGGGGGGGCATCTGGACCGACTGGTATTGGAATACGACGTCCGATATTTGGTCGTGATGGAGACCGACGAGGATGCCTTCCGCGTCTCGCTGTTTTTCCAGGACTATGTGCAGCTCTCCCGCCTGGCGATGGAGAAGGGCACCGATCTGGCCTTCATCCTCGGGCCGGACATCGAGCACATCACCCGTGGCCTCATGGGGATGTTGCGCCAGTCGCTGCCGCCCTTCATCGTGCATGGCGCGGCCTTGTTCTACGCCATGCCGGAGGGGGAAAGGCTGGAAGCGATCAAAACCTCGGTCACCGACACCCTGTGGCAGATGTTCTTTGGGCTGGGTTATTTCGACGATGAGCTGATCGGCATCCGCCACACCTTCCGCAATCTGGAGAAGCAATGGCCTGCCTATCTGGCGACCCGCGTAGTGGACGAGGAAGCAGTCGCTTTCATCATCGGCTCGGGGCCCTCGCTGGATGGCCTGCTGCCTCTGTTGGAGAAATACCATGATCGGGCGGTTCTGATCAGCTGCGGCACCGCTTTGGGGCCACTGGCGCACGCCGGCATCGTGCCGGATTTCCATGTCGAAAAGGAACGGCCAGGCATCGTCTATGAGGTGATCACGCGCACGGTGCCGGAGGCATTCCGCAAGCAGGTGCATCTGTTGGGGCTCAATGTCGTGATGCCCGAAGTGTTCGATCTGTTTGGCGAGGGCACAGTGGTGATCAAAGAAGCCGACACCATGGGCAACCTGCTGCGTCAGCGAGCCGGCATTGCCGCGCCGGCACTGGATACCCAGCCAACGGTCTCCAACATGGCGATGAGTCTGGCCTTGAGCCTGGGCTTCAAGCGCATCTATCTCTTTGGCGTGGACATGGGCTATCGGGATACCGAACGGCATCACTCGCGCCATACCGCTTATCTCGGCAAACTGCCGGAGGCCGAACATTTGAAGCGACTGCTTTCCAAGCGGCCTACCCAGGAGAAAACCGTGCCGGCGAATTTCGGTGGCGAGGCCCACACCAACAACATCCTGGAAGTCTCCAGGCTGCATTTGGAGGTAGCCTTGCTGGCCCATCCCGGCGTGCGAGTATTCAACTTGAACGACGGTGTGGCCATCGAGGGCGCGATGCCGCTGCTGCCAGAACAGATGGCGCTGGATGCCACGGTTGAAAAATGGCAGGTTTTGGAGCAAATCCGCTCGTCGAGGCGGCACCTCGCTATCGATCCGGAGAAACTGGCGGCGATGCTCCTCGAGGAAATCGATGATTTCATTTCTCCGCTTCGGGAAATCGTGTCTCGTCCGCGCTTCACCCGCCACGACGTCATCGATACCATCATCGAGATCTATCGTTACGTGCATGGGCAAATCGGCAAGACGGCGGCTAGCGACCTCTACCGCGGCCTGATCCTGATGCTACTCAGCCTCACCTACAATGCCATCTCCCTCATTGCCGATGAAGACGAGGCGGTGGCCAAGGCGGAATTCGATTTCCTCAATCTCCTCGATGCCCTCGAAACGGGGCGTGCCAAAGTGCTCGAAAACTTACCCGGCTGACGATTGGACAGGGACAAGCAAGGACAAGCAAGCCATGACACGAGTCGATCCATTGCAGGAAGTCAAGTTGAGCAAACGGCTGGATGCCGCGGCGGAGGCGCTGGCTCAGGGCCGCTTGGATGAAGCCGAAGCCAGCTACGCCGCGCTCGTGCAAGCATGCCCCGAACGGGCCGCCGTCTGGCGTGGCCTGGGGGTGCTGCGCGTGCAGCAGGGACGCCTCGCCGAAGCCGAGGAGGCGCTACGTCAGGCGATCCAGCTCGCGCCCGAAGATGCCGGCATCTGGAACGATTTGGGAGAAGTCTTGCGGGTCGCCGGCAAAACGACCGCGGCGGGAGAGGCGTTTGACAATGCCTTGCGGCTGCAACCCGGGCATGCCCAAGCGCTCAACAATCTCGGGGTGCTGCTGATGCAAAGCGAGTCCGACCGCGCTCGTGAATGTTTCTTGCGGGCCATCGAGCAGCATCCCGAATTCGCCCATCCCTACAACAACCTGGGGGTGCTGATGGAATGGCAAGGCCGCATCGATGAGGCTTTGCGCTGCTACGAGGCCGCCGTGGTGGTGAAGCCGGATTTCCAGGATGCCCTGGAAAATTATCACGACCTCCTGGAACGCCAGCCCGAACTGTTGTCCGCCACCCTCGATCGCCTGCTCAAGCTGGCCGAAGATGCGCAGTCCCGGCCGAAAGCCTGAGACGACGCGAGGCGTTAGCGAAAAATCCAAATAGACGCTAAAGTTCCTGCCGAGGCTGTCGATAATGCCCATGCACCCGGACATTCGTCCGGCAAAATGGGGCGGGGGAGAATCCCCCGCAGGACACATCCAGAATAGGAGCTAGCAAAATGGCACAAGAAGTCACCCTCACCGCTGCGATGCGGGCCAATCTCATCAGCCTGCAAAACACCGAAGTGCTGTTGAATCGCACTCAGGAACGTCTGGCAACCGGCAAGAAGGTCAACAGCGCGCTGGACAATCCGCTCAACTTTTTCGCCGCTGCGGCCCACATGCAGCGCGCGAGCGACCTGAGCGAACGCAAAGACGGCATGGGCGAAGCGATCCAGACCATCAAGGCTGCCAACAACGGCATCGAAGGCATCAAAGCCTTGCTGGCGAACGCCAAGGGTCTGGTGGAAGCGGCGCGCACATCCACCGATACCAGTGTCCAGGAAAAACAGTTCGAGGAAGTCATGGCGCAGATCTCGCAACTGGTGCAGGATTCTGGCTACAAGGGCACCAACTTCCTCAATGGCACGGGCGTCAGTCTGGATGTGCTGTTTAACGAGACCGGCACCAACAAACTCACGCTGACCGGTTTCGATGGCAACGCCACTGCTCTCGTGGCGACGACATTCACAGCTACTTACACCGCGGTTGCAATTACCGACGTGATAGGTACTAATGTCACCTTCGGCGCCAGCGGCTCCAATCTGAACTATGTTGCCGCGGCCATCACCTCGGCGATGAGCAAATTGCAGTCCGAGGCCTCCAAGCTCTCCAGCAACCTGGCGATCATCAACGCGCGGCTGGACTTCACCAACCAGATGGTGAATACGCTCAAGGAAGGCGCGGACAAGCTGACGCTGGCCGACACCAACGAGGAAGGCGCCAACATGCTGGCCCTGCAGACCCGTCAGCAACTCGGCGTGACCTCCCTGTCCCTGGCTTCCCAAGCGGCGCAATCGGTGCTGCGTCTGTTCTAAACTCTCCGCCGGATCGCGTGGCTGCGGCCGCGCGATCGCGGGAAAATGGGAAAGGCCGTGGCGGGGAAAGATTCGCCACGGCATTTCCATCTTCCCGCACGGACTGACGAAGGGAGCCGGACATGGTGCAAGAGGCGAAATCGGTATTGGCTGCGACCCTGCCGCCAGCGGCGGGCTGGCAGCCGGCCGTTCAATCCGCTCCGCCTGTCCAGGCCAATCGCGCCGATCCGTCCCCGCGGGCGGCCGAAGTCACGGACGCGCCATTTTCCCGCCAGTCTGCCGCCTACGCACGGCTGCAGGCGTCCAAGGACGGGCTGCAGAATGCCGCGCTGGCCGATCGGCAGCGTCTGGCCGAAACGGAAACCGTCCGCGATCTGGCGCGGCAGATGCGCGCCAACCTGATGGCCATCGTCAAGAACTACCCGCCATTCCCTCCCGAAAGCGAGGAGAGGCGGCGCTATCTCGAACTGGCGATCGGCATCCGCAAGCAGATGGAAGCCCTGATCGTGCCGCCGCCGCTGAAGGGCGAGGCGGCGCCGAAGGCGGGGCCCCTGATGCCGCAGGACCTGCCGCAGCTTACCCTGCAGGCGAGCGATGCCGAGGTCGCAGCCGCCGCTCGGGCGCTGGACGCAGTGGGTTCCAGCCTGACGGGTTTTGGCGAGGAAATCAGGGCACGGTGGGCTGAACCGGTAGCGCCGGCGGTGGCGCGAGACTTGAGCGCCGCCACGGCGGGGCAACTGGCAGCGCTTCCAGGGGGCATCGGCACGACGGATCGGATGCGGGGCTGAGGTGACGCTGAAGATCAGTCTCAAGGCAGGTGAGCGGCTTTTCGTGGGGGGGGCGGTCATCCAGAATGGCCAAACCCCTTGCGAATTGCTGATCCTCAACGACATCCCGCTGTTGCGGGAAAAAGACATCCTCACCGAAAACGAGGCGAACACCCACTGCCGACGCATCCAGCTGTGCGTGCAGCTGATGTACATGGATACGCCGAACCTTTCCGGGTATCAGAAAAAATACGCGCAGCTCGTCGAGGAATTGCTGGTGGCTGCGCCGAGCACGGCTGCCTTGGTGGCCGAAATCAATCATCATCTGGCCTTCGGCCAGTATTACCAGGCGCTCAAGAGCGCGAAGCGTCTCGTGGCCTACGAAGAGGAACTGATCCGTCATGTCCAATCCGCTTGATGCCTACCGCAGCGTCGAGAAAGCAACCATGAGCGGGCGCGATCTCGAAGCCAGTGTGCTACTCAAGGCGGCGCAAAAGCTCGTCGAAGCGCAGCACCGGCTGGCCGGCGAGAAAGACCTGCAAACGCTCGATGAGGCCCTGCGTTACAACCAACGGGTCTGGACGCTGTTCCAGAGCGAGATCAGCGAACCGACCAATCCGTTGCCACAGCCGATCAAAGACAATCTCCTGGCGCTGATCGGTTTCATCGATCGTCGCACCTATGCGCTGATGGCCGATCCCGTTCCGGAGCGGATCGGCGTGTTGATCGAGATCAACCGCAACATCGCCAGCGGCTTGCAGGCCGGATCAGGCACGGTTCCTGCTCAAGAAACCGCGGGATAGTCGCCGCGGCAATTCCTGCCGCCCTCCCGGCCTGATACCGCCGCGCCGCCCGTCCCGAAGCGATTCTCAAGAAAGGGCGTCCCATGAGTACCCTGTCGATCGGTGTTGCGGCCTTACGTAATGCAAGCGTTGCGCTGGCAACGACCAGCCACAACATCGCCAACGTCAATACGGAAGGTTACCGCCGGCAAAACGTCATCTTCGCCAACAATCCGCCGCTGTTCTCCGGCAGTGGCTTCATCGGCCAGGGCGCGCAGATCGTCACGGTGGAACGCAGCTACAACCAGTTCCTCGAACAGCAGCTCACCCAGGTCGATGCACAGAACGCCTATTGGCAGAAAAAGGCGGTGGCGCTGGGGCAGATCGATGCCGTTCTCGGTGATCGTTCCGCCGGTCTCTCGGCGGCATTGCAGGGGTTCTTCGCCTCATGGAGTGACCTCGCCAATGATCCGGCCGGCACGGAAGCGCGCCAGGGGGTGCTGGGCGCCGCCCATACGCTGACCGATACGCTGAATGCACAGGGTGCCTATCTGGCCAGTCTGCAGGAGGGCGTCAATGCCGATGTCACGAGCCTGGTGAGCCGTGTCAATGATCTCGCGCGCCAGGTCGCGGAGCTGAACCAGCGCATCGGCGCCCTGCAAGGCGCCAGCGGTCATCCAGCCAACGATTTGCTGGATCAGCGCGATGAGGCCTTGGCGCAATTGAACCGCCTGGCGGGGGTTTCCGTGGTTCGTAACGGTGATGCCGATTACAGCGTGTTCATCGGCGGCCAGGCGCTGGTATTGAATGACACGGTCAATCCGCTCGTTGCCCAGGCTTCGCCCTACGATCCGACGCGCATCGAAGTCTATGCCGGGACGACGGCACTGTCGCGGCCGGGAAGTCTGGGCGGCGAGTTGGGTGCCTTGCTCGACTACCGGCAAGAGAGCCTCGATCCGGCCCAGAACGCCTTGGGCCGTATCGCCTTGGCGGTCGCGCAACAGGTCAATACCTTGCATCAGTCGGGCAGGGACCTCGCCGGGAACCTGGGCGGCTCGTTCTTTACCGATCCGACCAACTTGCCGCAAACTTTCGCCGCCCAGAGCAATACCGGCTCGGGCGTGCTAACGGCGACACTGGCGAATTCGAGCCAGCTCACCACCAGCGATTACGAACTGCGTTTCGACGGCGCCCAATACACACTGCGTCGCCTGAGTGACGGACAGACGTGGAGTGACGCCAGTCTCGCGACCTTGTCCGCGACCGCAGCGCAGGGCTTCACGCTGACGATGGCCGGTGCGCCAGTCGCCGGAGACGGTTTTCTGATCCGGCCGACGGCGGCAGCGTCGATCAATCTTGGCGTGGCCATCACCGATGCGAGCAAGATCGCCGCCGCCGACAACGCCGCATCGCCGGGCGACATCCTCGACAATCGCAATGCTCTCGCCATCGCTGCGCTGGGCAGCGATCGCAGTGTCATTGCCGGCAACAACGGCTTCGAGAGCGCCTACGGTGCATGGGTGAGCGAGATCGCCCATGCGACGGCACTGGCGAAGTCGCAAGGCGCGGTGTTCGACAACCTGCTAGAGCAGGCAAAGGCCGCCCAACAGGCCCAATCGGGCGTCAATCTCGACGAGGAGGCGGCCAATCTGATGCAGTACCAGCATTACTACCAGGCAGCAGCCCAGATGATCAAGGTGACCGAGAAGCTGTTCGAAACCATTCTGTCCCTGTGAGGTGGCCAATAATGCGCATTTCGACTTCCCTGATTTACGAGCGCAACACGATGGCGCTGCTTGCCAAGCAGGAGCGATTGTCCAACCTGCAACAGCAGCTCGCCACGGGGCGGCGCATTCTGACCCCCGCGGACGATCCCTCCGCTGCGCACCATGCGTTGCAGCTCGCGCGCAGCCTCGGGCAACTGGCGACGTTCACGCAGAACATGCAAATGGGCCAGTCGCGCCTGAAGCAGGAAGAAACGGTGCTGCAGGCGGCGCGGGGCGTCCTCGATGCGGCGCGCAGCGCCGGCATGGGGGTGCAGATGCAAACCGACATGGCGCGACGCAACGAAGTGGCCGACTATCTCACCCGGCTGCGGGAGGATCTGCTCGCCTATGCCAATAGCCGCGACGGCAATGGCGACTATCTGTTCGCTGGCTCGAAGGGGGGCACGGCACCCTTCCAGCTTTCCGGCACGACGGTCAATTATGTCGGGGATGCATTCCAGCTCGAAGTCGCCATCAGCGAGAACCGCAAGATCGCCGCCTCCGACCCGGGCGATGTCGTCTTCAGCATGGGCGGGCCAAACGACCCCTTCGCCGCGCTCCAGCAGTTGATCACCGATCTGCAGAATCCCGGCCTGACCGGCGCGGCCTATACGTCGGCGATCAGCAATGGGGTCGCCCAGCTCGACGCCGCCTTGCAGCAGGTCGATGCGATCCGCAATGCGGTGGCCAACCGGATGAACGAAATCTCGACCGCCCAGTCCGTCGCCACCGCGATGCGCAAACAGTTCGAAGACGAGCTGCAAAAAGTGGAAAGCGCCGATACGCAAAAAGTGGCGGTCGAGCTGCAGCTCCAGCAGATCTCCCTGCAGGCTTCCCAGCAAGCCTTCGTCAACGCAAGCCAATTGTCCCTGTTCAATTACCTCTGATGTTCAACGGCAAATCGATCCTCATCACCGGCGGCACGGGGTCATTCGGCCGCGCCTTCATCCGTGCCATGCTCGAGCGCTACCGGCCGCAACGGCTGATCGTGTTTTCACGCGACGAGCTGAAGCAGTTCGAAATGCAACAAACTTTCGCTGCGCCCTGCATGCGCTATTTCCTGGGCGACGTGCGTGATCGCGACCGACTCGTGCAGGCGATGCGGGGGGTGGATTACGTCGTCCATGCCGCAGCGCTCAAGCAGGTGCCGGCAGCCGAATACAACCCCACGGAATGCATCAAGACCAACATCCACGGGGCGGAAAACGTGATTCATGCCGCGCTGGCCAACGGGGTGGCGAAAGTGATTGCGCTGTCCACCGACAAGGCGGCCAATCCGATCAATCTCTATGGCGCTACCAAGCTGGCCTCCGACAAGCTGTTCGTCGCCGCCAACAACATTGCCGGCAGCAATCCGACGCGATTCGCAGTGGTGCGCTACGGCAACGTGGTCGGCTCGCGCGGCTCGGTGGTGCCGTTCTTTCGCAAGCTGCTGGCGGAGGGGGCCCGTGAGCTGCCGATCACCGATGTGCGCATGACGCGCTTCTGGATCAGTCTCGATCAGGCCGTCGATTTCGTCTTCCGCAATTTCGCACGCATGCAGGGCGGCGAGATCTTCGTGCCGAAAATTCCTTCGGTGCGTATCGTCGATCTCGCCGAGGCGATGGCGCCCGGCGTGCCGCACAAGATCATCGGCATCCGCCCGGGCGAGAAGCTGCATGAAGTGATGTGCCCGGCCGACGATTCCCACCTGACGCTGGAGTTTCCCGACCATTTCGTGATTCGCCCCAGCATCCGGTTTTTCGGGCTGGACTGTGATTACACCCGCAATCTGCTCGGTGAGTGCGGAGCACCCACCCCGGCGGGCTTCGAATACAACTCCGGCAACAATCCGCATTTCCTCGGCGTGGACGAGATCCGCGCCTTCAATGCGGCTGCGGGCGCATGATCCCTTACGGTCGGCAGGACATCGACGAGCGCGATGTCGCAGCCGTCGTCGAAGTGCTGCGTTCCGAGTGGTTGACCCAAGGGCCCGCAGTGCCCCGTTTCGAACAGGCCGTCGCCACCCATTGCGGGGCTTCGCATGCCGTCGCGGTCAACAGCGCCACCTCCGCGCTGCATCTGGCCTGTCTGGCGTTGGGGCTGGGGCCGGGCGATTGGCTGTGGACCAGTCCGATCACCTTCGTCGCCTCGGCCAATTGTGCGCGTTACTGCGGCGCCGGCGTCGATTTCGTCGACATCGATCCACGCACCGCCAACATGAGCGTCGTGGCGCTGGCGGAGAAGCTCGAACATGCGACGAAAACCGGCCGCCTGCCGAAGATCGTCGTGCCGGTACATTTTGCCGGGCAACCCTGCGAGATGGCCGCGATCCATGAATTGAGCCAACAGTATGGTTTCAGGATCATCGAGGATGCCTCGCACGCGATCGGCGCGCGTTACCGCAACGAACCCGTCGGCAACGGCCGTTTTGCCGACATCACCGTCTTCAGTTTCCACCCGGTCAAGATCGTCACCACCGGCGAAGGCGGCATGGCGCTGACCAACGATCCCGGGCTTGCCGAAACGATGACCTTGTTACGCAGCCACGGCATCACGCGCGATCCGGGCCGAATGGATCATGAACCGGATGGGCCGTGGTACTACCAGCAGATCATGCTGGGCTACAACTACCGGATCACCGACATCCAGGCGGCATTGGGTTTGAGCCAGTTACAGCGCCTGGAGGCTTTCCTCTCCCGCCGCCGAAGACTCGCGGCGCGTTATGAGCGGGAACTGGCGGGTCTGCCGCTCACCTCCCTCTGGCAGCATCCCGAAACGCAGTCGGCCTGGCATCTCTATGTGGTGCGTCTAAAGCTTGATGCGATCGGCAAGAGCCATCGGCAAGTGTTCGAGGCGCTGCGCTCGGCCGGCATCGGCGTCAATCTGCACTACATCCCCGTGCATACCCAGCCCGACTACCGGCGGCTGGGTTTCCAGGCCGGGGATTTCCCGGCGGCTGAACGCTATTACGCCGAGGCGATCAGCCTGCCGATGTATGCGGCGCTGAGTGAGGCCGAGCAGGATCAGGTCATTGCGGCGGTGAAAGAGGTGTTGCAAACATGAGGCTTGCCGTCATCCCCGCCCGCGGCGGCAGCAAGCGCATTCCGCGCAAGAACATCCGGCCCTTTGCCGGCCTGCCGATCATTGCCTGGTCGATCCGTGCGGCGATCGAATCGCGCTGTTTCGATCGCATCCTCGTCAGCACCGATGACGAAGAAATCGCGGCTGTCGCGCGCGCGTTCGGCGCCGAAACCCCGTTCCTGCGGCCGCGCGAACTCGCCGACGACCATACTGGCACCATCCCGGTCGTCGCCCATGCGATCGACTGGCAAAACGAGCAGAGTATGCCGGCCACCGAAGTCTGCTGCATCTATGCCACCGCTCCGTTCGTTCGGGCGGAGGATCTGCAAAGAGGCTTGCAGGTGTTGCAGGAAAGCGGCGCGGAGTATGCCTTTTCCGTGACCACCTATCCTTTCCCGATCCAGCGTGCGATCCGCATCACGGCGGATGGACGCGTGGAAATGCTCCAGCCCGAACATTTCCATAGCCGCTCGCAGGATCTCGAAGAAGCCTGGCACGATGCCGGCCAGTTCTATTGGGGCAGAGCTGCGGCCTGGCTGGCAGGCAAGCCATTGTTTTCCCATGATGCCGCACCGGTGCCGCTGCCGCGCCACCGGGTGCAGGACATCGATACCCTGGAAGATTGGGAACGTGCCGAATGGTTGTTCAAGGCGCAGCAGCTGGCGGCAGGCGGCCGATGAAGGTCCTCATCCGCACCGACGCCTCGTTCGAGATCGGCACCGGCCACGTGATGCGCTGCCTCACCTTGGCCCAGGCATTACGTGAAAGGGGGGCTTGGTGCCGTTTCGTCTGTCGTGCGCATCCTGGCCATCCCATCGACAAGATTCGGCAGCAAGGCTTCGAGGTCCATGTTCTGCCCTATCATGCCGACTGGCAGCCAGTGGAGGCCAGACCCGCCCATGCCGCCTGGCTGGGGGCCGATTGGGCGACCGACGCCGAAGAGACGAAAATCGGCACTGGCGGAAATGAGAGCGTCCCCCCGGGCGCCGACTCGCTTCGAGAAGTCGGCGCTGGCGGAAAAGAAAACGTCCCGCCGGGCGCCGAGTCACCGCGAAAACTCGGCGCTGGCGGGACGGCACCCGACTGGCTGATCATCGACCACTATGGGATCGATGCGCGTTGGGAAGCGGCGCTGCGCCCATTCGTGAAGCGCATCCTGGTCATCGACGATCTGGCGGATCGGGCGCACGATTGCGACCTGCTGCTCGATCAGAATCTCGGTCGCCAAACCCAAGATTATGCAGATCTGGCACCTCATGCCCAATTGTTACTGGGGCCGCGGTATGCGCTACTCCGATCGGAATTCGCGCAGTGGCGTACCTACAGTCTCGGCCGTCGTGAGAGGCCACAGCTAAAACGCCTGTTGATCTCGATGGGCGGGGTCGATAAAGACAATGTCACCGGCAGGGTGCTTGCGGGATTGCGCCATTGTGATCTGCCGAAAGATACGGAAATCACCGTCGTGCTGGGCAAGAATGCGCCATGGATAAACGCAGTCAAGGCACAGGCCGAACAGCTCCCGTGGCCGACAAGAGTGCTCGTCGATGTAGACAACATGGCAGAACTGTTGGCGCAGAGTGATCTGGCCATCGGCGCGGCTGGAAGTTCGGCATGGGAGCGATGTTGCCTGGGGGTGCCGACGGTCCAAGTGGTCTTGGCTGAGAATCAGGCTAGCATTCATTCAGCGCTATTGACTGCGGGCGCGGTTTTGCCGTGGTCTCTTTCTTCGTCATCGTTTGGAGCAGCGCAGCCGTTGTCGTTGGCGTCGATTGAACAGAAAACTCTGCGGGATATTTCCGTGGCAGCAAGCAGAATCTGTGATGGGCAAGGTGTAACGAGGGTGGCAGATTCGATGATGAGGATGCACGATGAAAATCAGCCTGCTGTGTAGTGACCCCACTCATCCGGTCATTCCTTATCTACAAGCATGGGCAAACGCCCAAAGCGGCACACATCAAGTTTCTCTGGTCAGCAGAAAAGATCAGCTGCCAGGAGGCGACGTCCTGTTCTTGATTTCATGCACAGAGTTGGTAGGCCCAGCCGAAAAAGCCAAATATTCGGCGAGCCTGGTGCTGCATGCCAGCGACTTGCCCAAGGGTCGGGGATGGAGCCCGCATATTTGGGAACTTCTGCAAGGCGCCGACTTCATCACGCTTTCCCTGATCGAAGCCGATGAGCCGGTAGATTCTGGAAGAGTCTGGAAAAAAACGAAAATAAATATCCCGAGACATGCGCTTTGGGATGAGATCAATCATGCTTTATTTAGCGCGGAAGTCGAACTGATCGATTACGCAGTCAAAAACTTTGATGACATCGAACCAGTCGTCCAGGATGAGAAACAGCCTGCCACTTACTATCGGCGGAGAACGCCGGAGGACAGCCGCCTCGACATCCATAAAACCATTGCCGAGCAGTTTGATCTGATCAGGGTGTGTGATCCTCAGCGCTACCCGGCCTTTTTCGACCATTTGGGTCATCGTTACATTGTTAAGCTCGAAAAAGTTTCGTGACAACCTCCATTCACATCGCAGGCAGATCAATCGGTTGGGGAAGTGCTCCATACCTGATCGCCGAACTCTCCGCCAACCACAACGGTTCGCTCGAACGCGCGCTGGCGACGCTGGAGGCCGCAAAGCAGGCCGGCGCCGATGCGGTCAAGTTGCAGACCTATACCGCGGAGACGATGACGCTCGACTGCGACCTGCCGGATTTTCAGATTCGCGGGGGGCTGTGGGACGGCTACACGCTTTATTCGCTCTATCGCGAGGCGGAAACGCCGTTCGAATGGCATCGCGTGCTGTTCGAACATGCAAGGCGGCTTGGCATCACGATCTTTTCCACGCCGTTCGATGAAAGCGCCGTCGAGCTTTTGGAAGGCCTGGACGCGCCCGCCTACAAGATCGCTTCCTTCGAGAATACCGATCTGCCGTTGATCCGGGCGGTGGCGAAAACCGGCAAGCCGATCATCCTGTCGACCGGCATGGCCAGCCTCGATGAAATCGCGGAGGCCGTGGATACCGCAAAAAGCGCTGGTTGCGACCAGATCGTGCTGCTGCATTGTGTCAGCAGCTATCCGGCGCCGATTGAGCAAGCCAACCTGCGCATGATTCCGGCGTTGGCCAATCGTTTTGCCGTGCCGGTCGGGCTTTCCGATCACACGCTGGGTACGACGGCGGCGGTGGCCGCGGTGGCGCTCGGCGCCTGCGTGATCGAAAAGCATTTCACGTTGAGTCGCGCCGACAAGGGGCCGGACAGCGAATTCTCGTTGGAGCCGGAGGAATTCGCCCGTCTGTGCGAAGAGGCCCGGGCGGCCTGGCGGGCGTTGGGCTCGGCCGACTTCGTGCGCCCCGCGGCGGAGTCCGGCAGCAGGGTGTTCCGCCGCTCGATCTATTTCGTGCGCGATCTGCCGGCGGGCAGCATCGTCGGGCCGCAGGACATCCGCCGCATTCGCCCCGGCTACGGTCTGGCGCCGAAGCATTTCGACGCGTTGATCGGCCGACGCCTGAAAGTCGCCGTGACACGCGGCACACCGACAAGTTGGGAGATGTTCGATGAATGAGCGTACCTGTCTTTCTGGGAAGACGATTTCGGCAGGGACGTTGCTGCTCGTGGCGCTGGTGATGGCTGGCTGCACGCAGAATCCCGCTGCCGTGAAAGCCACGGGTTCGGTGGGCAACACGGTGGAAAGTTTGGCCAATACCAGCAGCAAGGTCATCGGCGGACCATTGATCCCGGACAGCGTGATCCAGATCGGCCCGTCGGTGTCCTACCCGCTCGAAAAGCTGGTCTATTGGGGCCTGTATGTCGGTGCCGCCTGGCTGATCGTCGATCCGCTGGCGCCGAACTGGGAGATCGAGGAAGCGCGCCTGCCCGACGATTACGTGCATTTCTCGCTGAAGATGAAGCGCATCTACAGCGGTGGCGCCGGCGAGGCGCGTGCGGTGCTCGATCGCCGCGCCAAGGCCCTGGTGCGCGAAGGCGGGTATCAGGGCTACGAGCTCGTCGAATATGCCGAACGGCTCGATTCTTCGGTGCTCGGCTCGCAGCGCAAGGCCGAGGGTGTGATCCGGCTGCTCAAAAAGGTTTCCTGATCAGCCCGCAGCGCGCATGATCTGCGCCATGACGCGGAATGCCTGATCGAACAGGCGCTCGAGCGCCGAGCCGAAATAGGGGATCGAGAACATCAGCACGGCGAAGCCGGCCGCCAGCGTGACCGGGAAACCCACCGCGAAGATGTTGAGCTGCGGGGCGACACGCGCCAGCACGCCCATCGCCAGGTTGGCGATCAACAACGCGGTGATCAATGGCAGCGCGAGCAGGATGCCGAAAGAAAACATCACCGAGGACCAGGTCAGGAGGGCACCGATCCCGCCCGTTCCGAAAGGCACCGTGCCGACCGGCAGCAGGCGAAAACTCTCGGCCAGCGCCGCGAGCGTCAGCAGATGGCCGTTCAATGCCAGGAAGATCAGCATTGCGACGAGGCCGAGGAATTCGGCGACCACCGGGCTCTGGCCGGCATTCTGCGGATCGTAGAACATTGCGAACGACAGGCTCATCTGCATGCCGATCAGTTCGCCGGCGACGTCGATCGCAGCGAAGGCGATGCGCAGGCTCAGGCCCAGCATGAGCCCGATGACGATCTGTTGCGCGAGGATCGCGAAGCCCAGCCAGGAGCCGGCTGGCACGGCAGGCATCGGCGGCAGCGTCGGCACGACGGCGAGCGTGACGATCAGGCCGACGGCCAGGCGCACGCGGCGTGGCTGGGCGGCATTGCCGAAGATCGGCGCCAGCGACATCAGCGCCAGGATGCGCGCGAGCGGAAAGAGGAAGGCGTTGATCCAGGCGTCGAGCTGGGCGCTGGTGATGCTGATCATCCGATCAGACCGGGAATCGAGCCGTAAAGGCGCTGCACGTAATCGGTGAGCACCGTGATCATCCACGGGCCGGCAAGGATCAGCGTGACGAACACGGCGATCAGCTTCGGCACGAAGGACAGCGTTGCCTCGTTGATCTGTGTCGCAGCCTGGAAGATCGAGACGATCAGGCCGGTGGCGAGTGCCGCGATGAACAGCGGCGCCGAGATCAGCAAGGTGATTTCGACGGCCTGGCGGCCGATGTCGATGACGGTGGAAGGTGTCATGAACGTTCCTTTCTAGGATGAAACGCCTTGACAGCCGACCGCAACCACTTGCGTTTGATCAACCGGCGGGTGGCCGAGGTCGGCGATGCGGCGTTAGCCGAAGCTATTGACCAGCGAGCCGATGACCAGCTGCCAGCCGTCGACGAGTACGAACAGCATGATCTTGAACGGTAAGGCAACCATCACCGGCGACATCATCATCATGCCCATCGACATCAACACCGCAGCGACCACCATGTCGATGATCAGGAAGGGAATGAAGATGATGAAACCGATCTGGAAGGCGGTCTTGAGTTCCGAAGTGACGAAGGCGGGGATCAGCACGCGCATCGGCACGTCGTCGGCCTTCTCGGGCGCCGGTGCCTGGGCGATTTTGGTGAACAGCGCGAGATCGGCGTCGCGCGTTTGCTTGAGCATGAAAGCCCGCAGTGGAACGGCGCCGCGGTCGAGCGCCTCCTGGAATGCGATCTTGTTCTCGGCGAGCGGCAGGTAGGCGTCGGTGTAAATCTTCTCGCCGACCGGGGCCATGATGAAGAAGGTGAGGAACAGCGCCAGGCCGACCAGCACCTGGTTGGGCGGGGAGGTCTGGGTGCCGAGCGCGTGCCGCAGCAGAGAGAGCACGATGATGATGCGTGTGAAACTCGTCATCATCAGCAGCATGGCCGGCAGGAAGGTCAGGCTGGTGATCAGCAGCAGCGTCTGGATCGACAGCGACCATTGCGTGCCGCCGCCAGCCACGGGCGTGCTGGTGAGCGCGGGCAGCGCCTGTGCCAGTGCCTGCCCCGAGAAGCCGCTCGTGAAGAGCAGCGCGACGAGCACGATCGGCTTACGTCTTGCCACGACTTTCGACGATCCTTTTCAGCCAGGCCGGGAATTCGCCGGCGGCGGGAAATTGCCCGCCGGGTGGCAATTCCTGGCGCGGAATCTCCGCCAGCGTGGTGACCTGACCCGGCGCGACGCCCAATACCAGCCAGCTGTTGCCAAGTTCGAGGATCACCACGCGCTCGCGGGGCCCCACCGCCACGCCGGCGACGACGCGCATCAGTCCCGCTGCCGCGCCATGCGGCTGGGAAAGCCGCTTCATCAGCCACAGCGCGCCGAACAGCAGGGCGAGCACGACGATCAAACCGATGACCATCGACACTGCGCTGCTGCCGAGCTCCGGCGCCGCACCGCCAAAAGTCGGCGCTGACGGGACGGCACTTCCACTGCCCTCGGTGGCCTTGGCGATGAATGGGTGGGCGCTCAGCAACGAAAGAATGGCGCGTGGCAGCATGGCCACGAAGCTTATGCCTCGTCAGACGCGACGATGAGCGGATCAAACGGGAAAAACCGGCGCTTTACCTGTTCAGCTTGCGGATGCGCTCCTGCGGCGTGATGATGTCGGTGAGCCGAATGCCGAACTTGTCATTGACGACCACCACCTCGCCCTGGGCGATCAGCGTGCCATTCACCAGCACGTCCATCGGCTCGCCGGCCAGGCCGTCGAGCTCGACCACCGAACCATGTGCCAGCTGCAAGAGGTTCCGGATCGAGATCTTGGTGCGCCCGAGCTCCACCGTGAGATTCACCGGAATGTCGAGGATCAGTTCGAGTCCCTGGTTGGCCGGTGCGGCGGTATTGCCACCAAGGGGTTCGAAGAGTTTCGACGCTGCCGCCGCCGCAGATGCAGTGGCTTTTTTTTCCTGGGCGGCCTGTTCCTGCATCGCCGCGGCCCAGTCGTCCTCGGTCGTCGTCGCCGTCTTATCGCCGCTTTGGCCGGCATTTTCCTGCGCGGCCTGTTCTTGCATTGCCGCGGCCCAATCGTCGTCGGTAACCTGGTTTTCGGTTTCAGCCATGATCGACCTCACTGTTCATTCCGTCACCTCTTCGGGTGAGATGAATTTTTCCACCTTCAGCGCATACTGACCGTTGTTGATTCCGTAACGGCATTGCAGCAGCGGGACGCCATCGACCTTGACGTTGATCACGTCCGGAATCTCGATCGGCACGATGTCGCCGACCTTGAGCTGCGCGACCTCGCCCAAAGTCAGCCCGGCATGTCCCAGCGGCGCCACCAGTTCGACTTCGGCGCTCATCAGCTGTTTTCTCAGCATCGTGGTCCAGCGCTGGTCGGCGCCGGCCTGCTCGCTATGCATCGTGCTGTAGAGCACGTCGCGGATCGGTTCGATCATCGCATACGGCAGGCAGACGTGCATCTCGGCCGTGTTGCCGGACAGATCGATCGTGAAGGTGTAGGCGATGACCACTTCCGAGGGTGTCGCGATGTTGACGAACTGCGTGTTCATCTCCGAGCGCACGTATTCGAAGCTGATCTCATTGACCGGCTTCCAGGCCTTTTCGTATTCGCGGAACACGACATTGAGCATGCCCATGATGATGCGCTGCTCGGTCGCCGTGAAATCGCGCCCCTCGACGCGCGTATGGAAACGACCGTCGCTGCCGAACATGTTGTCGACGACCAGGAACACCAGATTGGGATCGAACACGATCAGGGCCGTGCCGCGCAGCGGCTTGATCTGCACCAGGTTGAGGTTGGTGGGAACCACCAGGTTGCGGATGAAATCGCTGTATTTCTGCACGCGTACCGGTCCGACGGCGATTTCGGTATTGCGATGCATGTAATTGAACAGACCGATGCGCAGATAGCGGGAGAAGCGCTCGTTGATCAACTCCAGCGTCGGCATGCGGCCGCGCACGATGCGCTCCTGGCGGCCGAGATCATAAGTTTTTACGCCGCTGGCATCCTGCGGCGCGGCCGCTTCCTCTTCGGTTTCCCCGGTGACACCCTTCAACAGGGCGTCGACTTCTTCCTGGGAGAGGAAATCCTGGCTCATGGAGCTCTCACTGGACGATCAACGACGAGAAAAAGACCGCGATCACCGGCCCCTCCTCATTGGTATCCATCTTTTCCTTCGCCGGATCGGGTCTCTCGCCCGTCAGCGTCGCGTTGATCGATTCACGGATCTGGTTGGCGAGGATCTGCATGCCTTCGGGGGTCGATAGCTCGGCGGCCTTTTTGCCGGCAAGGATCAAGAGCACCTTGTGGCGGATCTCCGGCATGAAATTCTTGATCTGGTCGGCGACATGGGCGTCGGCGAGCTTGAGTTCGGGCACTGCCTGCACGTAGGCTTCCTGCTGTTCCGCCTGGAGTTTCACCACGAAGGGATCGAGCTTGCTGAAAACGGGCGGCATGGCGTGGTCGTCTTTCTTCTTCTTTTTCGCTTTGGCGGTTTTCGCGGGCGGCTCGTCGCCTTCGTCGGCGCCTTCTTCGTCGGCAGCTTTCTTCTTCATCAGGAAGAAGGCCGCTCCACCACCGCCCAGTACCAGCACCAGGACGGCGATGAGGATGATCAGCAAGAGCTTGCTCTTTTTCTTGGGAACTTCACCCTCGGCGGGCGTTTCGGTTTTCTTGGCCTCGGCCATTGGTCACTCCAGTTTTTCGGGGTTCAGGCAAAGACATCGACCAAACCCTGCCCGGACTTGAGCGCGAGGGAGGTCGACAAACCGACCGAATTGGCTTGGGATATTGCCGCATTTGTGCCGAGTGTGCGCATCGGGTCAGATGCCGGATTCTCCCCGTGTTTTTCCTGCTGCGCCTGTTGCCGCGGGTGTTCCGCCCCGACCTGGGCCTGGCCGAGCTGGATGCCGGCATCGGCCAAGGTCTCACGCAGCCGTGGCAGTGAGGCTTCGAGCAGCTCGCGCACCACCGGGTTGCTCGAAGCAAAGCTCGCCGCGGCCTGGTCGCCATTTACGGTGAGACTGACTTCGATGCGCCCCATGTGCGGCGGGTTGAGCACCAGCTCCGCCTGGCTACGCCCTTGGCCGGCGACCCAGGCGATCCGGTTGCCGATCTCCTCGGTCCAGCCGGGAGTGCCCACGGGGCGGGTGATCGTCAGACCCTCATGGGCATGGGCGGATCGTGCCGGAGAAATGTCCGCGATGACCTGCTGCACGACGGCTGCCGTGTCGCCTGGAGACTGCGTCTCATGGGTGGTTGCGATCGCGGCCGTCAGGGTGGCAGCGAACTCGCGGCCGGTCGAGGCGGCCGAGGGGACCTCGGTCTTGGTGGGCACGACGGACTCGATTCCGGCTTGCGGCGCCAGATCGCGGGTGGCGGCGGCGAACGGCAAAGTCACGGCGGCAGCGGGAAACCGACCTTCGGCGGCAGTCGCCGCCGTCACGGCGGCAGAGTTTGCCGCTGCGACGATCGGCGGTGTCAGCGGTGCGAAGAGGGGCGGAGCGGCGGCATCCGGCGAAGATTCGGTGAGGCGGGGGGAGTCTTTGGTGGGCACTGAGTCGGCCGTTCCCCGTTGCTGCGCCAGCGCCAAGGGATCGAGAACGGTCGAGGCGGCCAGCTCGACTGCGCTCGCGTCATTTTCTTCCGGAAGGAGCATTACGGGGTCGCCGACAAGCTCGGTGTCCGTCCCTCTGGCAGCGAAACGCTGAAGATGCGCTGCGAAGCTCACAGCACCCGCGATCTTCGCTTCGGCAGGCGCATTGTCCTCGCCGGCGGGAAGTTTGGCCGTGATCGCGGCCGAAGCACTGGTGGGTATGGCTAACGTCGGGATCGGCATGGAGTTTCCTCGTCCTGAATGGCGGAATGCCCAACTAACGCAAGGAACATGCCAATGTTGCGGCTACTCCTCTTCTTTCGCATTTCCGAAAAGCCTTGCCGCATGTTCGTCCATCAGTTTTTGCTGGTTGCGTGATTCCTCGTAGGCGATGCGGGCGTGGAAACGCTGCGCCAGCGTGTCGAAGGCCTTGACCTTGCCACGCTTGTCGAGCCAGTTTTTCTGCCCCGCGGCGGTCCGCTGCCGGGCCGTGGTGGCCATCGTGCGCGCCTGTTCGATCGCTTCGTCGATCTTGTCGAGGAACTGGCGGTAATTGCGCCAGCGCTGCGGATCGAGGCCTTTTTCGGCAGCGGCGAGGAACAGCGCCTGGTATTCGTTACGGTATTGCACCAGCAGCTCGAGTCGCTGACTCGCCTGCTGCTCGCCGGCGATCAGCTGGCCGAGTTGCCGCGCCGCCTGATCGAGACGCAGATTCGAGAGTTCCAGCAAGGGTGCCAGATGGAAGTGCTTTGCCACCTATCCAGTATAGAGGCTTGAGGCTTGCCTGACTCAATCCGGCAGCAGCGCGTTGAGTGCCGCCAGACTCTGTTCCGCGTCGGCGCGCTCTTCGATGCCTTGCTGCAGGAAAGCCTCCATCGTGTCATGCACTGCGATGGCACGGTCGAGCAGCGGGTCCGATCCCGGCACATAGGCGCCGACCGCGAGCAGGTCGCGCGCGCGCTGATAGCGTGAGTAGAGCTGTTTGAAGCGGCGCACGCGTTCGAGATGGCCCGGCGTGATCAGGCTGGTCATCGCGCGCGAGATCGACTGCTCGATGTCGATCGCCGGATAGTGGCCGGCATCCGCCAGCGAGCGGGAGAGGACGATGTGGCCGTCGAGGATCGCCCGTGCCGCATCGGCGATCGGATCCTGGGGATCGTCGCCTTCCGTCAGCACCGTGTAGAACGCGGTGATCGAACCGCCGCCCACCGGCCCGTTGCCGGCGCGTTCGACCAGCTGCGGCAGGCGCGCGAACACCGAGGGCGGATAGCCGCGCGTCACGGGCGGTTCGCCGACGGCAAGGGAAATCTCGCGCTGGGCCATCGCATAGCGGGTGAGCGAATCCATGATCAACAGCACATGGCGGCCCTGATCACGGAAATACTCGGCGATCGCGGTCGCATAGGAGGCGCCTTGCAGACGCATCAGGGGGCTGACGTCCGCGGGCGCAGCGACGACGACGGCACGCTGGCGACCCTCGGCGCCGAGGTTGTGCTCGATGAATTCCTTGACTTCGCGGCCGCGCTCGCCGATCAGTCCAACGACGATGATCTCGGCGGCCGTGTAGCGGGCCATCATACCCAGCAGCACGCTCTTGCCTACGCCAGAGCCGGCGAACAGGCCGAGCCGCTGGCCGCGGCCGACGGTGAGCAGCGCATTGATGCTGCGGATGCCGACATCGAGCACATGCTCGATCGGCGCGCGTTGCAGCGGGTTGAACGGGCGGCTGATCAGCGAGCGCAGCGGTTTGCCGTCGAGCGGACCGAGGCTGTCGAGCGGGCGGCCGTTGCCATCGACCACCCGGCCGAGCAGTTGTTCGCCGACCGGCAGATGCTTCGCGCGATCGAAGGCGCGGCGGAAAGGCTGGGCCGGCTGGCCGATCCGCGGTGGCGGCACCGGCGTTTCCAGCGGCGTGACCTGCGAGCCGGGGGCGAGGCCATAGACATCCTCGGTCGGCATCATGTAGAGGCGTTCGCCGGCGAAACCGACCACTTCGGCCTCGACCGTGCCGTCGTTCGGGACCTGGATGCGGCAGCTCGAGCCCAACGGCAGCTTGAGGCCGGAAGCCTCCATCACCAGTCCGCTGATGCGTGTCAGTCGCCCGCTGGTCTGAAAAGGCGTCACTTCGGCCAGCTGCCTGCGGCAGTTGGCGAGCAGATCGCGCCAGGCCTCGCTGTGGGGCGTCATGACCGGTCCTTGATCTGCCAGGGCACATCGTTGCCGAGCGCCTCGATCACCCGCCGCCAGCGCGTGGCGAGCGAAGCGTCGATCTGGCTGCCGCCCGCTTCCAGCAGGCACTCGCCCGGTTTGAGATGGGGCTCTTCGAGAATGCGGTGTCCGGCGTGGGAAAGTGTCTCGCCGATGTTCGCGCGCACCAGCGCGGCATCCTGCGGATTCATGTGGATCGCGGCGTGCTGGTGCGGCAACTGCGCCAGCGCCTCGCTGACGACCCCGACGATCGACTCCGGCCGGGTCGCCACCTCGTGGCGCACCACCTGCCGGGCGATCTCGATGGCCAGTGCGACCAATTCGTCAGCGACCTGCTGGTCGAATTCCTTCAGCGCCTGATCGAGCGTGTCGGCGGCCTGGCGGATGCGTTCGGCTTCGGCGCGTACCGCTGCCTGGCCCGCCTCGTAGCCGCTGCGCATACCGTCCTGATAACCGGCATGGAAGCCTGCCTGATAACCGTCTTCGCGCGCTTCGGCGCAGATGCGCTCGATTTCCTCCCGATCGAGCGGCAAGGGGGCTTTCTCTTGCGTTTCCTGGGATTCGGCCGGTGGCGGCGCGAGCGCGACTTCTTCCTCGAAGCTCGCCAGCTCCCAGCGTTCCCAGGCAGTGAGATTCGCAGATGAGCGCATGATCAGATCATCACGTCTTCACCACCCTTGCCGCCGAGCTGGATCTGGCCTTCGTCGGCGAGGCGGCGCGCGATCTTGATGATTTCCTTCTGTTCGGCCTCGACTTCGGAGAGCCGCACCGGGCCTTTCGATTCGAGGTCTTCCTTGAGCATCTCGGCAGCGCGCTGCGACATGTTCTTGAAGATCTTCTCGCGCAGTTCGGGCGAGGCGCCCTTGAGCGCGAGGATCAGCGAGTCGGACTGCACCTCGCGCAGCAAGAGCTGGATGCCGCGGTCGTCGATGTCGAGCAGATTCTCGAAGGTGAACATCTCGTCGAGGATCTTCTGCGCCAGATCGGGATCGTATTCGCGCACATTGTCGATGATCGCCGTCTCGGCGGCCTGGCCGACGTAGTTCAGGATCTCGGCGGCGTGGCGAATACCGCCCATCGCCGCTTTCTTGACGTTGTTCGAAGCGCCAGCCATCAGGCGGGTCATCGCTTCGTTGAGTTCCTTGAGCGCGACCGGCTGCACGCCGTCGAGCGTCGCGATCCTCAGCAGCACGTCGTTCCTCAGCCGTTCTGAAAACAGCTTGAGGATCTCGCCGGCGTGGTCGTATTCCAGATGGACGAGGATCGTGGCGATGATCTGCGGATGCTCGTTCTTGATCAGGTCCGCGACCGTCGGCGCATCCATCCACTTCAGGCTCTCGATGCCGGCGGTGTCGCCACCTTGCAGGATGCGGCCGATCAGGTTGGCGGCCTTGTCGTCCCCCAGGGCCTTGGTGAGCATGCTGCGGATCATTTCCTCGTCGGCCGACAGTGCCGCGCCCTTCGCCGCATGGGCTGCGACCTCCTCGATCAGCTGCTCGGCTTTTTCGCGCGGCACGGCCTTGATGCCGGCCATCGCGTGGCCGAGCTTCTGCACCTCGCGCGGTCCCAGATGCTTGAGCACTTCGGCGGCGGCATCCGGGCCGAGCGAGAGCAGCAGCATCGCACTCTTTTCCAGTCCTTCCTCAGGCCCCGGCACCCATCCACTCCTTGATCAGTTCGGCGATCAGCTTGGGTTCCTGGCGGGCGGTCTCGCGTGCAGCATTCAACTTCTCGTCGAAACTTCGCACATGCGGACCGGCAGGGGCCTCTGCCGTGCCGGTTCCCTCCACGCCGGCCGCTTCCGCCGCGGCACGCCGTTCCGCCTCGGCGCGCTGCGCAGCGGCGGCGAACATGTCGAGCACCGGCTTCAAGAGCTTGCGCCAGACCAGCCAGGCGACGATCGCGAAGACCAGATATTGTCCGGCTTCCTTCGCGAAGGCGATCGCGGCCGGGTCCTTCCACAGCGGCGTTTCCGGCAGCGCTTCCGCCTCGCTCTGCACGAAGCTCGCCGCGGCGACGTTGATCGTGTCGCCGCGCTTCTCGTCGAAGCCGATCGATTCACGCACCAGGTCATTGATGCGCTTCAATTCCTCGGCAGTGGGCGGCACCGCCTTGCCCGGCTTGCCATCGTTGCCCAGCGGGCGCTTATGGTTGACCGCCACGGCCACCGAGACGCGCTTGACGGCGCCGGGGGTGGCACGCGTATGGCGCACGGTCTTGTCGAGCTCATAGTTGATCGTCGCGTTGCGTGTGTAATTGCCGCTCGTGGCTCCGCCCACTGCCGTGGCGCCCGGCACCGGCGGCGTGGTGATCGGCGCGGTGGCCGGTACCGGCGGTTGATTGGTCAGCGCCCCGGGCACGCCGAGCGCCGGCGGGCTGCCCGCGCCGCTCTCGGCGGTCTGCTGACTGCGGATGGCGGTCTTCGGTGCAGGATTCGGCTGGTAGCTCTCTTCGACCTGCTCGATCTGGCTGAAATCGATCTCGGCCGCCACCTGGGTGCGGAAATTGCCCTTGCCGAGCAAGGGTTCGAGGATGGTTTCGATGCGCTTGACGTATTGCGCCTCGACTTCCTTGACATAGCCGAGCTGGCTGGGGTTCAAATTGTCGTTCTTGAAGCCGTCGAGGCGCTGCGAAATCAGCTTGCCATCCTGGTCGATCACGCTGACGTTGGCGGGGGAAAGCTGCGGCACCGAAGAGGACACCAGATGGACGATGCCGGCGATCTGCGCCGGTTCGAGCGTGCGCCCCGGCTGCAGGCTGACCAACACGGAAGCCGAGGGCTTCAGGTCGTCGCGCAGGAATGCGGTCTGCTTCGGGATCGCCAGATGCACGCGGGCGGCGCGCACGGCGCCCAGCGCCTGGATCGACCGCGCCAGTTCGCCTTCGAGACCGCGCTGGTAATTGATCTGTTCGGCGAACTGGCTGATGCCGAGCTTCTGGTTCTCCATCAACTCGAAACCGACCAGCCCGCCTTTCGGCAGTCCCTGCGAGGCGAGCTTCAGGCGCGCTTCATGGACCTGACCGACGGGCACCAGGATCGCGCCACCGCGCTCGGAAACTTTGTAGGGGATGTTCTGTTGCTGCAAGGCGGCGACGATCTGGCCGCCATCCTGGTCGGAGAGATTGGAAAACAGCACCCCATAGGGCGGTTCCTTGGTCCACAGCCAGGCGCCGACCAACACGGCGATGGCGAGGGCGACCATCGCCATCGCCATCAACTTCTGGCGGGCATCGAGTCGGGAGAGTGCAGCCAGCCCGAGAGGCAAGGTGGGCGAGGCGGTTGCCGGTTCTGCCATGTTGTGTAGGTTCTCCTGGAGGTACGGAAGGGATTGTGACGCGCCGAAGCAAGACGGGTTCCCGCGATGAGCGGCAATAATTGCCGCCATTTCGGGTATTGTTCCGCCCTATTCCTCGTTTCGCCGCCACAGACAATTTGCGAACATTCTCGACATGAACCTCGCCGCACCCGCGCCGCCCCCGGCACCCGCGCCGGATGTCGATCCCGCACGACTGGCCGAAGCCTTCCGCCTGTTCAATCAGGTGTCGGAAGAGCTGTCGACGGCCTATGGCGCGCTGGAAAAGCAGGTCGAGCGCCTGACCACCGAGTTGGCCGCCGCGAATGCCGAGACGCAGCGCCTGCGTGAGCAGGCCGAACGCAACGCCCGGCTCGCCGCGATGGGTGAGATGGCGGCGCAGCTCGCCCACCAGTTGCGCACTCCGCTCGCGGCGGCGCTGCTGTATGCCGGCAATCTGGAAACACCGGATCTGCCCGAGGCGAGCCGCATCACGATCGCCAGGAAGACGGTGGAGCGGCTCAAGCATCTCGAGCGCCTGATCCAGGACATGCTGCTCTTTGCGCGCGGCGAAGTGCTTGGCCGCGAAGCCTTCGCGCTTGCCGAGCTGCTCGCCGAACTCGGGCAGACCTTCGAGCCGCTGGCGCGTAGCCGCGGTGCGCGCTTCGAGGTCGTCACCCCGCCGCCCGGACTGACCCTCACCGGTAACCGCAAGGCGCTCGCCGGGGCGCTCACGAATCTGCTCGAAAATGCGCTGCACGCGGTGGCCGAGCGTACCGATGGCTGTATTGCCCTCGCCGTCGAGGAAGACGAAGCATCGATCGTTTTTCGTGTCAGCGACAATGGGCGCGGCATGCCGGCCGAGGTGGTGGCCCGTCTCTTCGAGCCATTCTTCACCACGCGTGCCGAGGGCACCGGCCTGGGGCTGGCGATCGCCCGCGGCGTGGCCCGCGCGCATGGCGGCGGCATCGAAGTGGCTTCGGCGCCCGGCCAGGGCAGCACCTTCCGGCTCAGCGTCGCGCGCAGCGCGAACGAGGCGACGGTGACGATGGAGCAAAACGGATGACGAAACAGGGGATGAACGTTCTCGTCGTCGAAGACGACGAGGCGCTGCGCGATGCGCTGCTGATCACGCTGGAAACCGCCGGCTACCGGGCCAGCGGCGCAGAGAGCGGCCCTCAGGCACTCGCGCTGATCGAACGTCAGCCTTTCCAGATGGTGGTCTCCGATCTGCGCATGGCGCCGATGGATGGTTTGGCGCTGCTCGCCGAGATTCGTAGCCGCAAGCCCGGTTTGCCGGTGCTGTTGATGACCGCCTTCGGCGACGTCGACAAGGCCGTCGCGGCGATGAAGGGGGGCGCCTGCGACTTCATGCTCAAACCCTTCGAGCCGAAGACGCTCATCGAGCAGATCGAGCGCTATGCGCTGCCGCCGCAGGCCGAAGGGGTGGTCGCCGCCGATGCGAAAACCCGCGAGGTGTTGCTGCTCGCCGCACGCGTCGCCCGTACCGATGCGACCGTGTTGCTGACCGGCGAATCGGGCACGGGGAAAGAGGTGTTCGCGCGTTACATCCACGACCAGTCGCCGCGGGCGAAAGGCCCGTTCGTCGCGATCAACTGCGCGGCGATCCCCGACAACCTGCTCGAAGCGACGCTGTTCGGCTACGAGAAAGGCGCCTTCACCGGCGCGCAGGCCGCCCAGGCCGGCAAGTTCGAGCAGGCCGATCATGGCACGCTGCTGCTCGACGAAATTTCCGAAATGCCGCTCGCGCTGCAGGCCAAGCTGCTGCGCGTCCTGCAGGAGCGCGAAGTCGAGCGTGTCGGCGGCAAGAAGCCGATTCCGGTAGAGATCCGCGTGCTCGCCACCTCGAACCGCGACATGGCCGCGGAAGTCGCCGCCGGACGGTTCCGCGAGGACCTGTTCTATCGGCTCAACGTGTTTCCGCTGACGATCCCGCCATTGCGCGAACGTCCCGCCGACATCGTGCCGCTCGCGGAGCATTTCCTCGCAGTGCATGGGGCGCGACTCGGCCGGCGGGCGCGTCTTGATGCCGAAGCCGCGGCAAAACTTGCCGCCTACCCTTGGCCGGGGAATGTGCGCGAGCTGGAAAACGTCGTCCAGCGCGCGCTGATCCTCGCGCCGGGTGAGCTGATCGAAGCGGCGCATCTGCGCTTGCCGGAAATGGCTCCATCCACGGCCAGCCCCGCCCGCGCGGTCGGGGAGACTGCGGCTGCCGTTCCATCAGCGCCGACTTTCGCATCGCCGGCGCCGCAAGCAGCCGCGAGCACGTCGAGCATGAAAGACCTCGAACGCCAGCACATCCTCGACACCTTGGCCAAAGTCGGTGGTTCGCGCAAGAAGGCCACCGCCTTGCTAGGCATCTCGGAGCGCACGCTGCGCTACAAGCTCGCCCAGTACCGCGAAGAGGGTTATCTCAAGGACGGGGACTAGCAAGCCGGCACGGGCTTTGCTATAAAAAGCGCATGGCCATCGATACCCGCAATCTCGAACAGATGCTCAGCGAGCTGCGTGCCGCCACCGCGGTGGCACAGGGCAAGCCGGCCGCTGCGTCTCAAGCCGCGGGCGGCGCCGAGTTCGCCGATGCACTGAAGGCCGCGATCGATCAGGTGAATGCCGCGCAACAGCAGGCTCAACAGCTCGCGCAGGAATTCGCCGCCGGCAACGAGAACGTCAATCTACAGGACGTGATGATCAATCTGCAGAAGGCCAGTCTCTCGTTCCAGCAGATGGTGCAGGTGAGGAACAAGCTCGTCACGGCCTATCAGGACGTGATGAACATGCCGGTCTGAGTAACCGTGTTCAAAGTCAAGTAGTCAGAGGTTGATGTTGAGCGTTGAGGTAGTTTCGGGCGATGGCATTGAGGTGGGTGATCAGCTTGCGCATGCAGGCGATCAAGGCCACCTTTTTGAGTTTGCCCGCAGCCACCAAGCGCTCGTAGAAGGCGCGGATAGCGGGGTTGACTCGTGTTGCGGTGAGCGTGGCCATGTACAGGGCGCGCCGCACCTCGAAGCGTCCGCCGACGATGCGCCTTCGGCCTCGACTGGAGCCCGAATCGTTGGCGTATGGTGCCACACCCACCAGCGCGCTGATCTGGCGGCGGTTGAGCCGTCCCAGCTCGGGCAGCTCGGCGATCAGTGTGGCAGCGGCGATGCGACCGATGCCGGCCACGCCTTGCAACAGCTTGGCCATTGCGGCATGGTGCTGCTCGACATGGCTGAGCATCTGGGCATCGACGTCGTCGAGCTGGCGGGCAATGGCCTGCAGCAAGGCCTCGATGCTCGGGCGTGCGACCGGGCGCGCCAGGCGCAGGCGCTGACGCTCGGACAACTGCATCGCCACGAGCTGGCGCCTGCGGGTGACCAAAGCGGCCAGATCCTGCTGCTCGGGCTCGCTCAAGGGGCGCACGAAGCGCTCGCAGTCGGGGCGCTGAGCCAGCACGGCGGCGAACTCGGCCAGGGTGGCCGCATCGATGCGGTCGGTCTTGGCCAGGCGCTGCATCGCACGGGCGAAGTCCCGTGCCATGCGCGGGTTGATGATTGCCACCCGCAGACCCGCCGCCTGCAACGCGCACGCCAGCGCCGCCTCGTAGCCGCCAGTGGCTTCCATGAGCACCAGCGCGGGTTGCAGCTTGACCAAGGCTTCGGCCAAGGCCGAATGCCCCTCGGCATCGTTGCTGACACGGGCCAACTCGGCCGGCAAGGCCGCCCCCAGACAAGCCACATCGACGTGCGTGCAGGCAACGTCGATCCCCACCATCACGGATGATCCAGACATGGTCTTCATCTCCCCTTCTTGTACATGCGAGCAGGCCAAACGCCGCTCGGCTAACCGTTCGGGCACCCAAAAGACCAGCACGGGGTCCGTGCGCAATCGACTCAGTCACGAGCTGGCAAGCATGCTTGCCGTCTCCAGAGCTTTCCAGGCTGCACGTCCCTGTCTGGTCACCTCAGCAGTGACCCAACTGTACCGCGCTGGTCTGGTTTGAACATACAAGAGCTTGCGAAAAATTCTGCTGCGCTTGCCATCTTGGGGTCGGGCGGTGCTCGCCATCCTCATGTATGTCCAGATACATTCCGGTGGCTGCGCTCCGGCCTCCCCCAACCTAGCTGCGCTCGCAACGAATTTTTTCACAAGCTCTGAGACTCACTCAAAATCCCAGTCCGGATTCGCGCGCTTTTCTCTCCCGTTCGACCTTGATGATGTAACGCTGGATCAGCGTCTGCTGCGGGCCGGGGAGGTTGACGAATTCGCAGCCGGCGCGGCGGCGGGCTTGGTCGCGCGCGAAGGAAACGCCCATCTGGCAGACGCGTAATGTGCCGTCGATGATGCCGACTTCGGGCAGCTCGATGCGGCAATCCGGAATGATCTGGCCGGCTTCGAACGGAATCTCTTCGGGCGGTGCGACGATGCCGACACCACCGACGCTGACGTCCAGTACGGTCGCCTCGAAGAGCCGTATCCCGCCGTCGTGCAAAGGGAGCGGCATGCGGCATTTCAGCGGTCGGGCGATCGGCGCATTCAAGCGAAAAAACTCGCGGCGCTGCAGCCGCAACACTTCTTTCGGCAAAGCGGCCAAGAAGGCGGGCCGGCCTTCGAAGACGCCCCTCGTGAAGGGGCCGAGCAGGAATTGGATGCGCACGCGGTCGAGTTGGCCGATGCAATAGTGTTTATCCGCGGCGGCGATGCGCTGATTGACGTTTTCATCCGGGCCGACGTCGAGGATCAGCTGCTCGGACGCCACCTTCAGCAGCACGGTGAGCAGCATGTCCTGGCCTTCATTGCAGAAGACGGTGAGCTGGGTGACGTGCGTCTGCAGCTGACGCAACAGGGTCAGCACTTCCTGCGGTGCGCGCAGCATGTATTTGTCGTATTCGCTGCCCGCGAGGATCGGCAGCGCGATGGTGGTGGGCGTCAGGGATGGCTCGGCAATGGTCATGATCCTGCGTGATCCGGTTTGGCGAACTGCGATTCTATTTCAGCGTAGCCCTTCGAGGGCGAGGCGGTTTCTGCGTTGCCCTGATGTTCGATGCGGTAGATCCAGGCCAAGAGTTCAGCGACGGCGAGGTAGAGCGCGGGTGGGATGTGTCGGTCGATGTCGACCTGCGCGAGCAGGGCGACCAGTTCGGGCGATTCATGGACGAACACGCCATGCTCGCGGGCGCGAGCGACGATTTCCGCGGCGATCAGGCCGCGCCCCTTGGCCACGACTTTCGGCGCCGCATCGCCTGGCGCATATTTCAACGCCACGGCGAGCCCTGCCTTGTCGTCAGGGGGCAGGATGCTCAAGTTTCCACCACCCCCTGCAACAGCGGCACGCCGGCACGGTCGAGTGCGGCAGCCAGCTCGGGGATGGCCGCACGCAGCATCGCAGCGCTGTCGGCCGCGGCGGCGGCCAGCGTCAGCCGCACCCCCTGGCGGCTCAGCTGCAGACGTGCTTCGATGCGGCCCAGTCGTGGCGTGGTGAGGGTCAGCGTCGTGCGCCAGCTGGAGTCTTCCTCGCCTGCGGCGTGCCTTTCCCGTTCGCCTTCCCATTCGATCGTCCAATCCATCGGTTGCTGCGGCCAGACCTCGCCATGCCAGACGATGCGCTGGAAGGCTGCGGCTTCCAGTTGCTGCTGGACGATGGGCCGCAACTCGTCGGGAATCGACGCTGCCGTCGCGGCGGCCTGCGGGGTGACACTCTGGCGCGGAGCGGCTGCGCTTTCGGCCGGGGTGGGTGCCGTTCCGCCAGCGCCGACTTTCCCCATCGCCGCATCAACGAATGCCGAGGGCGACGACAAGCGCCCCTGTGGCTCCTGCAGCAGCTCGGCCAGAGGCAGCCTGCCCTTGACCCATTCGGCCTGATGTGCCTCGTAGAACACGCCGCTGTGTGTCACGGCTCTGGAGAGCGTCTCGGCGAGCTGCGTTGCCGGCAGCTGCCCTTGCGACGCTGCGGCGATCAGCGGCTGGCTACGGTTGAGCGGCGCAGCGGGCACCGTTTCGCCTTCGGCCGGCAGCAAGGCGCCGATCAGTCGCGCCGTGGGGCTCAGGCGGGTAAAGGGGTAAGGAGTCGCCTGCGCCGCTGCGTTGCCGGCATCGACGCGCTGCGCGATGATCGTCCGCGGCGAGCGGTCGATGACCACCAGTTCCAGTTGGTCGCCGGCTTTGGCGCCTTCCGTCAGTTGCAGCGTGAGCTGCTTGCCGGCGACCAGCGCGCGGTAGGTGTGGTCGGGCAGGGGTTCGAGGATGCGCGCCTGGAAGGTCTGCCCCGGCCGTAGCTCGGGCAGGTCGGCGGGAATCGGGCGCGTCGGCTGGACCGGTTCGAGCAGGTTCGCCTCGGTCTGCATGCGCATGCGGATCGCCGCATCGGGGGGGACGAGCACCATGTTCGGCTACCCCGCTGCGCGGCGGCCGCGGCAAGGATCAGTGGCCGGCCCCGCAGGCGCGGTCGAGCGGCGATTGGCGCGCATGGCCGGTCAGGAAGCGCCGCACCTTTTCCATCCAGGGTTCGGTATGGCGGCGCACTTCGGCATCGTCTTCCAGGATGCGGCGGATCAGCGCACGCCGGCGTTCGGCTTCTTCCGGGCTTTCGGTTCCCACATCGCCCGTGTGCAGCAATGCTTCGCGCAGCTCGGCCACCGCGCGTTCGAGCGCGATCAGGCGGTCCCAGTCGTTGGCGCGCGCCGCCTCCACCATGCGGGAGGACAGCGCGCACATCTGTTCGTAGATTTCGAGCGGAGCGGGCATCGCGTGCATGGTAGCCTCACATCGTTTTGGCGCTGGCGGAAACAGCGGGTGGATCGTCCGGTTTATTTACGACAGCGTTCCGCCAAACTGTAGCCTGACTTACCCGCGTGGCAGGAAGCCGTCAAAACGTGCCAGGATAGGCCCCGCCGTCGAGTAGCCAGTTTTGCCCGGTGATGTAGCCGGCCTGGGCGCTGCACAGGAAGGCGCAGGCGGCGCCGAATTCGGTCGGATCGCCGATGCGGCCGGCGGGGATGCTGGCGAGCCGTTCGGCCAGCGCCTGTTCATAATCGATGCCCTTGGCTTTGGCTTGCGCACCGACGACGTTGCGGATGCGGTCGGTGTCGAACAGTCCAGGCAGCAGGTTGTTGATCGTCACGTTGTAGCGCACCGTCTTGCGCGCGAGGCCAGCGACGAAGCCGGTGAGCCCCGCGCGTGCGCCGTTGGAGAGCCCCAGTACGTCGATCGGCGCCTTGACCGCCGCCGAGGTGATGTTGACGATGCGGCCGAAGCGGCGCGCGATCATGCCATCCACCGTCGCCTTGATGAGCTCGATCGGCGTGAGCATGTTGGCATCGAGCGCCTTGATCCAGTCCTCGCGCGTCCAGTCGCGAAAGTCGCCGGGTGGCGGCCCGCCGGCATTGGTGACGAGGATGTCCGGCTCCGGGCAGGCTTCGAGCGCCTTCTGCCGGCCTGCCGGCGTGGTGATATCCGCGCAGACTGCCGTCCCGCCAGCGCCGATTTTTTGCACTTCGGTCAGAGTCGTTTGCAAGGCCGCCTCGCCGCGCGCGACGATCGTGACGCTGACGCCTTCCGCCGCCAATGCCAGTGCGCAGGCGCGCCCCAAACCTTTGCTCGCCGCACAGACCAGCGCGCGTTTGCCGCGAATGCCGAGCTCCATGAAGTTTGTCTCCCAGAAGTCAATTGCCCGGGCGCCGGCGGACTAAACTTGCCGCGTCACGTCCGGGAGGATCGAAGATGGCCAAGCATACCTTCAGTTGGGAGGATCCGCTGCTGCTCGACGAGCAGCTCAGTGAAGAAGAACGCATGGTGCAGGATACCGCCCGGCGCTATGCGCAGGAAAAACTCGCGCCGCGCGTGCTGGAGGCCTTCCGCCACGAGCGCACCGACTTGGCGATCTTCCGCGAGATGGGTGAGTTGGGCCTCTTGGGCTGCACGCTGCCGGCCGACTATGGTTGCGCGGGGATGAATTACGTCTGCTACGGGCTCATCGCGCGCGAGATCGAGCGCGTCGATTCCGGCTTTCGCTCGATGATGAGCGTGCAGTCCTCGCTGGTGATGCTGCCGATCTTCGCATTCGGCACCGCCGCGCAGAAAGAGAAATATCTGCCCAGGCTGGCGACGGGCGAGTGGGTGGGCTGCTTCGGGCTCACCGAGCCGAACCACGGTTCCGACCCCGCGAGCATGGAAACGCGCGCGCGCAAGGTCCAAGGCGGCTGGAAGCTCACGGGCAGCAAGATGTGGATCACCAACAGCCCGATCGCCGATGTCTTCGTCGTCTGGGCCAAGGACGATGAAGGCCAGACCCGCGGCTTCGTGCTGGAAAAAGGCATGAAGGGCTTGTCCGCACCGGCGATCCACGGCAAGGTGGGCCTGCGCACCTCGATCACCGGCGAGATCGTCATGGACGAGGTGTTCGTTCCCGAGGAAAACGCCTTCCCCGACATCCGCGGACTCAAAGGGCCCTTCACCTGCCTCAACGCGGCGCGCTATGGCATCGCCTGGGGCGCGTTGGGTGCCGCCGAATTCTGCTGGCATACGGCGCGGCAATACACGCTGGAGCGCCGGCAGTTCGGCCGGCCACTCGCCGCCAACCAGCTGATCCAGAAAAAGCTCGCCGACATGCAGACGGAGATCGCCCTCGGCCTGCAAGGCTGCCTGCGCCTGGGACGACTCAAAGACGCGGGGCGCGACAGTCCCGAGATGACTTCGCTGTTGAAGCGCAATTCCTGCGGCAAGGCGCTGGAAATCGCCCGCCATGCCCGGGACATGCTGGGCGGCAACGGCATCTCGGACGAATATGGCGTGATCCGCCACCTGGTGAATCTTGAAGTGGTGAACACCTACGAGGGCACGCACGACATCCATGCGCTGATCCTCGGCCGGGCGCAGACGGGTATCGCGGCGTTCTGAAAGTCCTGCGATGGGCGCGCTCTCCGACATCAAGGTTCTCGACCTCTCACGGGTGCTGGCCGGCCCCTGGGCGACGCAGTTGCTCGCCGATCTCGGCGCCGAGGTGATCAAGGTCGAACGTCCCGGCACGGGGGATGACACGCGCCACTGGGGGCCGCCCTGGCTCAAGGACGCCAATGGCGCAGCGACGGATACCGCCGCCTATTACCTGTGCACCAACCGCAACAAACGCTCGCTCACCGTTGACTTCACGCAGCCCGAGGGGCAGGCCATCGTCCGCCGCCTCGCGCAGGACGCCGATGTGGTGGTCGAAAACTTCAAGGTCGGCGGCTTGGCGCCTTACGGTCTCGACTATGCGAGCCTTCGTGCCATCAATCCGCGTCTCATCTATTGTTCGATCACCGGCTTCGGCCAGGACGGCCCCTATGCCGCGCGCGCCGGCTACGACTTCCTGATCCAGGGCATGGGCGGCCTGATGAGCCTCACCGGCCGCGCCGACGGCGAGGAGGGCGCCGGGCCGCAGAAGGTCGGCGTCGCGCTCACCGACATCCTCACCGGGCTTTATGCCACCGTTGGCATCCTCGCCGCGCTCCACCACCGTGAGCGGATCGGCGAAGGGCAGCACATCGATCTGGCGCTGCTCGACGTGCAGGTCGCGTGTTTGGCCAACCAGGCGTTGAACTATCTCGTCTCGGGGGTGGCGCCGAAACGCATGGGCAACGCCCATCCGAACATCGTGCCCTACCAGGATTTCCCGACCGCCGACGGCGACATGATCCTCGCCATCGGCAATGACGCGCAGTTCGCGCGCTTTTGCAGCATCGCCGGGCATCCCGAATGGGCGACGGATGCGCGTTTCGCCACCAATGCCGCGCGCGTCGACCACCGCGACGTGCTGATCCCGCTGATCCGTCAGGCGACGGTGACGAAAACGACCGACGAGTGGATCGCGCGACTCGAGGCGGCCAAGGTCCCCTGCGGGCCGATCAACGATCTGGCGCGGGTGTTCGCCGATCCGCAGGTGGTGCACCGGCGGCTGCGCCTCGATCTCGAACGGCCGGAGGGCGGCACGGTGCCGCAGGTCGCCAATCCGCTGAAACTGTCGACCACGCCGGTCGACTACCGCCGTGCGCCGCCCGCCCTTGGGGCCGATACCGACGCGATCCTCGCCGAACTCGGCTACGATAGCGAACGCATCACCCGCCTGCGCGCGGCAGGCGTGATTTGACAACAACCACGAGAGGAGACAACCCATGAAACTGCGTTCCCTGCTTGCTGCATCCGCCCTGCTGCTTTCCGCCGTCACCAGTCATGCCGCCGAATTCATCAACGTGCTGACTGGCGGCACCAGCGGCGTCTATTACCCGCTTGGCGTCGCCTATTCCCAGATCCTCGGCAAGGCGATGCCCGATGCCAAGGCGACGGTGCAGGTGACCAAGGCTTCGGCCGAGAACCTGAACCTGCTGCAGGCGGGCAAGGGCGAGGTCGCCTTCACGTTGGGCGATGCGTTTTCCGATGCCTGGAAAGGGGATGCAGAAGCCGGCTTCAAGGCACCCTTGAACAAGCTGCGCACGCTTGCGGCGATCTACCCGAACTACATCCAGATCGTCGCCGCCGCCGATGCCAACATCAAATCGCTGGCGGATCTCAAGGGCAAGAAGGTTGCGGTCGGCGCGCCGAAGAGCGGCACGGAGTTGAACGCCCGTGCGATCTTCAAGGCCGCCGGTATGAGCTATCAGGATTTCGCCAAGGTCGAATACTTACCCTTCGGCGAGTCGGTCGAGCTGATCAAGAACCGCCAGCTCGACGCGACGCTGATCTCGGCCGGTCTTGGAGTGGCTGCGGTGCGTGATCTCGCCACGGCGGTGAAGATCTCGATCGTGCCGATTCCGGCGGAGGTCATCGCCAAGATCAATGACCCGGCCTATCAGGCGGGCACGGTGCCGGCCAACACCTACAACAACCAGACCAGCGATGTGCCGACGGTGGCGATCCAGAATTTCCTCGCCACCCACGAGGGGGTGCCGGCGGAGACGGTCTACCAGATGACCAAGGCCCTGTTCGAGAACCTCGATCAGATGGTCGCCGCGCACGGCGCCGCCAAGGCGATCAAACTCGAAAACGCCGCGAAGAATCCGCCCGCGCCGCTGCATCCGGGCGCCGAGAAGTATTACCGCGAGAAAGGCTTGATCAAGTAACCGCCGATGCGGATCGAAGCCAGCGCCCCCGATCGGGGCCAGGAAAGTTTCTCCGAGCATGGCGTCACACGCCGGCTCGGCGGGCGCTGGCTGACAGTCGTCTCGGCGGTCGCGCTGGCCTTCTCGACCTACCAGCTCGTCGTCGCCGCCTTCCATCCTTTCTCGTCGCTGGTGACGAGAAGCTTCCATGTCGGCTTCTTGCTGACGTTGACCTTCCTGCTCTATCCGAGCTTCCGCCATGGCGCGCGATTGTCGAAAGTCGGCGCTGGCGATACGGCACTGGCCATCGGCGCTTTCCTGCTGTGCAGCTATCAGTGGCTGTATGAAGGCGAGTTGATCCAGCGCGCCGGTGATCCGACCATCGCCGATCTGTGGGTCGGCACCGCCCTGATCATCCTCGTCTTCGAGGCGGCGCGGCGCATCCTCGGCCTGGCGTTGCCCTTGGTGTGCGGAGCCTTCTTGCTCTACGGGCTGTTCGGCAACTATTTTCCGGGTGACCTCGCCCACCGCGGCTTCGGCTTCGGCCAGATCGTCGATCAGCTCGCCTTCGGCACCGAAGGCATCTTCGGCATCCCGACGCTGGTCTCGGCGACCTACATCTTCCTGTTCATCCTGTTCGGCAGCTTCCTGGAACATGCCGGCATGATCCACCTGTTCAACTCGATCGCGCTCGGTTTCGTCGGCCACACGAAGGGCGGCGCGGCGAAGGTCTCGGTGCTCTCCTCGGGGCTGATGGGCACCATTTCCGGTTCGGGCGTGGCCAATGTGCTGACCACCGGCCAGTTCACGATCCCCCTGATGAAGAAGTTCGGCTATTCGGGCGTGTTTGCCGGCGCAGTCGAGGCGACGTCCAGCATGGGCGGCCAGATCATGCCGCCGGTGATGGGTGCGGTGGCCTTCATCATGGCCGAGAATCTCAACGTGCCCTATGCCGAGATCGTCAAGGCGGCGCTCGTCCCCGCCTGTCTCTATTACGCGACGGCCTTCTGGATGGTGCATCTCGAAGCCGGGAAGAAGCGCCTGCTCGGTTTGCCGAAAGAACAATGTCCGGACCCCTGGCAAGCGATGCGCGCGCAGTGGCATCTGGTGTTGCCGCTCGCGGCGCTGGTATGGATGCTGTTCGCCGGCTACACGCCGATGTATGCCGGCATGACCGGCCTGTCGCTGACCGCGATCCTGATCCTCGGCAGCGCGATCGCCGCGCGGCTCTCATCTACGGCCTTCCGCTACGTTTTCTGGCTCGCGGTGGGGCTCTCGTCAGCGACGCTGGTGAAATGGGGCGTTTATCCGGTGCTGGCGGTGATCGTCGCGCTGGTGGCCATCGCCTTCTCGGTCAAGGGTGGGCGACATACCCTGCACAATCTGAAAAACGCGCTGATCGACGGCGCACGCCAGGCGCTGCCGGTCGGTGTCGCCTGCGCGATCGTCGGCGTCATCATCGGTGTGCTGACGCTCACCGGCGCCGCGTCCAGTTTCGCCGGCTACATCCTCAAGGTCGGCGAGCACAGCCTGTTCCTTTCCCTCATGCTCACCATGCTGGTCTGCCTGCTGCTCGGCATGGGCATCCCGACGATCCCCAATTACATCATCACCAGCTCGATCGCCGCGCCGGCGCTCTTGAAGCTCGGCGTGCCGCTGATCGTCTCGCACATGTTCGTCTTCTACTTCGGCATCATGGCGGATCTGACGCCGCCGGTGGCGCTCGCCGCCTTCGCCGCCGCGAGCATTTCGAAGGAGTCGCCGATGCAGACGGGCCTCAAGGCGGTGCAGATCGCGATCGCCGGCTTCGTCGTGCCGTACATGGCCGTCTATGACAATGCGCTGATGCTGCAGGGCAATCCGTCTGTGCTCGCAGTGGCCTATATCGTCGGCAAGGCGCTGGTGGCGATCGTGCTGTGGGGCGCGGCGGCGATCGGCCACCTGCGCGCGCCGCTCGCCGCTTGGGAGCGCGTGATTGCCGCGCTCGCCGCCTTCCTGCTCGTCGCCGCGCTGCCGCTCACCGACGAGCTGGGCCTCGCACTTGCCGTGCTGTTCATCCTCTGGCACTGGCGGCGTTCAATAGCCGGCGCTGGCGAGACGGCACCATGACCGGCCTGTGCCTCGCCGCCGGGCTCTTGATCGCCCCGCTCGGCGAGACGGTCACGGTGAGCTGGACGCACTCGATCGAGAAAACCCGCTGGGAGGAAGACTGGCGCCGGGAGGATGACCGTTTGCGTCTCGTCGAGGCGCGCATCCGCACCAGTGGCGCGGGGATGGAGCCGCCACCCGGCGCGGTGTTGAAGGACGGCGTCTGGCATTACACGCCCAAGCTGCCGCTGCTGCCGCGGGTGCTGCTGCGCCATTCGCCGCATGTGCCGACCTACACGATCTGCGCGGGGCCAGACTGCCGGCCGGCCGATGCCTGGCTGCCGGGGTTGCCTGGGGACGCGGTGCTAGAGCTGGCGCCCTGCCACTGAAGCTAGAGCGTTGCAATGGGTGTGTGCATCGCGGCCTTGTCCCGAGCGGCAGCAAGGAGCGCCGCGCGCCGCCCGCGCCGCACATTGACGCCGGCGAGCAGCAGCAGACCGATGGCGAAATAACTGCCGGTGAGCAGCAGCGCGCCGCGATGATCGCCGCCGCTCGCCCAAGTGAAGACACCATAGGTCAGCGGGCCGGCGATCGAAGAGAGCTTCACCGACAATCCCCAGAAGCCGAAGAACTCCGCCCGTCGCGTCGGCGGCGCCAACAGTCCGACCAGCGCACGACCGGCCGATTGCGCCGCGCCCAGGCACAATCCGGCAAGATTCGCTGCCGCCCAGAACAAATCTTCGCCCGCTTTCCCCGCCGGCGCCGCCCAAAGCATCAGGATCGCGGCGATCCAGCCGGCCAGCGTCAGCGCGATGGTGCGCAGATGACCGAGGCGGTCCTGCAGGTGGCCGAGTAAAAACGCGCCGATCGCCGCAGTGATGTTGACGACGAAGATCAGCAGCAAGGTTTCTTTGTGACGGAAGCCCATCGCCTGGGTGGCGTAGATCGCCGCCAGCGCGATCACGGCCTGGATGCCGGCCTGATAGAACAGGCTGCAGACGAGGAAGCGCGCCAGATCGGCAAACTGCCGCACCTGGCGCAGCGTCTGCCACACCTCGCGCCAGGCATCTAGCAGCCCTCCTTGCCGTGGGCTTGGCCGGGCGCGCTCCTTGAGCAGCAAGAAGGTCGGCAGGCTGGCGAGCGCGAAGACCCCGGCGGTGATCAGCATGCTGACCGGCACGTAATCCGTGGCGCCGCGGCCATGCGCCTCGCTCCAGGCGACATAGACGAGGCACAGGCCCAGCGTGATGAGCCCGCCGAGATAACCGAGGCTCCAGCCCCAGCCGGAGACGCGGCCGAGCGCGCGCGGACGCGCGAGTTCCGGCAGAAAGGCCGCGATCAGGTTTTCGCCGCTGCCGAAAAAGAAATTGGCCATGATCACGCAGCCGATGGCCAGGGGGACCGCGCCGGGCTGGGCGAACCACAGCAGGGCGGTGAAACTCACACAGCCGAGGGTGCTCATGGCCAGCAGCCGTTTCTTCGCGGCGTGCTGGTCGGCATAGGCGCCCACGAGCGGCGCCGTGACGATGATCAACGCATAGGAGACGGACAATGCGGCCGTCCACGCGAAAGTGCCCCAAGGCGCGTCGCCGGCGACGACGGCGACGAAGTAGGCATTGAACAGCGCGGTGATGACCACCGTGGTGAAGCCGGAATTGGCGAAGTCGTACATCGCCCAGGCCCAGACTTCGCGCGGGCGGACATCGGGGGCAAGCGCAGCGTGTTTCACGGTGTCAGGGAGTGGCTCACAGCGTGACGCGCTGGCCGGGTTGCGGCGCCTCGGCACGCCATCCCAGGCGTTCCCCGATCAGCGCGGCGAAGCCCGTCGCAGTCGTTGCCTCGCCATGCACGACGAAAGTGTGGCGCGGCGGCGCTGTGAATCCGCCGAGCCATTTCAGGAGCGCATCGCGGTCGGCATGGGCCGATAAGCCGCCGAGCGTGTAGAGGCTGGCACGCACCGGAATCTCTTCGCCGAAGATGCGCACGCGTTTCGCGCCATCGACCAGCCGGCGGCCCAGCGTGCCTTCGGCCTGGAAACCGGTGATGAGCACCGCCGAATTTTTTCGCGGCAGGTGGGTGAGCAAGTGATAACGGATGCGCCCGGCCTCGCACATGCCGCTCGCCGAGATGATCACGATGCCGCCCTTGATCTTGTCGAGCGCGATCGATTCCTCGACGCTCTCGACGAAAGCCAGCTTGCGGAACCAGGGTGCGCCGCCGTGCCGGCGCATCAGCGCCTGGGATTCCTCGTCCAGCAGGGCCATGTGCTTGTAGGTGATCTCGGTGGCCGCCGTCGCCATCGGCGAATCGACATAGACTTCGAGTTTCGGGATGCGCCCGCGCCGGGTCAGGTCGGCCAAGAGATAGAGCATGTCCTGCGTGCGGCCGACGGCGAAGGCCGGCACGATCAGATTGCCGCCTTTCTGTTCGATCGTGTCGACGACGGCCTGCACCAGTTCGTCCTCGGTTTCCGGCATGCTCTTGTGCAGGCGGTTGCCGTAGGTCGATTCGACCACCAGCCAGTCGGCATGGTCGATCGGGGTCGGGTCGCGCACCAGTGGGCGCGCCGGTTGGCCGAGATCGCCCGAGAAGACGATCTTGTGACGCTTGCCATCATGTGCCAGTGAGATTTCGACGATCGCCGAGCCGAGAATGTGACCGGCATCGCGGAAACGGCATTCGAGCGTGGGATGAGGACGGAAGCTCTGGTCGTAATCGACCGGCTGCAGCCTTTTCAGGCAAGTGCGCGCCTGCTCGACGGTGTAGAGCGGCGCGAGTTCGTTCCGGCCCGGCTTGCGTGTGTGGAAACGCCGGTAATTCTCGCGCTCGGCTTCCTTCTCCTGGATGTGCGCGGCATCCGGCAGCATCACGCCGAGCAGGTCGCAGGTGGCGGGCGTGGCGAAGATCGGCCCCTTGAAGCCGAGTGCGACGAGGCGCGGCAGCAGACCGGAATGATCGATGTGGGCATGAGAAAGGATCACGAAATCGATCGCGGCCGGATCGAAGGCGAAGGCGCGCAGATTTTTGGCGCGCGCCTCCCGGCCTCCCTGGAACAGGCCGCAATCGACGAGAAAGCGGACCCCGCCGCTTTCCAGCAGATAACAGGAGCCGGTGACCTCGCGCGCCGCGCCCAGGAATGTGAGGTTCACGGCACGCGCTATTGCACTTGGGCCTGCAGCGCGGCGATACGCTCTTCCAGCGGCGGGTGCGTCATGAACAGACGCTTCAAGCCGCTGCCGATGCCGCCACTGATGCCGAAGGCCGCCATCTTGTCGGGCAAGGGCGCGGGGTGCAGCGCGGCGAGCCGTTGTAATGCGGCGATCATGTTCTGCCGGCCGGCGAGCTGGGCACCGCCGCGGTCGGCGCGGAATTCGCGCTGCCGCGAGAACCACATGACGATGAGCGAGGCGAGGATGCCGAGCACCAGTTCGGCGATGATCATCGTGATGAAGAAAGCCGGCCCTTGACCGCGTTCGGTCTTGAACACGACGCGGTCCACCAAATGGCCGATCACGCGCGAGAGGAACATCACGAAGGTATTGACCACGCCCTGGATCAGCGCCAGCGTCACCATGTCGCCGTTGGCGACGTGGCTGATCTCATGGCCGAGCACCGCCTCCGCTTCCTGGCGCGTCATCTGCTGCAACAGACCGGTGGAGACGGCGACCAGCGCATTGTCGCGGTTCATGCCGGTAGCGAAGGCATTCACCTCGGGCGAATCGTAGATGCCGACTTCGGGCATGCCGATGCCGGCCTTCTCGGCTTGTTTGCGGACCGTTTCGACCAGCCAGAATTCGGTCGAATTCGCCGGCGCCTCGATCACCTGCACGCCCATCGCCATTTTGGCCGACCACTTGGACATGGCCAGCGAAATCAGCGAGCCGCCGAAGCCCATCACGGCGGCGAAGATCAGCAGGGCGCCGGGATCGATGCCGCTGGCCTGCAGATAGGGCGCGATGCCCAACAGACGCATCGAGACCGACAAGACGAGCACGATGGCCAGGTTGGTGGCGAGAAAGAGGACGATTCGTTTCATGCAGCGAGTTCTCCTGGGTACGAAGATGCCGATAATGTTAGGCTCTCATGATGCTTCGAGCAATTCGATTAATGTTTAACCTCGATTCGACATTCGCGAAGTATTTATTGTGGCGAACCTGAATTTCAAGCACTTGCGTTATTTCTGGATGGTCGCCAAGGCCGGCAGCATCGCCCGGGCCAGCGAGCGGCTGCACCTCACGCCCCAGTCGATCAGCGGACAGCTCCGGGAATTCGAGGAGGCGCTGGGCGTGCAGCTGTTGCGCCGTGCCGGCCGTGGTCTGGAGCTCACCGAAGCCGGCCAGCGCATTCTCGGCTATGCCGAACAGATCTTTTCGCTCGGCGAGGAAATGCTCGCCGCGTTGCGTGACACGACCCAGTCGCAGACCGTCACTTTTCGCGTCGGCATCGCCGATTCGGTGCCCAAGATGGTCGCCTACCGCCTCGTGGAACCCTCGCTGCGCCTCGACGAGCCGGTGAAGCTGATCTGCCGTGAGGGGAGCCTGGCGAACCTGCTCGGCGAACTGGCCGTGCACCGCCTCGACATGGTGATCGCCGACCGGCCGGTACCGGAGAATCTCAATGTGCGAGCCTATACCCATTTCCTCGGCGCAAGCGGAGTGAGCATCCTCGGCGCGAAGACATTGGTCGACAAATCGTCGCCGAGCTTCCCGCAAGGGCTCGATGGGGCGCCGTTCCTCATGCCAGGGGCGGAAGTCGCGCTGCATGCGCGGCTGTTGCGCTGGTTCGAAGCCGAACGTCTTTCTCCGCGCATCGTCGGCGAATTCGACGACAGTGCGCTGATGTTGGCCTTCGGTCAGGCAGGAGCGGGGTTTTTCGCCGCACCGACGGCGATCGAGCGGCAGCTCGTGCGCCAGCACGAGCTCGTCGTCGTCGGTCACATCGAGAGCGTGCGCGATCAGATCTATGCGATCACCAACGAACGCAAGCTCAGCCATCCGATCATCGCCGCAGTTTGCCGCTTCGCCCAGCACGACATCTTCGGCGCTGCCACCCCGGCAGCGCCGCACAGGACGCGCCAGCGTTCATCATCAGGATAACTCGAATCATTGATCACGATTATTCTGTTTTTCTTTTCCATGAGAGATATCTAAGCTTACGGCTGCATCACCACTTCAGAGGAGACCGAACCATGAAAATCCTTTCCCTGCTTGCTGCCGCCGTGTTGACCGTGGGTCTTGGGGTGGTCGCCCACGATGCCGAAGCCAAACGGCTCGGCGGCGGCCGTCCGCTCGGCATGCAGCGCCAGATCGAGCCCCTCAAGCCGGCCACACCGCCGACCGCGGCCCCTGCTCCCGCGCCGACCAATGCCGCTCCCGCCAAGAGCGCGGCGCCGGCTGCTGCCCCGGCACCGGCGCGTTCTTCCTGGATGGGGCCGCTCGCCGGTCTCGCCGCCGGCATCGGTCTGGCGGCGCTGGCTTCCCATTTCGGCTTTGGCGAGGAACTCGCCTCGCTGATGTTGATCGCCTTGGTCGTCATGGCCGTGCTTGCCGTCGTCGGCCTGGTCATGCGCAAGCGTGCCCTGGCGCAACAGCCGGCTCTGGCCGGCGTAGGCGGCATGCACTATCAAGCGCAGGAGCCGGTCATGGACTCTGGCCATTCCGCTGCCTTGCCCGCTTCCGGTGTGTTCCCGAACGAGCCGGCGGCCCGAGGTAAGATTCCGGCCGATTTCGATGTCGCAGGCTTCGTGCGCAACGCCAAGGTGCATTACATCCGCCTGCAAGCCGCCAACGATGCCGGCAATCTCGATGACATCCGCGCCTTCACGACGCCAGAGATGTTCGCCGAGCTGAAGATGGACATCGCCGAGCGCGGCAAAGCCGCACAGGAAACCGATGTGCTCGACATCGACGCCGAGGTGCTCGAGGTCGTCGAGGAAGGCGATCGCTATGTCGCCAGCGTGCGCTTCACCGGGCATCTGCGTGAGGAGAAGGACGGCCCGGTCCAGACCGTCGATGAGGTCTGGCATCTCGTCAAGCCGCGTGACGGCAAGAGCGGATGGCTGTTGGCGGGGATTCAGCCGTTGCAGTGAGGAAGAGTTGCCTGAAAAGCCACCTGCGGGTGGCTTTTTTCGCTGGCGTAGGACGAAAAAAAGCGCCGACCGTTTGGTCGGCGCTTGTGTATCCTGGCGTCCCCACGGGGATTCGAACCCCGGTTCACACCGTGAAAGGGTGTTGTCCTAGGCCTCTAGACGATAGGGACTTCGTCGTGGTGGAGGTAAGCGGGATCGAACCGCTGACCTCTTGCATGCCATGCAAGCGCTCTCCCAGCTGAGCTATACCCCCTAAAGAGAGGGCGCATTATACATGCGCCGGCCGCCGTGTAAAGCGTGCTGCGAAAAAAATTACAGCACCTTGCCGGGGTTCATCAACCCGCGCGGATCGAGCGCCCGTTTGATGGCGCGCATCATGTCCATTTCGACGGCGCTCTTGTAACGCAGGATTTCTTCACGTTTGAGCTGCCCGAGGCCGTGTTCGGCGGATATCGAGCCGCCGAGTTCATGCACCAGGTCATGCACGATGCGGTTGACCGCCGGCGTCTGGGCGATGAAATCGGCATTGTCCTGGGCGAGCGGTTTCGACTGGTTGTAGTGCAGGTTGCCGTCGCCCAGATGGCCGAAGCAGACGATGCGCACGCCGGGAAAAGCGGCTTCGAGCGCGGCGTCGCAACGCATGATGAATTCCGGAATGCGCGAGACCGGCAGCGAGATGTCGTGCTTGATGGAGAGTCCTTCGCGTTTTTGCGCCTCGGAGATGTTCTCACGCAGCGCCCAGAGGGCGCGCGCCTGGGCTTCATTGGCGGCGAGCGCCGCATCCTGCACGATGCCGGTGTCGATCGCACCTGCCAGCACGGCCTGCAACGGTTCGGCCAGATCGGTGACCATCGTGTCGGCAAGCTCGATCAGCACTTGCCACGGTGAGGTCACGGGGAGGGGATCGCGACTGCCGGGGATGTGCTTGAGCACGAGCTCCAGCGCTGGCCGGCCGATCAGTTCGAAGGCCGTGACGCGCCCGCCGATCTGTTCGCGCAGCCGGGTGAGCAGGGCCACCGCGGCGGTCGGCTCCGGCACGGCGACCCAGGCCGTGGCGATGCTCCGGGGCGGCGAGAAAAGCTTCAGCACTGCGGCGGTGATCAACCCCAGCGTGCCCTCGGCGCCGATGAACAGGTGCTTCAGGTCATAGCCGGTGTTGTCCTTACGCAAGCCGGAGAGGCCATTCCAGATGCGACCATCGGGCAGCACCACTTCGAGGCCGAGACAAAGTTCGCGGGCGTTGCCATAACGCAATACCTGCACACCACCGGCATTGGTGGCGAGATTGCCGCCGATGGTGGCCGTGCCTTCCGCGGCGAGCGAGAGCGGAAACAGACGGCCTGCCGCGGCGGCGGCTTCCTGCACACTGGCGAGCGTGCAGCCTGCTTCGGCGATCAGCGTGTTGTTGTCCGGGTCGAGGGCACGGATGCGGTTCAAACGTGTGAGGCTGACGACGACTTCGCCGCCGATCGGCGTCGCGCCGCCGCACAGCCCGGTATTGCCTCCTTGCGGCACGATGGCGACATTGGCGGTAGCACAGGCGCGCACCACCGCGGCGACTTCTTCGGTATTGGCCGGGCGCACCACACAGAGCGGCTGGCCGCGGTAGCGACCACGCCAGTCGCTGCAGTAGGGGGTGATGTCGGCGGCTTCGGTGAGGACATGGGCACCGCCGAGTACGGCGCGGAAAGTGTCGATCAGCGTGTTCATTGGCTGAGGGCGATCTCGATCGCGGGCAGCATGCGTTTGACGGCGGCGGCGCCCTCGGCGATGGCGTCGCTGGCGCGATGAAAGTCCATCAGGGCGAGATGTGCCAACCGTGGGGCGATCAGCGCGTCCGCCGGTTCGCCGGCCAGCCGGCTGCGGGCGATGCGCACCTGCATGATGTTGATGCTCGTGGCCATCACGGCGGCAAGCGAGGGCACCGCCTCGTCGCGCTTGAGGCCGAGACTCTTCAGCAGGGCGTCGGTCCAGCCCATACCGGCGCCGCTCTTGGCGGCGATGTTGCGCTTGAGGGAACGCCCGACGATGTCGGAGCCGAGGTCGACCGCGATGACGATCTCGGCGCCGAGCGCCCGGCACAGCGACACCGGCACCGGATTGACGAGTCCGCCATCGACGAGGAGCCGTCCAGCGAGATTGACCGGTGCGAACAATCCCGGCAAGGCAATCGAGGCGCGCACGGCGGCGGCCACCGAACCTTCCTTCAGCCAGACTTCCCTTCCGGTGGCGAGTTCGGTCGCCACACAGGCAAAGGGCAGGGGCAGCGCGGAGAAGTCCTTGTCGACGAAATGCCGCTCGAAGAAGGCGATCAGTTTGTCGCCTTTGATCAGACCGCCGGTGAAGCCGGGGTCGAGCAGGCCGACCACGTCCTGCCAGCGCAGGCGGGTCACCCAGCGTTCCAGGGCGTCGATGTCGCCGTCGGCGTAAGCGGCGCCCACCAGCGCGCCGATCGAGCAGCCGCAGACGAGGTCGGGCACGATGCCAGCCTCATGCAGGGCGCGGATCACACCGATGTGCGCCCAGCCGCGCGCCGAGCCACTGCCGAGTGCCAGACCGATCCTGCGTTTCATGCCGGAGGAGGAGCCAGCGTAGCGTAGAGGTCGTGCACGTCGCAATCGGTGATCGTCACCGTGGCGAATTCGCCGACCTCCAGATCGTGGCCGTCGGAGATGTAGACCAGGCCGTCGATGTCGGGGGCATCGCCCATCGTGCGCGCGATCGCACCCTCCTCGTCGATCTCGTCGACCAGCACGGTGAGGGTCTGGCCGATCTTCGCCTCCAGCCGCTGCGTCGAGATGTCTTCCTGATGGCGCAACAGGCGCAGCTTGCGTTCCTCGCGCACGGCTTCGGGTAATGCGCCGGGCAGCAGATTGGCCGTCGCGCCCTCGACGGGCGAATAGGCGAAGGCGCCGACGCGATCGAGCTGTGCGGCGTCGAGGAAATCGAGCAGTTCATTGAACTCGGCTTCGGTCTCGCCGGGAAAGCCGGTGATGAAGGTCGAGCGGAGGGTGAGATTCGGCACGGCTTTGCGCCAGGCGCTGATGCGGTCGAGCACCTTCTCCACGTCGCCGGGCCGCTTCATCAGTTTGAGGATGCGCGGGCTGGCATGCTGGAATGGCACATCCAGGTAGGGCAGGATCTTTCCTTCCGCCATCAGCGGCAACAGGTCATCGACGTTCGGGTAAGGATAGACGTAGTGCAGCCGGATCCACATGCCGAGCTCGCCCAGCTCCTTGCAGAGTTCATACAGGCGCGTCTTCACCGGCCGGCCGCCGACGAAACCGGTGCGATAGCGGACATCGACGCCATAGGCGCTGGTGTCCTGGGAGATGATGATCAGCTCCTTGACGCCGGCATGGGCGAGCGTCTCGGCTTCCTTGAGCACCTCGCCGATGGGGCGCGAGACGAGATCACCACGCAGGGACGGAATGATGCAGAAGCTGCAACGGTGGTTGCAGCCTTCGGAAATCTTCAGATAGGCGTAGTGCTCGGGTGTCAAACGAATGCCCTGCGGCGGCACCAGATCGACGAAGGGATCGTGCGCCGGGGGAAGATGGGCATGCACCGCGTCCATCACCTCCTGCAAGGCATGCGGGCCGGTGACGGCGAGCACCTGCGGAAAGGTTGCGCGCACGATGTCGCCCTTGGCGCCCAGACAGCCGGTGACGATCACTTTGCCGTTTTCTTCGAGCGCCTCGCCGATCGCAACGAGCGATTCCTCGATCGCCGGGTCGATGAAGCCGCACGTGTTGATGATCACCAGGTCGGCCCCGGCATGGTCGCCGGAGATTTCGTAGCCCTCGGCGCGCAGCCGGGTGAGGATCTGTTCGGCGTCCGAGGCGGCCTTCGGGCAGCCGAGTGAAACGAAACCGACGCGCGGCACGCGCGCCTTCTTTCTCGATACCACTTACTTTTTCTTCTCGGACTTCGCCGTCGCGGACGAAGGGCTGGGCGCCGTAAAGCCCGCGAACATCTTCCGGGTCTGTTCCTGGATGTTTTCCTGCATCTGCTGGAACATCTTCTGGCTCTGCTCGACGTAGGCGCCCATCATGCTCTGCATCGCCGGCCCCTGGAAGGTGAGGAATTGCGACCAGAGGTCCTTGCTCATCGCGGCGTTGTCGCCATAGAGATGCTTGACCTGTTCCTGCAGCTTTTTCTGCATCTCGGTGAAGGCCATGATGTTGTTTTCGAGATACTGGCCCAGCATGCCCTGCATCGCGTTGCCATAGAAACGGATCATCTGGGCGAGCAGGTCGGAGGTGAACATCGGCGCGCCGCCCGCTTCTTCTTCGAGGATGATCTGCAGCAGGATGCTGCGCGTCAGGTCTTCGCCGCTCTTGGCGTCGACGACGCGGAATTCCTCGTGTTTCAGGACCAGCTCCTTGACGTCGGCCAGCGTGATGTAGGTGCTGGTGCGGGTGTCATAAAGGCGGCGGTTGGGATATTTCTTGATCAGTCGGGTTGTTTCGGCCATGGTGTCGATTCCTTTTTTGGGAAACACTGAATAAGTCTGCTGCGCGGTCGGTGTGCTTCGTTGCGCGGTGCTCGGATGCTCGCCTATCTCCATGATATGTCTCGCATCCTGCGCTCCGTGCGCCTTGCCCTCCGACCGCTCGCGACGACTTCTTCAGCATTTCCATAGGCGTTGCGATGTTACAACGCCTTTTCCTTGACATACCGCCCGGGCGCCGGCTCTCCGGGGGGATGCTTCCTGCTGCCCAGCCGGCCACGGGCGGGGACCTCGCCACCGGCGAACTGCTTGAGCCAGTCGGCCCAACGCGGCCACCAGCTACCGGGAACTTCGGTCGCGCCGGCCAGCCAGCGTTCGGCATCCGGCGTATTGCTGTCGTTCACCCAATGGCTGCGCTTGTTCTTCGCCGCCGGGTTGATGACGCCGGCGATATGGCCGGAGGCACCGAGCACGAAGGTGGACGGCCCCCCCAGATGCTTGCGGCCGAGATAAGACGATTGCCAGGGGACGATGTGGTCCTCGCGCGTGGCGAGGATGAAATGCGGCATGTCGACCTTGCCGAGGTCGGCCTTGACGCCGCACATTTCGAGCTTGCCCGGCACGCGCAGGCTGTTTTCCAGATACAGATGACGCAGGTACCAGGCGGCGAACGGCCCGGGCAGATTGGTCGAGTCCGAATTCCAGTAGAGCAGATCGAAGGGCGCCGGTTTGTCGCCTTTCAGGTAGTTGCCGACGACGTATTGCCAGATCAGATCGTTGGCGCGCAAGGCCGAAAAGGTCGATGACAGCTCACGCGCGGTGAGCAGGCCGCCGTTGCCGATCGTCGCTTCGCGCTGGGCGACCGACTGTTCATCGACGAACAGGCCGATCTCGCCGGTGTCGGTGAAATCGAGCAAGGTGGTGAGCAAGGTGAGGGAAGTCACGGCAGCGTCGCCACGTGCCCGCGCGACGGCCAGCGCCGCGGCGAGGATCGTGCCGCCGACGCAGAAACCGAGCGCATTGACTTCATCGACGCGTGTGATTTCGCGCACCACTCCGAGCGCCGCGAGCGGCCCTTTTTCGAGATAGTCATCCCAGGTGAGATGCCCGAGATCGGCCTGGGGGTTGCGCCAGGAAATCAGGAAGACCGTCTGCCCCTGTTCCACGACGTAGCGGACGAAGGAATTCTCCGCCTGCAGGTCGAGGATGTAGTACTTGTTGATGCAGGGCGGCACGATCAGGAACGGCCGTTTCGCCACCGTCTCGGTCAGCGGCGCGTATTGGATCAGCTGGATCAGCTCGTTCTCATAGACGACCGCGCCGGGGGTGATGGCGAGATTGCGGCCGACCTCGAAGGCCGAATCGTCGGTCATCGAGATGCGGCCTTTCTCCATGTCGGCGATCAGGTTGGCGAGCCCCTCCTTGATGCTCTCTCCTTGGGTCTCGATGGCCTTCTGGATGAATTCGGGATTGGTGGCGGCGAAGTTCGACGGCGCGAGCGCGTCGACGAACTGGCGGGTGGCGAACTGGAGGCGTTTGCGCGTCAGCGCATCGGGCGCCGGCAGCAGCTCGGCCGCCCGTTTCAGATACTGGGCATTGAGCAGATACGCCTGGTGAAGATAGTCGTAGATCGGGCTCATCCGCCAGGCGGGATGGTTGAAGCGCCGGTCACCGGGCTCGGGCTGCACCATGGGGGCGGCCGGGGATTGCTGGTCGCGCTGGAGCATCGCCTGCCAGAGTGCCGCATGGCGTTCGCGCCATTCCTGCTGGAGGGCGGCAAGCGCGGAATTCGGGTCGGGGGGGAGCGTCATGACGCAGCTGGCGGCACGGGGTGTAGGTGCGGCATTCTGCAATGCAGCATATGGGCTGTCAATGGAGAGAGAGCGAAGGGTGGTCGGGAAAGTCAGGAGAGGTGCAGTGGGAATTTTTATACTTTTGGTAGTATCCGGGCAAACGCGAATAGTCGTCCCCGATGTATCTGCCCCGACTGCCCCATCGCCTTTTCCTCCTTGGCGCCTTCCTGATGACGCTTGCCGGCGCCTCGCTGGCCGAGGCGCCCTACCGCATCGAGGTGCTCTACTGGTCGATGAACATCCCCGGTCAGGTCGCCATGCGCCAGGGCGTGGAAGCGGCGGCGGAGCACATCAACCGCACCGCGCGGGCGAGAGGCAAGCGTGGCGTCGAGCTGGTTGGGCACGTGGCGGGTGATGGGCCGGCGGGGGTCGAGCGGCAGATCGCGCAGATGTTCGCAGCGGTGCGTGCCAAGCCCGACGTGATCCTCGTCCAGCCCACCGATAACGCCGCGCTTGCCGAACCTCTGCGCGCTGCCAATCGCGCCGGCATTCCGGTGGTCGCCTACGACCAGTACATCAGCGGCGGCAAGCTTGCCGCCTACGTTACGTCCGACAACCGCCAGGCCGGCTATCTCGGTGGCGAATATCTCGCCGCGCTGTTTCCCGGCGTCGATCCGCTGCGTCTGGTCATCGTCGAATACCCGCTGGTGTCCTCCACCGTCGAACGGCTCAATGGTTTTCTCGACGCCCTACGCGACTACAAGGTGCGCTACAAGGTGCTGAAGACCTATCAGGCCGTCGAGCCGGAGTCAGGCCGCAAGGCAGGCGAAGCCATCCTGCGTGATTTTCCCGAGCGCGGCAGTATCGACGCGGTGTTCACGGTGAATGATGGCGGCGGACTCGCGGTCGTAGACGTGCTGGCCCATGCGGGACGCGACGAAATCGCCGTGGCGACCATCGACGGCGATCCGGCCTCGGTCGACAATATCCGCCGCCGGCGGCTGACGCGCATCGACGCCGCCCAGTTTTGCGGCCCGCTTGGCGCCGAGGCGCTCAAGGCGGCTTATGCCGTGGCGCGCGGTGAGACGGTGCCAAAGCGCCTGCTCATCCCGGTCTTTCCCATTACCGCCGAGACGCTCGAGCGCTATCCGGGTTGGCTTGGCCCGATTCCCGAGGCATTCCGCAAGCCCTGGCGTTCGGATCGGCCGCTGTGGGACAACCGCCCGCAGTCGACGCCATGAACCCATCCTCCGTCAATCCACGCATGCTTGCCGACGTCGACCGGCGTCTTTCGCTGGCCTTCGGCGGACTGATCTTCGGTCTGATGGTCCTCGTACTCATCGCCGGCGGTCTGTATTTGCGTGGCGTCATGGAGCGCGAGGAAGACAAGCTGTCGACGCTGGTCACCCAAGTGCTGGCGAACGCCGTGAGCCGGGTGAGTTTTTCGGGGAAATACCACGCCCGGCTGTTGCTGGAGGAAATCCGCGCGGCCCAACCCAGCATTCTCTATCTACGGCTCGTCGACCCGCAAGGCACGGTGTTGGCCCACAGTAATCCGGCGTACAACGACAGCCAGCTCGATGCGGCCGCGCTCGCGGCGGCGCGCACGGTGTTTACTGACGCCGTTCCCCGCACCGTGCGGCATCTCGTCCTCGATGGCGAGCCGTTGCGCGAAGTCAGTCTGCCTTATCGCGGTGGCTACGACGATGCCATCGTCGGTGTCATCCAGGTCGGCCTGTCGGAACGCGAACGCAACGAAGCCATCGCCGACGGCGTGCTCTACATCTTGCTATTGGTGTTTTTCCTCATGCTGCTCGGCATCGTCGCTACGCGCCGCATCAGTGCCGCCCTGGCAGGACCGGTGCGGCGTCAGCTGCTGCTGGCCGCCTCGGTGTTCGATGCCAGCCGCGAGGGCATCCTGATCACTGACCGGGAGCAGCGCATCCTGCGCGTCAATGCTGCTTTTACGCGCCTGACCGGCTATACGGAGGCGGAACTGCTTGGCATGACGCCCAAACTTCTGCAATCCGGCCATCATGACCCGGAGTTCTACACCGCGCTGTGGCGCGACCTGAAACGGCACGGGCAATGGCAGGGCGAGGTACTCGACCGTCGCCGCGACGGCCAGATCATACCGGTGCTGCTGTCGATCAGTGTGGTCAAGGACGCCGGAGGCGACGTGCTCCATTACGTCGCCCTGCACACCGACATCTCGCGCATCAAGGAATCGGAGGCGCGTCTGGAATACCAGGCGCGCCACGATCATCTCACCGGTCTCGCCAATCGTCTGATGCTGCATTTGCGCCTGGAGCACGCATTGAGCCGCGCGCGGCGGGAAAACACGCACCTGGCGCTCTTGATGCTCGACCTGGATCGCTTCAAGGATGTCAACGACAGCTTTGGTCACCTGATGGGTGATGCGCTGTTGCGCCAGGTCGCCGAGCGCCTGATTGGCCGCGTGCGCAGCGCCGATACGGTCAGCCGCCTCGGCGGCGACGAATTCACCGTGCTGCTGGAGAACATCGAAAATCCCGCCGAGGCGGCACGCGTCGCCGACGACCTGATCCGAGAACTGAGCGAGCCGTTTTGCTTGCCGAACGGCAACGAAGTCGTCGTCGGCGCGACGGTCGGCATCGCCATCTATCCCGAGCATGGCGCGAGCGAAGAGGCGCTGCTGCAAGGAGCGGATGCCGCGCTTTATCAAGCCAAATCGGAGGGACGCGGTCGTTATCGCTTCTTTTCCGATGCGCTCACGCAGGCAGCACGCGAACGCATCGAGCTCGAGGCGCGCCTGCGCCGCGCTGTCGCACAAGGCGAACTGCTGCTGCACTTCCAGCCCCAGTACGACATTGTCAGCGGTGCGCTGGTCGGCGCCGAGGCGCTCGTGCGTTGGCAGAGTCCCGAGGAAGGGCTCGTGCCACCGGGTCGTTTCATTCCGGTCGCCGAGCAGTCGGGCCTCATCGAGGCCATCGGCGACTGGGTGCTCGCCGAGACCTGCCGCCAAGGCCAGCGTTGGAATCAGGCCGGCCTGCCGGCGCTGACGCTGGCCGTCAATGTGTCGTCACGCCAGTTCCAGCGCAGCGACTTTGTCGATCGGCTGGCGAACATTCTCGAGGAAACAGGTTTTCCATCCCAGCGCCTCGAGCTGGAATTGACGGAAAGCACCCTGATGGAACATGGGGCGCAGGTGCTGGAAACGCTCGGCCGCCTGCGTGCGCTGGGCATTCGCATCGCCATCGACGATTTCGGCACCGGCTACTCTTCGCTGGCTTATCTCAAGCGCTTGCCGATCGACGTGCTGAAGATCGACAAGTCCTTCGTCGATGACATCCCACGGCTGTCGGATGACATGGAGATCACCGCGACCATCATCGCCATGGCCCACGCGCTGCGCCTCAAGGTATTGGCCGAGGGGGTCGAGACCCATGCGCAGTTGGATTTCCTGAGGGAGCGCGGTTGCGACTTCTACCAAGGATTTTTGATGAGCCGGCCGTTGCCCGTCGATGCATTCACGCGGCTGCTCGATCGGCAACGCGTTTCATGAGCGCCAGATCAGGCTCGCCATTCTCCCGGTGATGCCGTCGCGCCGATACGAGTAAAAACGCTCTGTATCGCGGACGGTATCAAAGTCGGCGCTGGTGATAAGGCACACGCCGAGGGCTTCGAGGCGCAAGGTGGCAAGCCGGTAGATGTCGCACAGCCATTTGCCATTCGCCTGCGCACGGAAGGCGCTCGCGGCGGCCGGGTCGTGAGCGAGAAAAGCATCGCGCACCTCGCCGCCGACCTCGAAGCTCTGCGGGCCGATCGCCGGTCCGAGCCAGGCGATGAGCTGCTTGCCGGGAAGCTGCATCGCCGCGACTGTCGATTCGATGACGCCGCCGGCTAGGCCCCGCCAGCCGGCGTGCGCGGCCGCGACGACCGTGCCGGCTTCATCGCACAGCAGCACCGGCAGGCAATCGGCGGTGAGCACCGCAAAGACGACGCCAGGCTGGCGGGTAAATGCCGCATCGGCCTCGCAGCCTTTTGCGATGCTTGCCGCATCGACGCAGCGCGTGCCATGCACCTGCTTGAGCCAGACCGGCTCGGCGGGGAGCAGCGTGCGTAACAGGCGGCGGTTTGCGGCGACGGCTGCCGGATCGTCGCCGACGTGGTCGGCGAGATTGAAACTCGCATAGGGAGGTTTGCTGACGCCGCCGGCGCGCGTCGTGACGAGCGCATGGACGTTCGTCGGCGCCGGCCAGTCGGGGATGATGAGATCAGCCGGCACGCAGCGCCTCCAGCAGGGCGGCGAAATCCACCGGCAGCGGTGATTCCCATGTCATCTCGGTGCCGGAAGCGGGATGCGCGAGCGTAAGCCGATAAGCATGCAGCGCCTGGCGGCCAAAGGCGTCGAGCAGCGCATTGCCGCTTTTCTTTTTGCCATAGACGGGGTCGCCGACCAGCGGGTGGCCAAAGCTGGCCATATGCACGCGGATCTGGTGCGTGCGGCCGGTCTCCAGCCGGCATTCGAGCAGCGTTGCGCGCGCGAAGCGTTCGCGCACGGCGTAGTGCGTGCGCGCCGCCTTGCCCCCCTGTTTCACCACCGCCATCTTGATGCGTTGCACAGGATGCCGGCCGATCGGCGCATCGATGCTGCCTCCCGTCGCGACCTGACCATGCACCAGCGCCAGGTAATGCCGCTGCACCTGGCGCGCGGCCAGCGCGCGGACGAGCTGGGTTTGCGCCGCGAGGGTCTTGGCCACCACCATCAGGCCGGAGGTGTCCTTGTCGAGGCGATGGACGATGCCGGCGCGCGGCACTTCGGCGAGTTGCGGCGCATGGTGCAGCAGCGCATTCATCAGGGTGCCACGCTCGTTGCCGTTACCGGGATGGACGACCAGACCCGCGGGTTTGTCGATGACGATCAGGCTGTCGTCCTCGTAGACGATCGGCAGCGGGATGTCCTCGGCCACTGTCGCGGAAGTCGGCGCTGGCAAGACGGCACAGAAGATGCGCTCGCCGCCATGCACCTTGCGTTTGGCATCGGCAGGCAGGCCATCGAGGAGGATCGCGCCACTTTTCAGCCAGCCCTGCAGGCGACTGCGCGAATGCTCGGGAAACAGCCGCGCCAGCGCCGCGTCGAGCCGCAGGCCCGCGCAGTCGGCCGGCAGGGTGATTTCGCTATAATCGACCGGACTCATCCGCCTTCCCGAGATTGGCTCATCATGCGCAGTTTATCCCTGCTGGTCCTGTTTCTGCTCGCCTTCAGCGGCGGTTGTGGCCTGCTGCCCGAACAGGTCGATGAGACGGCCGGCTGGTCGGCCAACAAGCTCTACGCCGAGGCAAAGAGCGCGATGGCCGACGGCGCCTATGACAAGGCCGTCAAGTATTTCGAGAAGCTCGAAGCGCGCTATCCCTATGGCCGCTATGCGCAGCAGGCGCAGATCGAAACCGCCTATGCCTACTACAAGCAGGACGAGAAGGCGCTCGCCCTGGCGGCTTGCGACCGCTTCATCCGCCTGCATCCGAACCATCCCCATGTCGATTATGTGTATTACCTGAAGGGGCTGATCAATTTCAACGAGGACCTCGGTCTGCTCGGTCATGTCAGCATGCAGGATCCGAGCGAGCGCGATCCGAAGGCGGCGCAGGAATCCTTTGCGGCGTTCAAGGAGCTGGTCACCCGCTTTCCGGACAGCAAGTATGCCAAGGATGCTGCGTTGCGCATGGCATATCTGGTCAATGCGCTCGCCTCGCACGAGGTGCACGCCGCCCGTTACTACCTGAAACGCGGCGCCTATGTCGCCGCCGCCAACCGCGCCCAGTACGCGATCAAGACCTACCCCGACGCGCCGGCCATCGAGGAGGCGCTGTTCATCATGGTCAAGGCCTACGATGCGCTCGGCATGAACGATCTGCGCGACGATGCCGAACGCGTGATGAAGAAGAACTTCCCCGACAGCGAGTATTTCAAGCGCGGGCTCGACAAGCCCGAGCCGTGGTGGAAGCTCTGGTGAAACCTCCACTCAAATCAGTGAAACCCGGTTGGGCAGCTCGGCTCATGGCTCGCATTCGGGGGCCTCGTAAGGCTTGCGCCCGGGCCGCTCGCAACTCGCTTTGCTCGGACAAGCGGGCGGCTTTTCCGTGCGCTGCGCCAACGATGCCCGACGAATGCTCGCAAATCGCCTTGCCGCCCAGCCGGGTTTCATCTCTGGGCCAACACTTGCCGTCGTCTCAGCGCCGCTGCCGGCGCGCCTCGAAGAGACAAATCCCTGCCGCCACCGAGACGTTGAGACTCTCGACCGAGCCGTACATCGGAATCTTCGCCAGCTCGTCGCAGGTTTCGCGGGTGAGCCGCCGCAAGCCCTCGCCTTCGGCACCGAGTACCCAGGCGATTGGCTCCTTCTGGTCGATCGCGTAGAGGTCTTTTTCCGCCTCGCCGGCGGCGCCAATCGTCCAGATGCCGCGCTCTTTCAGTTCCCGCAGCGTGCGCGCGAGATTGGTGACGACGATGTAAGGCACGGTGTCGGCAGCACCCGAAGCGACTTTGATCGCCGTCGCGGATAGGCCGCAGGCGCGATCCTTCGGTGCGATCACCGCATGCGCGCCGGCCGCGTCGGCGACGCGCAAACATGCGCCCAGATTGTGCGGGTCGGTGATGCCGTCGAGCACCAAGAGCAGGGCCGGCTCGCTGAGTCCTTCCAGCACGTCGTCGACCGTCAGGTACTTCTGCTGCGCCGCGACCTTCGCCACCACGCCTTGATGGCGGGCGTGACCCGTCAGCGCGTCTAGGCGGCCGGTATCGACGGGATTGATGCGCACGCCGCATGCTTCGGCCTGCCGCACCAGATCGCGCATGCGCGCATCCTGCCGGCCTGCGGCGAGGTAGAGCTCGCGGATGCTCTCCGGCGCGTGCCTGAGCTTCGCGGTGACGGCATGGAAGCCGTAGATCAGGCGCGCGTCGTCAGCCATGCGCGATGACGCGGTATTGAGCGGTCATGCGATGGGTTTCACCGGGGGCCAGCGTGATCACGTCGTCGGCGGCATTCGCGGTCTCGACGCAGACCATGCGGTCTTCGCCTTGCCTGCCGAAGTCGCCCATCCTGGCGGCTTTTTCCTTGCCCGGATTCCAGACCACCGTCGAACGGCTGCCGGTGCTGGTGATCAGGATCGTACGCTTCCAGGCCGGGTCGATGATGCCGCAGCAGCCGGCCGTGTCGAGATAGATGCGATCGACTTCGCCGACGATGGTGACCCGACCCTGCTGCTTCTTGCGTTTGCCGCCATCGACCTTGTCGATGTAGCGGCAGCCTTCCAGCCCGGCGATCTCGATGCGGTGCACGTCGCCGACCGCGAAATAGGTATGCAAGGCCTGGCCGAGGGTGAAGGATGTACTGCCGGTGTTCGTCGTCGCCAGGCTGACGACGAGTTCCTGGCCGAGCGTGACGGTGAAGCGTACCGTCGAGGCATGGGGCCACTGGGCGCGGCAGGTTTCGTCGAGCTGCGGCTCGAAGACCAGCCGCACGCGGCGATCCGGCAGCCTGTGCGCTTCGAGCAACAGCCAGGGAATCGTGCGTGCGAAGCCATGGCCGGGGTAGCCGCTTTCCGTCGCATGCGGACCGAACCATGGCCAGCAGATCGGCACGCCGCCGCGGATCGATTTGCCCGGCGCGAACTTCGCGGCCTGCGACAGCCAGATGACGGGTTTCTGGCCCTTCGGTTGCCAAGTCATCACATGCGCGCCCTGCAGCGCGATGCGCGCCGCGGAAAACGGCGTGGTGACGTCGATGACGATGAATCCCGGCGCGATTTCGCTGAAACTCAGGAAATCGGCGGCGGCGAAGCGCAGTTGCAGTTCGGCGAGTCTGGTCATGATCATTCCTCCTTGCTTTGTAATTCTGCGAGGCTTTCGGCGACGATCTCGCGCACGTCGGGGTCGGGATCGTCGCGCCGGGCCTCGAGGTATTTGGTCGCCGCCGGACTGCCGGAGAGACCCAGCAGATGACAGGCATCGGCGCGCACGCGCGCATCGCCGTGGCCGGTCAGCATCCCCAATGCCGGGATCAGGGCCTGCAGAGGCGGCTTGCCGGCGTAACGTTCGAGCACGGCGCTGGCGCCGAAGCGCACGTTGAGATTCGCCGCCGGATTGGCGACGATCGGCAGTAGATCCGCCAGCGCCGAGGGAATGCGCTCGACGACGGCAAAGACGTCTTTGATGCGGCCTTCGAGCAGCCAGATCGCAAACTGCTCGGCGCGGTCACGCAAAGATGCGCGCAGCAGGGCGCGCGTCGCGTCGCTGGCGCTGGGGTAACCGAAATTCACTTTTCCTCCGCGAGCCGGAAATCGATCTTGTTCTGGTCGAGATCGACGCGCACGAGCTGCACGCGCACACGGTCGGCGAGCCGGTAGCGCATGCCCGTGCGTTCGCCGATCATCGCATGCTGCTTCTCGTCGAAATGGAAATAGTCGCGGCCGAGATCGGAGACATGCACCAGCCCTTCGACGAACACGGTATCGAGGGCGACGAAGATGCCGAAGGGCACCACCGCCGAGATGCTGCCGGTAAACACCTCACCGATCTTGTCCTGCATGTACCAGCACTTGAGCCAGCTCTCGACATCGCGCGTCGCTTCATCGGCGCGCCGCTCGGTGGCCGAGCAGGCCAGCCCCACGGCTTCCCAGTCGATGCTGTCGTAGCGCCGTCCTGCCAGCACCGCCTTGATGGCGCGGTGGATCAGCAGATCCGGATAGCGGCGGATCGGCGAGGTGAAGTGCGTGTAGCTCTCGTAGGCGAGACCGAAGTGGCCGACGTTCTCCGGGCTGTAGATCGCCTGCTTGAGCGAGCGCAACATCACCGTCTGCAACAGCTGCTTGTCGGGACGATCCTTGATCCGGTCGAGCAGTCGAGCGTAATCCTTCGCATGCGGCTCGTCGCCACCCCAGAGATGCAGGCCGAAGGTGGCGAGAAATTCGCGCAGCTTCTCCAGGCGTTCCGGCGTCGGCCCCTCGTGGATGCGATAGAGCGCCGGATGCTCGTGCGCCTCGAGGAATTCCGAGGCGCAGACGTTCGCGGCGAGCATGCACTCCTCGATGATGCGATGGGCATCGTTGCGCTCGTAAGGCTCGATGCGCAGGATCTTGCCGTGGTCGTCGAAGATCATCAGCGTTTCGAGCGTTTCGAAGTCGATCGCGCCGCGCTTCGTGCGCGCCTTCTGCAACACGCGATAGAGCGCGTCGAGGGCTTCGAGCTGCGGCAAAAGCTCCCCGATCTTCTGTCGCGCCGTCTTGTCTTTGTCATACAGCGCGGCGGCGACTTCGGTGTAGGTGAGCCGCGCGTGCGAGAACATCACCGCCGGGTAGAAGCGGTAGTGCTTGATCGCGCCGGTCGGCGAGATCGCCATGTCGCAGACCATGCACAGGCGTTCGACCTGCGGATTGAGCGAACACAGGCCGTTCGAGAGTTTTTCCGGCAGCATCGGGATCACGCGGCGCGGGAAATACACCGAGTTGCCGCGCGCCCGGGCTTCCGCATCGAGCGCGCTGCCATCCTGCACATAGTGCGAAACGTCGGCGATGGCGACGACGAGGCGAAAGCCCTTGCCCTGGCGTTCGCAATACACAGCATCGTCGAAATCCTTGGCCGTTTCGCCATCGATGGTGACGAGCGGCAGCTGTGTCAGGTCTTCGCGCCCCTTCCAGTCGCTCTTCCTCACCGTGTCCGGCAGCTTCTTCGCCTCAGAGAGCGCCTGCTTGGAAAACTCGAAAGGCAGCTCGTGCTTGCGCAGCGCGATCTCGATTTCCATGCCGGGGTCGGCGTAATTGCCGAGGATTTCGGTCACCCGGCCGATCGGCTGACGTTCCTTGGTCGGCTGTTCGACGATCTCGATCATCACCACCTGGCCGGGCTTGGGGCGCAGCGCTTTCCGGTCGCCCTTTTCCGGCGGCGCGATCAGGATGTCCTGGCTGATGCGCCGGTTTTCGGCGACGACGTAGAACACCCCGTGTTCCTCATGCACGCGGCCGACGAGGCGCTGGTTGGCGCGTTCGGTGACCTCGACGATCTTGCCCTCGGGGCGTCCCTTGCGATCGATGCCGACGATGCGGGCGATGACGTGATCGCCGTGCAGCACCTTGTTCATTTCCTTTTCCGGCAGGAACACGTCCGGCCCGCCGTCGTCGCGCACCAGAAAGCCGAAGCCGTCCGGGTGTCCCTGCACGCGGCCGCGCAGCAGATCGGCCTTGTCCGGGATCAGCCAGTCGTTGCGGCGGTTTTGTAACAGTTGCGCATCGCGCGCCATCGCGCCGAGGCGGCGCTGGAAGGCTTCGCGCTCATGCGCGGCGATGTCGAGCAGCTCGCACAGCCGGTCGAAGGAAACCGGCACACCCTGCTCGGCAAGCGTTTGCAGGATGTATTCGCGGCTCGGCAGCGGGTGTTCGTATTTGGCCTGCTCCCGTTCGAGAAACGGGTCGGCACGGCGGATGTGTGAGAGTTTGGCAGCGGAACGCTGGACGGGTTTTGACATTGGCGGTTTTTTCATTAGAATTCGCGGCTTCGCGCCTTGCCCAGGTGGCGGAATTGGTAGACGCACTAGTTTCAGGTACTAGCGGGTAACACCGTGGAGGTTCGAGTCCTCTCCTGGGCACCAGAGAATACAGGAAGCCGCCGGCCGGGAAAACCCGCTCCGGCGGCTTTTCTTTCCGAGAGCGCCTTGTCGGCGTGAGCCGCCGGGCAGCCGGCCTCGAGCGTTCGCATTTCATTGATCGTGAGTGGTACGAGCTCGGCGCTGCGGCGTCAATGGCTGGCGGCAAACTCGACTTCCAGCCCCGGCCAGACGGCTTTAAGCGCCGCCTTGAAATCGGCCTGGATGCGGGAAAGCGCTGCCTCGTCGTCCGCCTCGAAACGCAGCACGACGACCGGCGTGGTATTCGAAGCGCGCGCCAGACCGAAGCCGTCGGCATATTCGGCGCGCACGCCGTCGAGGGTGATCAACTCGCGGGCGTCCTTCAGCACGCGCTTCTCGAGCGCCGCTTCCTTCAGTTTGGCGATCAGCCGGTGCGGTTCGCCTTCCTTCATTTTCAGGTTGAGTTCCGGCGTCGACAGGGCATTCGGCAGGTGTTTCAGCGGCCAGTTGGCATCCGGCCAGCGGCTGACGATCTCCAGCAGCCGCGCGCCGGCGTAGAGGCCGTCGTCGAAGCCATACCAGCGCTCGTTGAAAAACATGTGGCCGCTCATCTCGCCAGCGAGCGGCGCGCCGGTTTCCTTGAGCTTGGCTTTGATCAGTGCATGACCGGTGTTCCACATCAGCGGCACGCCGCCCTGGAAGCGCACCGATTCGGCCACCCAGCGCGAGCATTTGACATCGAAGATGATCGTCGCGCCGGGATGGCGGCAGAGGATGTCGGCGGCGAACAGCATCAGCTGCCGATCCGGATAGATGATCTCGCCGTCCTTGGTGACGACGCCGAGGCGGTCGCCGTCGCCGTCGAAGGCGAGCCCGAGCTCCGCATCGGTGTCACGCAGCGTGCGCTGCACATCGCGCAGGTTCTCGGGCTTCGACGGGTCGGGATGATGATTCGGAAAGCGGCCATCGACCGTGCAGAAGAGTTCGATCACCTCGCAGCCCATGCGCCGGAACAGTTCGGGCGCGAGTTCTCCGGCGACGCCATTGCCGCAGTCGACGACGATCTTCATCGGTCGGGCGAGCTTGACATCCGAGACGATGCGCTCGAGATAGGCGGATTTGACGTCGGTGCGGCACAGCACGCCACGGCCGGTCGCAAAGTCGGCGCTGGCGATACGGCACCGCAAGGCCTGGATGCGCTCGTTGGCCAGCGTCTCGCCGCCCAGCACGATCTTGAAGCCGTTGTAGTCGGGCGGATTGTGACTGCCGGTGACCGAGACGCAGCTTTGCGTGCCGAGATGGTGGGCAGCGAAATAGGTCACCGGCGTGGGCACGCAGCCGATATCGACCGCATCGGTGCCGGTGCTGATGATGCCGTCGGCAAGCGCGGCAGCAAGCTCTGGGCCGGAGAGCCGGCCGTCGCGGCCGATGACGATCGCGCGCATTCCGGCATGACGCGCCTCGGTGCCGAGCGCCCGGCCGATGAGATGCGCCGTCTCGGCGGTGAGCGACTGGCCGACGATGCCGCGGATGTCATAGGCCTTGAAAATTTCGGGGGCGATGGTCATCGGATCTCCTGTCAGTGCAACACCTGCGGCGCATCGCCGATGCTGGAGGGTGGCACGGGCGAGGCGTGATGCACGATCATGCGCCAGCCCAATGCGCCCCGGACATAGACATTGGTGGCGACGACCGGTGCGGCGAGGTGTTTCTCGCCGACCACGGCGACCTGTTCGATGACGCTATGCACGGCGGTGAAGGGGCTGTGCAGCGTGGTGAGCGCCAAGAGCTGAACTTTGAGCCGCCGGCCGCCTTCGAAGATGTGACGCCAGCCTTCGCGCACCAGCGCATAGCCGGCGAGCCGCGGGCCGCCCGGATGCACGCAGACGATTTCTTCGTCTTCCGACCAGACGGCCATCATCGCGTCGAGATCGCCCCGCTCGAGCGCCTCGTAGAAGGCGGCCTCGGCTTCCTGGGGCGAGGTGAAGATCGGTTTCTTGGGCATCAGCGGTTCAATGCGGCGAGCACGTGTTCCGGTGAGATGTCTTCGAGGCAGCGCAGCGTGTCCGGCGGCGCGAGCGGGCATTCGCGCTCGAAGCACGGAGAGCACGGGAGCTTAAGGCTCAGGATTTTCGCATGGCGTGAGAGCGGCGGGGTATAGGTCGGGCTCGACGAGCCGTAGAGGGCGATGGTGGGCCGGTCGAGCGCCGCGGCGACGTGCATCAGGCCGGAATCGTTGGTAACGACGGCGCGCGCGCTGGCGATGAGGTCGATCGCTTGTTCGAGCGTGGTGCGGCCGCACAGATCGAGCGCAGTCCCTTGGGACAAACGGGCGATCTCGGCGCCGATCGGCGCATCCTTCTTTGAGCCGATGAGCCAGACTGCCGTTCCGTCAGCGCCGATTTTCTGCGCGAGGGCGGCGAAATGGTGCGCCGGCCAGCGCTTGGCCGGGCCGTATTCCGCGCCGGGACAGAAGACGATGGGATGAGCATCGAGCGGCAGGCCGAGCGCCTCGCGCGCCTGACGTTGCTGTTCCGGCGTCGAGACCAGGCGGGGTTCGGGCGTGGGAGCGGGGAATTCACCGGCCAGCGCCGCATAACGGTCGACGAGCCGCGGCAGCGTGCTGTTCGGCAAGCGTCGGTTGAGCAGGATGAAGCGGGCTTCCCCGCTGTAGCCGATGCGTTGTGGAATTTTGGCGAAGAAGGGAACGAGGGCAGACTTCCATGAGTTCGGCAGCACATAGGCGGCGGCATAGTCGGCGGCTTGGAGACGGCGCCCCAGGGCCTTTCTGCCCGCCCAGTCGAAGGCGCCATGCGGGAAGGGGTTTTCGATCACCGCAGCGACTTCCGGCATGCGCCCAAGCAGCGGCGCGCTCCAGGCCGGCGCCAAGACGTGGATCTCGGCCGCCGGATCGCGTGCCTTGAGCCGCATCAAGAGCGGCTGCATCATGATCGTGTCGCCGATCCAGGACGGCGCGACGATGAGGATCTTCAGTGATGCCCCTTCGGTTTCTCGCCTGTGAAGCGGTAGGTCGTGCCGCAGTAGGGGCAGGTCGCCGTGCCCGTTTTCAGCACGTCGAGATAGATGCGCGGATGGCGCGCCCACAGCGGCGCGCCCGGACGCGGGCAGGCGAGCGGCAGGTCATGCGCGGTGACGGCGACCTCGCGGGTCTTTTCGTCCAATACGGCGCTCATTTCTCGTCTCCAGGAGCAATCAAACCGGGGTGAGCCAGTCGGCATGGGCCGGCACGCGGCCGGCGACCACGTCGAAGAACAGGCGCTGGATCTTTTCGGTGATCGGGCCGCGGCGGCCGGCGCCGATGGTGCGGCCGTCGAGCTCGCGGATCGGCGTGACTTCGGCGGCCGTGCCGGTGAAGAAGGCTTCATCGGCGATGTAGATGTCGTCGCGCGTCAGGCGCTTCGAGACGACCGTGTAGCCGAGTTCCTGGGCGAGCGTGTGGATCGTCGCACGGGTGATGCCGATCAGGGCGGAAGCGATCTCGGGTTCGAAGATCTGGCCGTTCTTGACGACGAACAGGTTTTCACCCGGGCCTTCGGCGACGAAGCCGTCGACGTCGAGCAGCAGCGCTTCGTCATAGCCGTGTTCGGTCGCCTCGACGTTGGCGAGGATCGAATTGGCATAGGTGCCGGAATACTTGGCGCGGCACATCGAGACATTGACGTGATGGCGCGCGTAGGAAGAGGTCTTGACGCGGATGCCTTTCTCCAGGCCTTCTTCGCCGAGATAGGCGCCCCAGGGCCAGGCGGCGATGGCGACATGCACCTTGGCGCCGATCGGCGAGACGCCCATCTTCTCGGAGCCATAGAAGGCGATCGGCCGGATGTAGGCGGATTCGAGCCCGTTGGCACGCACGACTTCCTTCTGCGCCGCCATCAGCGTTTCCTTGTCATAGGGCATCGGCATGCGGTAGATGTGCGCCGAATCGAACAGCCGGTCGGTATGCTCCTTGAGCTTGAAGATGGCCGTGCCATTGACGGTCTTGTAGGCGCGCACGCCTTCGAAGACGGCGAGGCCGTAGTGCAGGGAATGGGTCAGCACGTGCGTGGTGGCTTCGCGCCAGGGCACGAGTTTGCCGTCGTACCAGATGAAGCCGTCGCGGTCTGCCATGGACATGGTCGATCTCCGGAATGTTCAAACGATCCGTAATTCTAACTTGGCCGCTAGAATGAGGCACATGAATCGCATCTGGAAACCCAATGTCACCGTCGCCGCGCTGATGGAACGGGAGGGCCGCTTTCTGCTCGTCGAGGAGGAGACGGCGGAGGGCTTGCGCTTCAACCAGCCCGCCGGTCATCTCGACGAAGGCGAGTCGCTGATCGAAGCCTGCACGCGCGAGGCGCTGGAGGAGACCGCCCATGCCTTCACGCCGACCGCGCTGGTCGGCGTCTATCAATGGCCGCGTCCGCAGGGCGACATCACCTATCTGCGCTTTGCCTTCGCGGGAGAAGTCGGCGCTCGCGATGCGGCACGACCGCTCGACACCGGCATCCTGCGCGCCGTCTGGATGACCGTGGAGGAAATCGAAGCCTGCCAGGACCGGCACCGCAGCCCGCTGGTGCTGCAATGCATCCGGGATTATCTGGCCGGCAGGCGTTACCCGCTCGAGCTGATTCATCACTATGGCTAAAGTCATCGTCGGCATGTCGGGCGGCGTCGATTCCTCGGTTGCCGCGCTGCTTTTGCAGCGTCAGGGCCATGAGGTGATCGGCCTGTTCATGAAGAACTGGGAAGACGACGACAGCGAAGAATACTGCTCGTCGCGCCAGGACCTGATCGACGCCACCGCCGCGGCCGACGTGATCGGCATCGAGCTCGAGGCGGTCAACTTCGCGGCCGAGTATCGGGAGCGTGTCTTCGCCAATTTCCTCGCCGAATATCAGGCCGGCCGCACGCCGAATCCCGACGTGCTGTGCAATTCGGAAATCAAGTTCAGGGCCTTTCTCGACCACGCCCTGAAGCTGGGCGCCGACTACATCGCCACCGGCCACTATGCCCAGGTGCGCGAATTCCTCGGCGAGTATCAGCTCTTGAAGGCCGAGGATGGCACCAAGGATCAGAGCTACTTCCTTTATCGCTTGAACCAACAGCAGCTGGCCAAGACCTTGTTTCCGCTGGGCGGCCTCTACAAGCGCGAAGTGCGCGAGATCGCGCGCCAGGCGGGGCTGGCCAACTACGCTAAGAAGGATTCCACTGGCATCTGCTTCATCGGCGAGCGGCGCTTCCGCGAGTTCCTCGCCCGCTATCTGCCCAAGACGCCGGGCGAGATTCGCCGCCTCGACGATGATCGTGTCGTCGGCGAGCATCAAGGGGTCGCGTATTACACGCTCGGCCAGCGCGAAGGTCTGGGCATCGGCGGGGTCAAGGACGCGGCCGAGGAACCCTGGTTCGTCGCGGCGAAGGATCGCGAGCGAAACATCCTCTATGTCGTGCAGGGCCACGACCATCCCGCGCTGCTCTCGAACCGCCTGATCGCCGGCGAGCTGTCCTGGGTCTCCGGGCGCGCACCGCATACCCACTGGGTCTATTCCGCGAAGACGCGTTATCGGATGCCCGATGCGCCCTGCGAGGTCGAGCGTGTCGACAGCGAACGATGCGAAGTGGTGTTCGCCGCGCCGCAGTGGGCGGTGACGCCGGGGCAGTCGGTGGTGCTCTACGAGTCGAACGTCTGCCTGGGCGGCGGGATCATCCTGTAGGCGCAGTCTCGGCAAACGACGGCCGCTGCATCAGCTTGTCGTAGTGTTTCGCCAGATTCGGATATTGGCTGCGCCAGTCGAGATCGGGAAAGCGGAATGACAGGTAGCCGAGCAGGCTGCCCAGTGCGACGTCGGCCAGCGTGATGGCGGTGCCATGACACCAGGCTTGCTCGCCGAGATCGCGCGCGCAGGCGGCGAGGGAGAAGTCGATCACCTTGCGCTGCCGCTCGATCCAGCTGGCGCTGCTCTCGCCTTCCGGACGGCGGCTTTCCATCACCGCAGCGACGGCGGCATCGAGCGTGCCGTCACAGAGGGCTTCCCAACGCCGGATCAGCGTGCGTTCGCGGCCGGGCGGCGGCAGCAGACGATTGTTTGGCGCCAGGTTGTCGAGATATTCGACGATCACGCGCGAATCGAACAGGCTGCTGCCATCGTCGAGCAGCAGCACCGGGATGCGGCACAGCGGATTGTGCGGCGCCAACCCGCTGCCATCGGGGCCGCCATTGTCGATGACGAATTCGCAGTCGATCTTTTTTTCCGCGAGCACGATGCGCGTCTTGCGGACATACGGGCTGGAGAGCGATCCAAGCAGTTTCATGGGCTGAGGATGTCGAGGCAATGCGTCGAATCGTATCATTCCGCGAGCCGTTTCACGCAATCGCAGATGCTATGCGCTGATAAAATTGCGCAATCAACCGCCGCCCGATACCCTGACCGCTCATGCCTTGCCAAATGAATCCAATCGACGTCGCCGATGCCCATACTGCCGCGCTGCATGCCCTGACGGCGCTTTCCCCGCTCGATGGCCGCTATGCCGCCAAGGTCGAACCCTTGCGCACCCATTTCTCCGAATTCGGCCTGATCAAGAACCGCATCAAGGTCGAAATCGAATGGCTCAAGGCCCTGGCCGCCAATCCTGCCATCGAGGAAGTGCCTCCCTTTTCCGCGGCGACGCTCGCCGAGCTCGATCTGGTCGCTTCCGGTTTTGCGGTCAGCGATGCCGAGGCGGTGAAAAAGATCGAGGCGGTCACCAACCACGACGTCAAGGCAGTCGAATACTGGCTCAAGGAGCGGTTCCGCGACAACGCGGAAGTGATGAAAGTTGCCGAGTTCATCCACTTCGGCTGCACCTCGGAGGACATCAACAACACCTCGCATGCGCTGATGCTCAACGATGCGCGCCGCGACATTCTGTTGCCCGGGCTGGATCGGGTGATCGAGCGCTTCCGCGAGCTCGCCCATGCGCTGGCCGAGCTGCCGATGCTCTCGCGTACCCACGGGCAGCCGGCTTCCCCGACCACACTCGGCAAGGAGATGGCCAACATCGCCGCGCGGCTGATGCGTGCCAGGGAACGCATCGCCAGCGTGCGGATGATGGCCAAATTCAACGGTGCGGTCGGCAACTACAACGCCCATCTGGCCGCCTATCCCCACCTCGACTGGGAAGCGATCGCACGCGATTTCATCGAGTCGCTCGGCCTCGAATTCAACCCTTACACGATCCAGATCGAACCGCACGACGCGATGGCGGAACTCTTCGACGCGATCGCGCGCTGCAATACGATCCTGATCGACGCCGACCGCGACATCTGGCAATACATTTCGCTCGGTTACTTCAAGCAGAAGACCAAGGCCGGCGAAGTGGGCTCCTCGACGATGCCGCACAAGGTGAACCCGATCGACTTCGAGAATTCCGAAGGCAATCTCGGCCTGGCCAACGCGATCCTGCGTCATCTCGCGGAAAAACTGCCGATCTCGCGGCTGCAGCGCGATCTCACCGATTCCACCGTGCTGCGCAACATGGGTGTGGCGTTCGGCTATGTGGTGCTGGCGCACGATTCGACACTGCGTGGCTTGGCCAAGCTCGAAGCCAATCCGCAGCGCCTCGAGGAAGACCTCGATGCCTGCTGGGAAGTGCTCGCGGAACCCGTGCAGACGGTGATGCGCCGCTATGGCGTGCCCAATCCCTATGAGCAGCTCAAAGAGCTGACGCGCGGCAAGGGCATCGAGCCGGAGGCGCTGGCAGCCTTCATCGACGGGCTGGCGATCCCCGATGCCGAGAAGGCGCGGCTCAAAAAGATGACACCGGCGAGCTACATCGGCAAGGCCGCCGAGCTGGCGAAGAGGATTTGAATGGCCTTTGCCGACAACCTGAAGCAGCTGCCGAAGGTTTCGCATCTGGCGGCGCTGCAGCTCTTCGACCGGCAAGGTAACCTCGTCGCCACGATCGAGAACAAGCCGGGCCAGAGCGGTTCGCTGGCGGTCTATAACCATCTCGCGCAGCTCTATGGCGCGATCACGCCCGAAGCGGCGAAGAAGGGGCTGGAGCTCTACGCCGAGCACGCCGAGGATGCACGCGTCCATCCAGGCAAGCATCCGAACATCGACCGTTTGGTGACGCTTGTCACAGAGGGCGGCCAGCTGCGTGTCAAGCAGGTGTTCGCCACGGGCGAATGACATACAATCATCCCGCCGTTACAACCACCACAGGAGAGATCGTATGAAAATGAAAACACTCGTCACCGGCATGGCGCTGGCCGCCATTGCCGCCTCCGCCACTGCCCAGGTCGTCGGTAAGATGGAAGACCAGATCCGCTGGCGGCAGTCGGCCTATCACACGATGGCCTGGAGCATGGCGCGCATCAAGGCCAATGTCGAAGGCACGTTCAACAAGGAGCAGGTGATCGAGGCCGCCAACGTGATCCAGGCGATCGCCAACTCGAAGATGGGCGCGCTCTACCAGCCGGGCTCGGACAAGGGTAAGGGCTGGAAGGAAACCCGCCTCAAGTCCGAGTTCTTCGGTAGTCCGGAACTGGGCAAGATCGCCCAGAACTTCGGTCAGCAGGCCAACGAGATGGCCAAGGTGGCGTCTACTGGCGATGCCGCGGCGGTCAAGGCCCAGTTCGGCAAGCTGGGCGAAGCCTGCAAGGCTTGCCATGACAAGTTCAGAAAGGACGAAGACTGAGAGGGCGTGATTTCTTCGCCCCAGCGGCCGCCTGCGGGCGGCCGTTTTGTTTGGTGCCGTCCTCGCAGCGCCGACTTTCAAAAGTCTGGGGCAGTTTGTCCGGCGGGCGCTGTGGTTGGTGGCGGCAGCCAGACCCCAGATGCCGCCCAGACGGCAGCCAAGGCAATCAGCAGCCCGACGATGAAAGCGGCGATGCCGCCGCCCCTTGCCGATTCGCCGGATTGGCCTTCGGCCCAGCCGGTGAGCATGGGTTTGACGAGGTTTTGTTGCTTCACCCGGGCGTAGAAAACGATCGCGCCGATGTGCAATGTGACCAAGAACAGCAGCCCTTTTTCGAGCAGTTGATGGATGCCTGTGAGGCGGGTGGATAGCGCGCTGCCGACCAGCGGGTAGAGATAGCCCTCGAAGGCGATGTCGTCGTTGGCAAACAGGCCGGTGCCTGCCTGCAAGGCAAGGCAGCCGAGCAGGGCGAGCACGGAGAGCGCGCCCAACGGGTTGTGCCCGAGTCCCTGCCACTTTCCCGCGAGATAGGCGCGAATCGCCACCGGTCCACGCACGAAAGTGGCAAAGCGCGCATAGGTAGAGCCGACAAAGCCCCAGACGATGCGAAACACGACGAGGCCGAGGATGGCGAGCCCCAGGCGGCCGTGCCAGACCATCCAGCCGCCGCCGATCTTCGCGGTGACGAAGGCGGCGACGACGCAGATCACCAGCAGCCAGTGGAACAGCCGTGTCGGTAGGTCCCAGACATAGGCCCTCATGCCGTCAGACGCAGGCGCCATCTTCGGTCATTCCCGCCGGCTTTTCCTTCTTCGGCTTGACGAACTGTTCGCGCGTCACGCCGAGCCACATCACCAGGGGGCTGGCGACCAGCACCGATGAGTAGATGCCGAACAGGATGCCGATGGTCAGCGCCAGCGCGAAGTAGTGCAGCGCCGGGCCGCCGAAGATCAGCATCGAGGTGACCATCATCTGCGTCGAGCCGTGGGTGATGATCGTCCGCGAGATGGTGCTGGTGATCGCATGGTTGATGACTTCGGGCGTCGTCAGGCCGCGCTGCTTCTTGAAGGTTTCGCGCACGCGGTCGAAGACCACCACCGATTCATTCACCGAGTAACCGAGCACGGCAAGCACCGCGGCCAGCACCGGCAGCGAGAATTCCCATTGGAAGAAGGCGAAGAAGCCGAGGATGATCACCACGTCGTGCAGATTGGCGATGATCGCCGAGACGGCGAAGCGCCACTCGAAGCGGAACGCGAGATAGACGACGATGCCGATCACGACCAGCATCAGGGCCATTGCCCCATCCTCGGCGAGCTCCTTGCCGACCTGGGGACCGACGAACTCGACACGCTTGATGGTTGGCGAGTCACCCAGCGCATCGAGGCTCGTCTTGACACGTTCGCTGACTTTGGCGCTTTCGCCGGCCTTCAAGGGCACGCGGATCAGCACGTCGCGTGCGGAACCGAAGTTGATCACCTGGGTATCGGTGAAGCCGTCGGCTTCGAGCCGCTGGCGAATCTTGTCGAGGTCGGGGGGCTGGGTATAGCCCACCTCGACCAGCGTGCCGCCGGTGAATTCGATCGACAGATGCAGGCCCTTGGTGGCGAGGAAGAACACCGCCAGCACGAAGGTGATCAACGAGATGATGTTGAACACCAGCGCATGGCGCATGAAGGGGATGTCTTTCTTGATGCGGAAGAATTCCATGCGCGTTTCCCCTTACTTGGTTTCGATGCCCGGTTTCCAGACCTGGCCGATGCTAATGGAATCGAGCTTCCTGCGCCCGCCGTAGATCCAGTTGACCAGCGCGCGCGAGACCACCACCGAGCTGAAGATCGAGGTCAGGATGCCGAGACAGTGCACCACGGCAAAGCCGCGCACCGGGCCGGAGCCGAAGATCAGGAGCGCGACGCCGGCGATCAGCGTGGTGATGTTCGAGTCGAGAATCGTGCCCCAGGCGCGTTCATAACCGGCGGCGATCGCGGCATGCGGCGTGACGCCATTCCTGAGTTCCTCGCGGATGCGCTCGTTGATCAGTACGTTGGCGTCGATCGCCATACCGAGCGTCAGCGCCACCGCGGCGATGCCGGGCAGGGTCAGCGTGGCCTGCAGGAGCGAGAGCAGGGCGACCAGGAACAGCAGGTTGGCGGTCAGCGCGATCACCGAGACCAGGCCGAGCAGGTGGTAGTAGGCGATCATGAATGCGGCGATCGCGAGGAAGCCCCACAGCGTGGAGTGCATGCCTTTGGCGATGTTGTCGGCGCCCAAGGAGGGGCCGATGGTGCGCTCTTCGACGATCTCCATCGGCGCGGCGAGCGACCCGGCACGCAGCAGCAGTGCGACGTCACTCGCCTCGGTCGTCGTCATGCGGCCGGAAATCTGCACCCGGCCGCCGCCGATCTCGGAGCGGATCACCGGCGCGGTGACGACTTCGCCCTTGCCCTTCTCGATCAGCAGGATCGCCATGCGCTTGCCGACGTTCTCACGCGTCACGTCCTTGAAGATGCGCGCACCGGCGGCATCGAGGGTGAGGTGCACCGCAGGTTCATGGGTCTGGGAATCGAAGCCGGCCTGGGCATCGGTGAGACGGTCGCCGGTGAGCACGACCTGCTTTTTCACCAGCAGGCCGCGGCCACCGCGCTCGATGTAGTAATCGGTGCCCGCCGGCGGCTGGCCCTGGGCAGCCAGCTCCATGACGGCCGGGTTGGCGCTGGCTTCGTCGTCCACCATGCGGATTTCCAGCGTCGCGGTGCGGCCGAGGATGTCTTTCGCCTTGGCGGTGTCCTGCACACCCGGCAGCTGGACGACGATGCGATCCGCGCCCTGCTGCTGGATCACCGGTTCGGCCACGCCGAGTTCGTTGATGCGGTTGGCGAGCGTGGTGATGTTCTGCTTGATGGCGAATTCCTGGATGCGCTTTTGCGCCGCCGGCTTCAGGGTCGCCACCAGCTTGAAGTCGGCGCCTTCCTGCGCGTCGATGATGTCGAGATCGGGTTGGTTGTCGGCGATCACCGCGCGCGCCTTGTCGCGCGTCTCGGCATCGCGGAAGCGGATCACCAGTTGATTGCCTTCACGCGCGATGCCGCCGTGGCGGAGGGACTTGTCGCGCAGCAGGGTGCGCAAATCGGCGCCGAGCGAGTCGAGCCGCTTGGTGATCGCGCCTTTCATATCCACCTGCAGCAGGAAATGTACACCGCCGCGCAGATCGAGGCCCAGATACATCGGCAGCGCGTGGATCGCGGTCAGCCAGTCCGGCGAGGCCGAGAGGAGATTCAAGGCCACGCTGTAGGAAGCATCGGCAGGATCGGGATTGAGCGCCTTTTCGATCGCATCCTTGGCCTTGAGCTGCGTTTCGGTATCCTTGAGGCGGACACGGATGCTGTGCTGGTCGGCGAACACCCCGGTCGGCTGGATGCCGGATGCGGCAAGGATCTCTTCGATGCGGCCCTGCAGTTTCTGATCGACCTTGATCGTTGCCTTGACGCTGGAAACCTGCACGGCCGGCACTTCGCCATAGAAGTTCGGCAGCGTGTAGAGCAGGCCGAAGATCAACGCCACGATGACGATGGCGTTTTTCCAGAGGGGGTATTTGTTCATCAGAGTGTCTTGAGCGTGCCCTTGGGCAACAGCGCGGCGACGGCTTGCTTCTGGATCTGCACTTCGACCGGGGCATCCTTCAACGAGGCGACTTCGATCGCGACGTAGTTTTCGCCCACCTTGGTGATCTTGCCGACGATGCCGCCCTGGGTCACCACCTCGTCGCCCTTGGCGAGCTCGCTGATCAGCTTCTGGTGCTCTTTGGCCTTCTTCATCTGCGGCCGGATCATCAGGAACCACAGCACGATGAACATCAGGATGATCGGGGCCAGCCCCATCAACCCGCCGGTCGGGTCCTGGGCAGCGCCTTGCGCGGCTTGGGCATAAGCATTGGCAATCAGCATGTTTGAATCACTCCTTTGAAATGAGGGGGATTATACGCATCCGCTGTTCCGCTCTGCGGCGAAACGGTGGGCAAAGCTCGCCAGGCTGCCGGTGGCGATCGCCTCGCGCAGCTCGCACATCAAGGTCTGGTAGTAGTGGAGGTTGTGGATCGTGTTGAGCCGTGCACCGAGGATCTCATGGCAACGATGCAGATGGTGCAGATAGGCGCGGCTGAAATGGCGACAGCAATAGCAGTCGCAGGTCTCATCGAGCGGCCGCGTGTCGTTCTTGTAGCGCGCATTCTTGATGCGGATGTCGCCAAAGCGCGTGAACAAATGGCCGTTCCTCGCGTTCCGCGTCGGCAGCACGCAGTCGAACATGTCGATGCCCTGACCGACGGCAAAGACGATGTCTTCGGGTGTGCCCACGCCCATGAGATATCGCGGTTTGTCGGCGGGCAGGCGCGGCGCCGTATGGGCCAGGATGCGCGCGAAATCCTCCTTCGGCTCGCCGACCGACAGACCACCGATCGCCATGCCATCGAAGCCGATTTCCAGCAGCCCGGCGAGCGATTCGTCCCGTAGGCTCTCGAACATGCCGCCCTGAACGATGCCGAACAGGGCATTGGTGTTGCCAAGCCTATCGTGCTCGGCGCGCGAACGGCGCGCCCAGCGCAAGGAAAGGCGCATCGATTCGGCGGCCTGCTGCATGTCGGCCGGGTAGGGCGTGCATTCGTCGAAGATCATCACGATGTCGGAATTCAGCACGTGCTGGATCTGCATCGAATCCTCGGGGCGCATGAAGAGCCGGCTGCCGTCGATCGGCGAGGCGAACTTGACGCCCTCCTCGGTAATCTTGCGCAATTCGCCCAAGGAGAACACCTGGAAGCCGCCCGAGTCGGTGAGGATCGGTCGTTTCCAGCCCATGAAGCGGTGCAGTCCCCGATGGGTGCGGATCACCTCGAGCCCCGGCCGCAGCCAGAGATGGAAGGTGTTGCCGAGCACGATCTGCGCGCCGATCTCGACGAGCTCGTTCGGCGCCATCGCCTTGACGCTGCCATAGGTGCCCACTGGCATGAACACCGGCGTCTCCACGGTGCCGTGGGCGAGCGTCAAACGCCCGCGGCGGGCGAGGCCGTCGGTGGCGAGGAGGTCAAATTTCATCGTGACGGTCGATCAGCATCGCATCGCCATAGCTGAAGAAACGGTAGCCATGGGCGATCGCGTGACGGTAGGCGGCGCGGATTGCCGCCATGCCGCCGAAAGCCGAGACGAGCATCAAGAGCGTCGATCTCGGCAGGTGGAAATTGGTGATCAGCCGGTCGACGACACGGAAACGGAAGCCCGGCGTGATGAACAGTGCCGTCTCGCCAGCGCCGACTTTCAGCCGGCCATTGGCGTCCAGCGCGGATTCGAGCGTGCGCAACGTCGTCGTGCCGACGGCGACGATGCGCCCGCCGCGCGCCTGAGTCGCGAGGATCGCATCCACGGTCGCCTGCGGCACGTGATAGCGCTCGCTGTGCATCTTGTGCGCGCTGATGTCGTGGACGCGCACTGGCTGGAAGGTGCCGGCGCCGACATGCAGCGTGACATGCGCGATGCCAATGCCGCGCGCGCGCAGGTGTTCTAGGAGCGGCGCATCGAAATGCAATCCGGCGGTCGGCGCGGCGACCGAGCCGTGCTCGCGGGCATAGACGGTCTGGTAACGCTCTTCATCCGGGTCCGCCGCCGCGCGTTCGATATAAGGCGGCAGGGGCAGCCGGCCGTGCCGTTCGATCAGTTCCACCGCATCGCCCGGCAAGCGCAGGCGGTAGAACTCGCCCTCGCGACCCAGCACCTCGACTTCGAACGCCTCTTCCAGATGCAGTCGGCCACCCGTCTTGGGCGGCTTGCTGGCGCGCACTTGCGCGAGCACTTCATCCTCGGCCAAGACGCGCTCGATGAGCACCTCGACCTGCCCGCCCGTCGCCTTGCGCCCGAACAGGCGGGCATGCAGCACCCGGGTGTCATTCATCACCAGGAGATCGCCGGGGGCGAGCAGTTCCGGCAAATCGCGGAACTGACGATCCTCGATGGCTTTGCCGTGTAGCCACAGCAGCCGGCTCGCGCTGCGCTCGGGTAAAGGCGCCTGGGCGATCAGTTCGGGCGGCAGCGGGTAATCGAAATCGTCGAGAGTGAGGGGCATCGGTTGCGGGAAGTCTGGGTTTTGCGGATAATGCACGCACTTCGAGTGGCGGCGCAGCATTCTACGTTGCGCGGCTTCGAATGGCCGAGATGGCGGAATCGGTAGACGCAGCGGACTCACAACCGGCATCGCCGGTTCAGGCTAACGTGAGCAAAGCGAACGTTAAGCGCGGCGTGAGCCGCGCGGCCGAAGCCAAAATCCGCGGCGGATTTTGAACGATAAAATGAAAGTCCATCTTTGCCGAGATGGCGGAATCGGTAGACGCAGCGGACTCAAAATCCGCCGGTGGTGACACTGTGAGGGTTCGAGTCCCTCTCTCGGCACCAAAAATAATGCTTTTCAAGGGAATAAGCTTTAGGTAAGCTGGCACGGTTTTTCAAACCGCACATCAACCCACACAAACACGAGGAGCATGCCCATGAACAAATCCGAACTGATCGAAGCCACCGCGAAAGCCGCCGACATTTCCAAGGCTGCAGCCGACCGTGCCCTGTCCGCCGCCATCAATGCCGTCGTCAAGGCGGTTGCCAAAGGCGAGACCGTCACCCTCGTCGGTTTCGGCACCTTCAAACCGGCCAAACGCGCTGCGCGTACTGGCAAGAACCCGAAGACGGGCGCTCCGTTGAAGATTCCCGCCACGACGGTGCCGAAGTTCACCGCGGGCGCCAGCTTCAAGGCCGCCGTTGCAGGCAAGAAGGCCGCAAAGAAGAAGTAATCGCCAGATTTCGAAATGCAAAAAGGCCAGCCCGCGGGCTGGCCTTTTTGCTGCTGCGCCTCGTGCGAGGCGCAGCGACCGAAGAATTACTTCTTCTCTTCGGCGGGCTTGGCGGCGTCGGCCGGAGCGGCAGCCGGGGCAGCACCTTCGGCGGGCTTGGCGGCATCGGCCGGAGCGGCGGCAGGCGCAGCGCCTTCGGCGGGCTTGGCGGCGTCAGCCGGAGCCGGGGCGGGTGCCGGAGCAGCGGCCGGAGCCGGAGCAGGCGCGGGGGCCGGGGCAGGCGGAGCTTCAGTCTTGCCGCAGGCGGCCAGGGCCAGAGCAGTCAGGGTAACGAGGAGGAGAGATTTATTCATGGTGGTTTCCTTTTAGTGACGAAGGGTTGTGAGTTGCACGAAAACTTCGCTATCGATAACTCTCCAGCGAAGAAAAAGTTGACTCGTAGTTATTTTAACCATTTCGTAGCCCATTGCAGCGCTGCGGCAAGGTGACGCAGCGCAGCCGCCGAACAAGGGGCACCCAGCGCGAAGGACTCGCCGCGGATCTGCAGCAGAAAGCAGGGCGGTGGCGGGGTGCCGTAAAAATCTTCATAAACGCGTAGCAGGCCATACGGATCGAGGGCATGGGTGAAGTCAGGTGCCACGGCCGGGGCCGAGGTCAGGCGCTCGACGGCGTAAGGCGCCGTGGCCGTGATGCTGGCATCGACGAACAACACGCGCTCCCGGCCGGCGAGATCGAGCGCGTGCTCCGGATGCAGTTGAAAGTCGGTGAGACACTCGATCCCTGGCAGTCTCAGCGCTTCGATGTGCTCGACAAGCATGGGCCCCAGCGCATCGTCGCCGCGCGAAGGATTGCCCCAACCAAAGATCAGGATGGGCGCGGTCAAGGGTGCAAACAACGGCCAAGCGGATCGCGCACCAGCCGCTCACGTGCCGTGCCGTCAGCGCCGAGGATTTCCACTTCGAGGGGCATCCGGCCCAGCGCATGGGTCGCGCAGGACAGACAGGGATCGAAGGCGCGGATCGCGACTTCGACGTGATTGAGCAGGCCTTCGGTGATCTGTTGGCCGTCGAGATACTGATGGGCGACGGCAAGGATCGCCTCGTTCATCGCCTGGTTGTTGTGGGTGGTCGAGACGATCAGGTTGGCGCGGATCACCAGATCGTTTTCATCGACGCGGTAGTGGTGGATCAGCGTGCCGCGCGGCGCTTCGATCACGCCGACGCCGCGCTCCTGCCGCTCGCCGCTGGCCAGCAATTCCTTGCCGCAGATGTCCTCGTCGTGGAGCAGTTCCTTGATGGTCTCGGCGGCATGGAGCATTTCGATCATGCGTGCCCAGTGGTAGCCCAGCGTGGCGCCGGCGGCCCGACCGTCGTCGAAGGCGAGGAATTCCCGGCGTTCGTGGTCGGCCAGCGGCGTCGGGATGAAGTCGCAGAGCGTGACGCGCGCCAGCGGCCCGACACGGTACCAGCCGCGCTCGGCATCGCCCAGGGCCTTGAAGAAGGGGAATTTCATGTAGCTCCAGGGTTTCACGTCTTCGCCGATGAACTCCCAATAGCGCCGGTAGTCGGCATGATCGAACAGTGTCGCACCATTGCTCAGACGCGCACGGAGTCCGCCCTCATAGAGGTCCATCGCCCCCGAAGGGGCGACGAGGCTCATCGCCGGCGCGGAAAAACGGGCGAAATCGCGGTAGTGCTCGCGATGGGTTTCGAACAGGCGCTTGACGAGCTCGACGGCCTCACGCGACCAGCCGATGATGGTGTAGATGTCTTTGAGCAACGCGGCGCGTTCGTCCTGGCTGAGCGATTTGTTGACGCCGCCGGGGATGGCGCCGGTGCCGTGGATGCGTTTGCCGGCCGTCAGGCGGATCACTTCCTGGCCATATTTGCGGATCAGCACGCCTTTGCGGGCGATCTCGGGATGGCTGGCCGCCAGGCCGACGATGTTGCGCTTCGCCCTCTCGGCATCGAAACCGAACAGCAGGTCGGGCGAGGCGAGATAGAAGAAATGCAGCGCGTGCGATTGCAGGATCTGGCCATAGTGCATCAGGCGGCGGATCTTCTCGGCGGTCGGCGGGATGCGGCTGCCGACGATCATGTCCATCGCCTTGGCGGCGGCCAGATGGTGCGAGACCGGGCAGATGCCGCACAGGCGCTCGACCATCACTGGCACTTCCCAATACGGGCGCCCTTCGATGAATTTCTCGAAGCCGCGGAATTCGACGATGTGCAGCCGTGCCTGACACACGCGCTCGTGCTCGTCGAGCAGCAGCGTCACCTTGCCGTGCCCTTCGACGCGCGAGAGCGGATCGATGGCGATGCGTTTGAGTGGGGCGTCAGTCATAGTGCAGCAAGCCGTGTCCCAATGTCGGCGTGCGTCCGGCGATCAGGTCGGTGAGGAATTTCCAGATCGCATCACCGGATGGGGGGCAGCCGGGCAGGAAGTAATCGACCTTCACCACTTCGTGGATCGGGTGCACCTGGTTGAGCGGCAGCGGCAGTTCGGGATCGTTCGGAATGTGTGCGCCGCGGGCGAGCCCACCTTCGGTTTCATAGACCGCTTCGAGGATGTCGCGCAGGTCGAGATGGTTGCGCTGCGCCGGCAGACCGCCATTCACCGCACAGGCGCCGACGGCGACGAGGATCTTGCAGTTCTTGCGGAATTCGCGCAGCACATGGACGTTTTCCGCGTTGCACACACCGCCCTCGATGATGCCGAGATCGCAGGGGCCGCAGCGCTTGATGTCGGTGAGCGGTGTGCGGTCGAACTCGACCAGTTCGAGGAGCGTGAACAACCGCTCGTCGATGTCGAGCAACGACATGTGGCAGCCGAAACAACCGGCCAGCGAGGTGGTCGCGACACGCAGCTTGCGGGTGTCGTTCACCGTTTTTCCTCCTCTGGGTGCGCAAGCGAGACCGGGGCGAGGTCGTATTTGCGCTGGCCATACGGGACGCCGAAGCCGACGCGCTTTTTCAGGATCACGCCGACCGGGCAGACGTTCGCGGCGTGGTCGGTGAGCGCGAAATCGGTGTCGGCGAGCCGCCCGGATGCGCTGTTGATGATCACCTTGCGGCCACGCATGCCGCGTCCGCCCATCACGAAGACGAATTTGCCGTCGCGCGCCGAGGCCTGCTCGCAGAGCGAGCAGAGGATGCAGCGGTTGAAGTCGAGCAGCACGTCCGGATGCGAGGCGTCGACCGGCCGGTTGGGATAGAAATGATCGAAATGCGGCCCCATCATGCCCAGCTCGTAGGCGGTGGCCTGCAGCAGGCATTGACCGCTTTTCTCGCAGGAAGGGCAGAAATGGTTGCCCTCGACGAACAGCATCTGCAATAGCATGCGGCGCTGTTCATCGAGCTCGGGGGTACGGTTGGCGACCTCCATGCCGTTCATGGCCTGCGTGGTGCAGGCCGAGACGAGACGGCCGCCGATGCTCACCGTGCACAGCCGGCACGAGCCATGCGGCTTGTAGTCCGGATGCCAGCACAGATGGGGAATGTAGCGCCCGGCGGCGTGAGCCGCCTGCAGGAGGGTCTGTCCGGGGGTGAAGGGTACCGCCACGCCGTCGAGGAAAAAGCGCTCTGCATTCGCCATCGTTTCAGCTTTCGGCAAGGTGCGCGCCGGCATCGTCGCGGCCGGTCATCTGGCGCGCCTGGGACAGTTCCGCATCGAGATCGAAGGCCGGTTCGAAATCGAGCGATTTGAGACGCCGTTCATACGCCGGGCGGAATTTCGTCAGCGTCTCGAAGATCGGATTGCAGGCCGAATGACCCAAGCCGCAGTGGGCGGTGCCCGCCAGCAAGCGATGGAGCCGCGGCAGTTCCTGGAGGTCGTATTGCGAACCGCGGCCGGCGGCGATCTTGTCCATCAGCCGGGCATTGATCTGCGTGCCGACACGGCAGGGGGTGCAAAAGCCGCAGGATTCGTGGGCGAAGAAATGCGCGAAATTCCTCGCCACCTCGAACATGTCGCGCGTGCAATCGAAAACCATCAGCGCGCCGGCGGTGGGCACGTCCTCGAAACACAGCCGACGGTCGAGCTCCTCGCCGCTCAAGGTCGTTCCCGAAGGACCGGAGACCTGCACGCCCTGCACACAGTTTCTCACGCCGGCGGCATCGAGCGCCTCGGCCAGCGTGACGCCGAACGGAAACTCATAGACGCCGGGATGCGCGACGTCGCCGGAGATCGACAGCAGCTTGCTGCCCGTCGATTGCGGCGTGCCGATCGCGGCGAACCAGGCCGCGCCCTGTTCCGCGATGCGCGCGGCGCAGGCGAAGGTTTCGACGTTGTTGACGATCGTCGGCTGACCGAGGTAGCCCTTCGTCACCGGAAACGGCGGCCGCAGGCGCGGCCGGCCCGGCTTGCCCTCGAGCGACTCGATCAGCGCGGATTCCTCGCCGCAGACGTAGGCGCCGGCGCCGAGGTGGATCTCGATGTCGAAATCGAAGCCATCCCGGCCGAGAATCTTTCTGCCGAGCAGTCCCTGCGCGCGCCGCCGTTCGAGGACGGCTGCGAGGGCTTCGAGCAGGTAACGGTATTCGCCGCGCAGATAGAGGAATCCTCGCCGCGCGCCGACGACGAACGCAGCGAGCGTCATGCCTTCGAAGACGAGATCGGCATAGGAATTCAGCAACACGCGATCCTTGAACGTGCCGGGCTCGCCTTCGTCGGCATTGCAGACCACGACGCGTGTCTGGCCGGCTTCGAGCGGCGCATCGCGGCAGGCCTGCCACTTGCGTGCGGTGGGAAAGCCCGCGCCGCCGCGGCCGCGCAGACCCGCTGCGGCGATTTCGGCGAGCTGCGCTTCGGGCCCGCGCGCCCATGCTGCCGAAAGCGCCGCGCCCGGCACGAACGCCTCACCCAGCAAGGGGCCAGTGCGGCGCAGATTGTCCTCCACCCGGAACCATTCCGCCGGCCACTCGGCGAGTGGCACACGGTCGCGGATCAGTGCAGCCATCGCGTCGACCCGCTCGGGCGTCATCCGCGTCACGGTGCGGTAATTGACCAGCAGGGCCGGCCCCTGGTCGCCCATGCCGATGTCCGAGGTCGTATGCACGAATACCAGACCGTCTTCGGACAGCCGTCCCGGTTCGAGCCACAGCGCTTCGCACAGCCGCTGCATCAAGTCCTGGCTGCCCGCCATGCGGTCGATGATGTTGTCCGACCAGAGCAGGCAGTATTGGCCGCGCGGCCGTAGATGGAAAAAACTGTAGAACGCCGCGGTGGCCTCGACCTTGGCGCGCGGCCAGCCGACGCCCTGGGCGATCCGGGTGATGGTTTCAGGCGCGAGCCAGCCCAGCGCTTCCTGGGTTTCGCGCAGGATCTGCATCAGACGAGTGCCGTCGTGATGGTGACGGGTAAGCACCCGGTCGATTGCGTCGAGGCGGTTCATGGCTGCTAGCATAATCCAGTTTCGTGTCATTTTCGGGAAAGGACGGCGATGCGCATCCTGAGCTGGAACATCCAATGGGGCCGCGGGCTCGATGGCCGCGTCGATCTGGCGCGCATCGCCGAGGAGGCGCGCAACTTCGATGCCGAGGTCTATTGCTTCCAGGAAGTGGCGGTGAATCACCCTGGCTTGGCCGGGATGCCGCCGGGTCAGCTCGACCAGGTCGCGGTGCTGCGCGGCCTGTTTCTTGGTTACGAGGCCGCCTTCGGCGCCGACAGCGATTTGCCGGACGGTCTGGGCGGCCGGCGGCTGTTTGGCAACCTGATCCTCTCGCGGCGGCCCATGCTGCAAATTTTCCGTCATCTCCTGCCCTGGCCGGCGGAAGCCGCAGTGCCCAGCATGCAGCGCATCGCCGTCGAAGCGGTGATCGAGGCGCCGGAATTCCCCGGCGGCGCATTGCGCGTGATCACCACGCATCTCGAGTATTACTCGGCGAGCCAGCGTGCAGCGCAATGTGCGGCGCTGCGAGCGATCGCCGATACCGGCTGGCGCCATGCCGTTTCGCCTCGTTCCGCGGCGGATACCGACGCGCCGTTCGCGGTGCTGCCGCGCGGCGAGGGCTGTGTGATCTGTGGCGATTTCAACGCGCCGGTCGGCGCGCCGGAGCAGGCAGCGCTCACCGCGACGCATGATGCGCCGGCACTCGTCAATGCCTGGAGCGTCGTGCACGGTGCCGCCCCGCCAGCGCCGACTTTCGGCGTCCATGAGCGGCGCTATGTCGAAGCCCCGGCCTGCTACGACATCTTCTTCGTCGGCGCAAACATCGCCGAGCGGGTGACGGGTGTCGAGGTCGATCTCGGCAGCACCGCGTCGGATCATCAGCCGGTGGTGTTGAGGTTGGCGGATTAGAATCGGCAAAAAGCTTCCTGGAGTGGATCCATGTGCCTTGCCATCCCTGCCCGCGTCGTCGAGATGCCCGATCCGGAGACTGCCATCGTCGATCTCGGCGGCGTCAAGAAAGCCATTTCGCTTGCTTTGGTGGAGGATGTGGCGGTCGGTGATTACGTGATCGTGCATGTCGGCTTTGCGCTCAACAAGCTGAATCCGGAAGAGGCCGAGAAGACGCTCGCGCTGTTCGCCGAGATGGGCGATCTGGTGGCTGCGCAGGATGGCGCGGCGGGCAGCGCATGAAATACATCGACGAGTTTCGTGACGGTGAGCTCGCCAAGGGGCTTGCGGCGGCGATTGCCGCCGCGGCGCGGCCGGAGCGCCAGTATGCCTTCATGGAATTCTGCGGCGGCCACACCCACGCGATTTCGCGCTATGGCGTCACCGATCTCCTGCCGGCCAACGTGCGCATGGTGCATGGACCGGGCTGCCCGGTGTGCGTGCTGCCGATCGGTCGCATCGACATGGCGATCGAACTCGCGCTCAGACATCAGGCCATCCTCTGCAGTTATGGCGACTGTCTGCGCGTGCCGGCCTCCGCTGGTTTGTCCTTGCTCAAAGCCAAGTCGCACGGCGGCGACATCCGCATGGTGTATTCGGCGGCCGATGCCTTGAAGATCGCGCGCGAGAATCCGCAACGTGAGGTGGTGTTCTTCGCCATTGGTTTCGAGACCACCACGCCGCCGACGGCGGTGGTGATCAAGCAGGCCGCGGCGGAAGGGGTGAACAACTTCAGCGTGCTCTGCTGTCATGTGCTGACGCCCTCCGCCATCATGAGCATCCTCGAATCGCCCGAGGTGCGGCGCTGGGGCACGGTGCCGCTCGACGGTTTCGTCGGCCCGGCGCATGTGTCGACGGTGATCGGCAGTCGGCCCTATGAGTTTTTCGCCGAGGAGTACCGCAAGCCCGTGGTGATCGCCGGCTTCGAGCCGCTCGACGTGATGCAGGCGATCCTGATGCTGATCCGCCAGGTCAATGAGGGCCGTTGCGAGGTGGAGAACGAATTCACGCGCGCGGTGTCGCGCGAGGGCAATGTCAAGGCTCAGGCGCTCGTCGCCGAGGTGTTCGAACTGCGGCGCAGTTTCGAGTGGCGCGGCATGGGCACGATTCCCTATTCGGCGCTGGCGATCCGGCAGGCGTTTGCGGATTTCGATGCCGAGCGCCGTTTTGGGCTCGAATATCATCCCGTGCCGGATCACAAGGCCTGCGAATGCGGTGCGATCCTGCGCGGCGTGAAAGAGCCGCGCGACTGCAAGCTGTTCGGCACCGTCTGCACACCGGAGAATCCGATCGGCAGCTGCATGGTGAGTTCGGAGGGCGCCTGCGCCGCCTACTACACCTATGGCCGCCATCGCGAAGAGATCGCGGGATGAAGGTCCTTTTTCTCACTCACAGCTTCAACAGCCTCACTCAGCGTTTGTTCGCCGAACTGACTGCGCGCGGCCACGAGGTGTCGGTGGAATTCGACATCGCCGATGCGGTGAGCGAGGAGGCGGTCGCGCTCTGGCAGCCCGACCTGATCCTCGCGCCTTTCCTCAAGCGCGCGATTCCGGCATCGATCTGGCGCCATCACCTGTGCTGGGTCGTCCATCCCGGCATCGTCGGTGACCGCGGCCCCTCGGCGCTCGATTGGGCGATCCAGGAGGGTGAAAACGAGTGGGGTGTCACGGTGTTGCAGGCCGAGGCCGAGATGGATGCCGGGCCGATCTGGGCGACGGCGAGCTTTCCGATGCGGCGCGCTCGCAAGGCCAGCCTCTATCGCCAGGAAGTCACCGAGGCGTCGGTGACGGCGGTGCTTTCTGCGCTCGAACGGCTCAAGCGGGGCGAGAAACCGACGCCGCTTCATGAGTGGCCCAACGCGCGCGGGCGGCTACGACCGCTGATGAAGCAGGCGGATCGCGCGATCGACTGGCAGAACGACGATATGCAAACGGTGCTGCGCAAGATCGACGCGGCCGACGGTTTTCCCGGCGTGGCGGACAGCCTGTTGGGTCACGCCTGTCATCTTTACGATGCCTGGCCGGAGACGCGGCTCAAGGGCGAGCCCGGTGCGGTGATCGCCCGGCGCGAGACGGCGCTTTGTCGCGCCACCGTCGATGGCGCCGTGTGGATCGGCCATGTGAAACGAGCAGGGGGCATCAAGCTGCCGGCGACGGTGACCTTCGCTCGCGAAGCTGCCGGCGTGCCCGAGCTGCCGCTCGCTGGCTGGTGGAGCGCCGATCATGCGACCTGGCAGGACATCCGTTACGAAGAGGATGGCGCGGTCGGCTTCCTCCATTTCGACTTCTACAATGGCGCGATGAGCACCCGGCAGTGCGAGCGTCTGCGTGAGGCGTTTCTGTGGGCGACGGCTCGTCCGACGCGCGTCATCGTGCTGATGGGCGGGCGCGACTTTTGGAGCAATGGCATCCATCTCAACCTGATCGAACATGCGGCGAGCCCCGCCGATGAATCCTGGGCGAACATCAACGCCATCGACGATCTCGCCGAAGCGCTCATCCGCTGTGAATCGCATTTGACGGTCGCGGCGCTCTCTGGCAATGCCGGCGCGGGCGGCTGTTTCCTCGCCCGCGCCTGCGACGAGGTTTGGGTGAGGGACGGTGTGGTGCTCAACCCGCATTACAAGAACATGGGCAATCTCTTTGGCTCGGAGTTCTGGACTTATCTGTTGCCGCCGCGCGTCGGCAGCGAGGGTGCGGCGGCGATCATGCGCCATCGCTTGCCGATGCTGGCTTATGCAGCGGTTGAGTGTGGCTTCTACGATGCCGTCCTGCCAGCGCCGACATTTGGCGACGAAGTGGCGCGCCGTGCCGCGGCCTTGGCGCAGGATTTTGCCGCGCGCATCGCCGCCAAGCGCGCGCGGCGCGCTGCCGACGAGGCCCGCAAACCGCTGGCCGCCTATCGCGCCGAGGAGCTCGCCCAGATGCGGCGCAACTTTTACGGCTTCGATCCGAGCTACCATGTGGCGCGCTGGCATTTCGTCGCCAAGACGCCGCATTCCTGGACGCCGCGCCATTTGGCGCGGCATCGTATGTGAATTCAACCCAGATTCAAGGAGGGAAACCGGTGGGCCGTGAGGGGATTTGTGAGCGCATGTCGGCGGCCGTCGGTGAAGGGCGCGGGGAAGAATGTCACTTGTTCGCGGCAAGCCGAGTTGTGGCTGTCCCGCGCCCGAACCCTACGGCCGCCCCATGCGCGAACCATGAGCCGAACGGCGCACCGGTTTCATCCTCCGTGGGGGTTCATGAATCATGGCTGTTCGTTGAGCAACGATGACTCCACCGCCTGCAGCGTTGCCCGTCGTGCTGGTCGTCGATGACGAACCGCGTTCGCTCGAAGCCCTGCGCCGCGCGCTCGATGAGAATTTCGAGGTGCTCACCGCTGCTTCCGCAGCGGAAGCGGAAGCCGTGATGGAGCGTGAATTCGTCCAGATCGTGCTGTGCGATCAGCGCATGCCGGACCTGACCGGGGTCGAATTCTTGAAGCGCGTGCGCAGCCGCTGGCCGGATACGGTGCGGATGATCCTTTCCGGTTACGCCGAGGTGGAAGACATCATCGCCGGCATCAACGAGGCCGGCATCTGGCAATACCTGCTCAAACCTTGGCATCCGGATCAGTTGCTGCTGACGCTGAAGAGCGCCGCCGAGATATGGCGCCTGCAGCAGGAAAACCAGCGCCTGTCGATCGAGCTGCGCGAGAGCCCGCATGAGCTCGCGGCGCGGGTGGCGACCCGGCGACGGCAGCTTGCGGCGCGCGATAGTTTCGAGGCGCTGATCCGTGCGCCGGGTAGCCCGCTCGATGCGGTCTGCGAGCTGGCGCGGCGCATCGCCCCGCATGATCTGCCCGTGTTGCTGCAGGGCGAATCGGGCACCGGCAAGGAGCTCTTGGCGCGTGCGCTGCACCACGCCAGTGCGCGCGCCGAGGGTCCCTTCGTGGTCGAAAACTGTGCCGCGATGCCGGATACCCTGCTCGAAGCGGAACTCTTCGGCCACAAGAAGGGCGCATTCACCGGCGCTTACGAGGATCGCGTCGGCCTGTTTCAGCAGGCCGACGGGGGCACCTTGTTTCTCGACGAGGTGGGTGATACCTCGCCGGCGATGCAGGTGAAGCTCCTGCGCGCCTTGCAGGAAGGAGAAGTGCGGCCGGTGGGCAGTAGCCGGTCGGTGCGCGTCGATGTGCGCATCATCACGGCGACCCATCGCGATCTGGAGGCCGACGTGCTCGCCGGCCGCTTCCGTGAGGATCTCTATTACCGCCTCGCCGGCATCACGCTGACGCTGCCGCCCTTGCGCGAACGGCCGGCAGACATTCCGCTGCTGGTCACGGCCCTGCTGCAAAAGTCGGGTGTGAGCGGACGGCGGTTTTCCGATGCCGCGCTCGAACTGATGTGTCGCTACCGCTGGCCGGGCAATGTGCGCGAGCTCGCCAACGAAGTGCGCCGCGCGCTGGCGCTGGCGCGCGAAGATGAAATGGGCCCCGAGCTCCTCTCGCCCCGCTTGCATGCGATTCAGGCGCCGCGCCCGGCCGGTGGCGAGCTTGGCACGCTCAAGGAACGCCTGGCGGCCTTCGAGACCGAGGTGTTGCGCGAGGCGCTCGCGCGTCATCGCGGCAACAAGTCGCGCATCGCCGCAGAGCTCGGCTTGACGCGGGTCGGTTTGCGCATGAAACTGGAACGACTGGGTCTCCTGGAATCATGAAGCTGATCTGGCTGCAATCCGGCGGCTGCGGCGGCTGCACGCTCTCCTGGCTCGGCTACGCCCATGGCCCGCTCCTCGAGGTGCTCGCCGAGGCAGGCATCGAGCTCGTCTGGCATCCGAGCCTGTCTGCCGCCAGCGGCGACGAGGCGCTCGCGCTCATCGAGGCTTACGCGAGCGGCGCTCGGTCTTTCGACATCCTCTGTGTCGAGGGTGCACTGCTGCGCGGCCCGTGGCTCGATCAGCTGCCGAGCGGCAACTTCCATTGCTTCGGTGGCGGCAAGCCGATGCTCGACTGGGTCTTGCGCCTGGCGATGAGGGCGCGCCACGTCGTCGCCATCGGCAGTTGCGCGGCCTTTGGCGGCATTACCGCCGCGGGCGGCAATCCGACCGATGCCGCGGGGCTGCAGCATGACGGCGAGATCGGCGGCGGGGTGCTGGGGCCTTATTTCCGCGATGCAGTGGGGCTGCCGGTCGTCAATGTCTCCGGCTGTCCGCCCCATCCGGACTGGATCACCGAGACCCTGGCCATGCTCGCGCAGGGTCGTCTCACAGCGGATGGCCTCGACGAGTTCGGCCGCCCGCGTTTCTTCGCCGACCGTCTCGTGCATCACGGTTGCCCGCGCAATGAGTATTACGAATTCAAGGCCGGCGCGGAACATCCCGGCGAACAGGGGTGCCTGATGGAAAACCTGGGCTGCAAGGGCACCCAGGCGCATGCCGACTGCAATCTGCGCCTGTGGAACGGCGAGGGTTCCTGCCTGCGTGGCGGTTTTCCCTGCATCCGCTGTACCGAACCGGAATTCGAAGAACCCGGCCACCCGTTCAACACGACGCCGAAGGTGGCCGGCATTCCGATCGGCCTGCCGGCGGACATGCCCAAGGCCTGGTTCGTCGCACTGGCGGCGCTCTCCAAGTCGGCCACCCCGCCGCGCGTCAAGGAAAACGCCACGGCCGAGCGCCTGCGGCGCGCGCCGAGCGTCAAACGGTCGAAAAAATGACACGCCGCGTCGTCGGTCCCTTCAATCGTGTCGAAGGGGATCTCGAAGTCATGCTCGATGTCGAAGGCGGGCACGTTGCCGCGGCTTTCGTCAATTCACCGCTCTATCGCGGTTTCGAACAGATCCTCGAAGGCAAGACGCCGCTCGATGCGCTCGTCTTCGTGCCGCGCATCTGCGGCATCTGCTCGGTAGCGCAGTCGGCGGCCGCAGCGCGTGCGCTGGCCGATGCCGCGGGGATCGCGCCGCCGAGGAACGGGCGGCTTGCCGCCAACCTGACGCTCGCCGTCGAGAATCTCGCCGATCATTTGACGCACTTCTATCTGTTCTTCATGCCCGATTTCGCCGCCGCCGAATACGCCGGTGCATCCTGGTATGCCGAGGTCAGTGCGCAGTTCCGTGCGCAAAGCGGCAAGGCCCAAACGGAGGCGCTCGCCGCCCGCGCGCGCTTCATGCAGGCGATGGGGCTTCTGGCCGGCAAATGGCCGCATACGCTCGCCGTGCAGCCGGGCGGCACGACGCGGCCGCTCACCGAGTCCGAGATCTTCCGCCTGCGGCGCATCGTGCGTGAGTTTCGCGCCTTTCTCGAAGCGCGGCTGTTCGCCGCGTCGCTGGAAACCATCGCGGGGCTCGACGGGCAAACGGCGCTCGAGCGCTGGCGCAAGCAAGCTCGCGCGGGCGATCTGCGCCTTTTTTTGCAGCTCGCCGACCGGCTCGATCTGTGGTCGCTGGGTCAGTCGGGCGCGCGTTTCTTGAGTGTCGGCGCCTACGACGAAGGGGGCGGGGCGTTCCTGTTCGCGCCGGGGGTCTGGCATGCCGGCACGGTGTTGCCATTCGCTCCCCATCAGGTGAGCGAGGACGTCAGTTGCGCCCGCTATGTCGGCGGCAAAGCACAGAGACCGGCAGAAGAGCGCACCGTGCCGCGTTACGACAAACCCGGCGCCTATTCCTGGTGCAAGGCGCCGCGCCTGGATGGCGAGATTTGCGAGACCGGGGCGCTGGCGCGCCAGCTCGTCGATGGCCAGCCGCTGGTGAGCGACCTCGTGGCGTGCCGCGGCGCTGGGGTCGGGGCGCGCGTGCTGGCGCGGCTGCTGGAATTCGCGCGCGTCGTGCCGGCGCTGGAGCGCTGGCTCGACGCTTGCGATCCTGACGGACCGTGGTGCATGCCGGCGCCGCTGGCGGAAAACTGTCTCGGCGTGGGCTTCGTCGAGGCGGCGCGCGGTGCGCTCGGTCATTGGCTCACCGTGCGCCACGGTCTCATCGGCGGCTACCAGATCATCGCGCCGACCACCTGGAATTTTTCGCCGCGCGATGCCGACGGCCAGCCCGGTGCGCTGGAACGGGCGCTGGTCGGCCTGCCGGTGCCCGAACAGGGCACGATCCCGGCGGTGGTGCACCACGTGGTGCGCAGTTTCGATCCCTGCATGGTCTGCACGGTGCACTGATGATGGCTCCCTGCCGTCCCGCCAGCGCCGACTTTCGTACTTCATGAAAAAAGGCACGCTGATTCCACCGGCCGACGAGCTTGCCCGACGCTACGCGCGCGCCGATGCACAGGCCGGCGAGGAAATCTGGCTCGACGTCATCCGCAAGATGGACGAGGTCTATCACGACCTCTTGCAATACGAAGTGGCGCTGGAAGAAAAAAATGCCGCGCTGGAAGAATCGCAGCAATTCATCGCTTCCGTGCTGGCGTCGATGTCGGACATCCTGATCGTCTGCGACCGGGCGGGAACGATCGAGAGCGTCAATGCGGCGCTCTCGGCGCTGCTCGGCCGCAGTGCGGATACCCTGGTACGCCGCCCGCTGTTCGATCTGTTTGCCGATGAGGCTTCGCGCGCCAAGGCGAGCCGGCTCTTCGCCGAGCAGCGTGCGGCCCCGGTGCAGGATTGCGAAATGCTGCTCAAAGCGGCCAATGGCAGCGAAATCGCCCTGTCGTTGAACTGCACGCCACGCTACGACGGCGTAGGCAAGATGCTCGGTTTCGTCATCACCGGCCGGCCGGTCGGCGAATTGCTGCGCGCCTATCAGGCGTTGCGCCGCGCGCACGAGGATTTGCAAACCGCGCAACGACAACTGGTGCATGCCGAGAAGATGGCTTCGCTCGGCCGCCTCGTCGCTGGCGTCGCGCACGAACTCAACAATCCAATCAGTTTCGTCTACGGCAATGCGGTGGTGATGAAACGCTATGCCGAGCGCCTGACGCGCTACCTCGATGCGGTGCATCGGGGCAGCGACCGACCGGCGCTCGATGCCTTGCGTGCCGAGCTGCGCATCGACCGCCTGCTCGAAGATCTGCCGGCGCTGATCGACGGCATGCTCGAAGGGGCCGAGCGCACGCGCGACATCGTCGATGCGCTGAAAAGGTTTTCGGCGCAGGGTAGTGGCGAGCGCATGCGTTTCGATCTCGTCGAGGTGATCGAACGCGCCATTCACTGGGTCGGCAAGGGCAGCGGCGCACGGCTCGAGGTGGTGCGGGATTTGCCCGAGAACCTGGCGGTGGAGGGCAATGCCGGCGAAATCCAGCAGGTGGTGATGAACCTGGTGCAAAACGCGGCAGACGCCACCGCTCAAGTTGCCACGCCGCGTCTCGCCATCAGCGGCCGTCTCGATGGTGGCCGGGCCGTCGTCGAGTTTCATGATAACGGCCCGGGCATCCGACCCGAACACCTCGGCCGACTGTTCGACCCCTTCTTCACCACCAAGCCGGTCGGCCAGGGCACTGGCCTGGGGCTGGCGATCAGCTACGGCATCGTCGAACGTCACGGCGGCGAGCTCTCGGCAGCCAACCATCCGCGCGGCGGTGCCGTGTTCAGGCTCGTGCTGCCCTTGGCGAACGCCTCCTGAACGCCAATAGTTTTTCCTCGATGTGGTTATCTGCAATGTTTACCTGATAACCACTTGGTGTCGCCGCCCTGTGCCAAGAAAATCTTAACTGGCTGATTCGCCGTCGTTAAGTTCTCGCTGCATCGTTGGCACGATTTCTGCGAAGGCCTCGCTGTAATCCAAAACCCGAACAAACATCGAGGGCAGGAGGGAACCCATCATGAGTGCTACGACGACGAGCGCGGGCCTGCGCAATGAATTCGATTGGCGTGGGCCGGACGATCTGGAACAGCGTCTGCAAATGCCGCGCCGTGACTTCCTCAAATTCTGTGCCGGACTCGCGGGGACCCTGGGTCTGCCGGTCGGCGCCGAAGCGGCGGTGGCGCAGGCCATCGAGTCGGCGAAACGGCCCTCGGTGATCTGGCTGCATTTCCAGGAATGCACCGGCTGTTCCGAGTCGCTGCTGCGCGCCGAGCACCCGACGCTGGAAAAATTGATCCTCGACGTCATCTCGCTCGATTACCACGAGACGCTGATGGCGGCGGCCGGCCATCAGGCCGAGGGGGCTCGGAAGGCGGCGATGGCGGCCAACAAGGGCAAATACATCCTCGTCATCGAAGGCGCGATCCCGACCAAGGAAAACGGCATCTACTGCAAGGTCGGCGGCCAGACCGCGATCGAACTCACCAAGGAATGCGCGGCGGATGCTGCGGCGGTGATCGCGATTGGTTCCTGCGCCTCGTGGGGCGGCATGCCCTCGACGGTGCCCTCGATTTCCGGCTGGGATTCCAGCCCGACCGGCTCGGCGGGTGTCGCCGAGATCCTCGGCAAGCCGGTGGTGACGATCCCCGGTTGTCCGCCCAACCCCTATAACTTCCTCGCCACCGCGGTGCATTTCCTCACCTTCGGCACCCTGCCGGCCACCGACAAGCTCGGCCGACCGCTGTTCGCCTATGGCCGCCTGATCCATGAAAACTGCGAGCGGCGCGCGCATTTCGACGCCGGCCGCTTCGCGATGGCCTTCGGCGACGAGGGGCATCGCAAGGGCTACTGCCTATACAAGCTCGGCTGCAAGGGGCCGGAGACCTATGCCAACTGTCCGACCATCGGCTTTGGCGATGCCGGGGAGAACAACTGGCCGGTCGGCTGCGGCCATCCTTGCATCGGCTGCACCGAGAAAGGCGTGGGTTTCACCAAGCCGATTCACACCGTGGCGAAGATGCTCAACGTCGCGCCGCCTTTGCAGTATCCGCGCATCAGCGAGGATATCGGCAAAGGCTCGAGCTTCGCTTCCGCCGCGGCGCTGGCGGCGATCGCCGGCGCGGCGGCCGGAGGCGCGGCGATGCTGGCGAGGAACCTCGGACTGTCGCATCAGGCCGCCGAGCTCGAAAAAGCCAAAGAAGCCAAACCCAAAGCGGAGGTCTGAGATGACCACGCGACGCGATTTTCTGAAAGGCGCGCTGGCAGCCGGCACGCTGGTCGGCGCTGGCGGGACGGCATCGGCGCGTGAAACCCACAAGGTGCCGGAAGGCGCGCTGGGACTGCTTTACGACGCGACGCTGTGCGTCGGCTGCAAGGCCTGTGTCGCCGCCTGCAAGGAAGCCAACGGCAATCCGCCGGAGTTCAACACCGTCGATCATCTGTGGGATACGCCGCTCGACACCAGCGGCTACACCTTCAACATCATCAAGATGTATCGCAACGGCACGATGGAAACGAAGGATGCCGAGATCAACGGTTATGCTTTCATGAAGACCTCGTGCATGCACTGCGCCGATCCGTCGTGCGTGTCGGCCTGTCCGGTGTCGGCCATGACCAAGGATCCGGTCACTGGCATCGTCAAATACAACCCGAACAAGTGCATCGGCTGCCGCTACTGCGTCGCCGCCTGCCCGTTCGGCATCCCGAAATACCAATACGACAGCCCGACCGGGCGGATCGGCAAATGCGAGCTGTGCCGCCATCGCCACAAAGACGGCCATTACTCGGCCTGCGCCGAGGTCTGTCCGACCGGCGCGACGCTGTTCGGCAAGACTGCCGACCTGCTTGCCGAAGCCAAGCGGCGGCTGGCGCTCAAGCCCGGCACCGTGACCACCTTCCCGCGTGGCCGCCTGGGTGAGGCGACCGCGCCCGGCGTCAGCTGGCGAAAGGAACCCGACCAGAGTTACGAAGGCGTGGTGGGCAATTACCAGCAGCATATCTACGGAGAGAAGGAGTACGGCGGCACGCAGGTGCTCAAGCTCTCCGGCGTGCCCTTCGAGAAGGTCGGCATGCCGAAACTGCCGCCCTATTCTTCGGCGGCGACGTCGGAAACCATCCAGCACACGCTCTATGGCGGTCTCGTGATGCCGATCGCGGTATTGGCCGGGCTCACTTTCGTTGCCAAGCGTAACGTCAAATCCGCGGAAGGAGGCGAGCAATGAGCACACATGCGCATCACGCCAAGCCGGCGCCGGTTGGTGGGCCGCTGCTCAATGCCGTGACCCTCACCGCTGGCGTGCTGATCGCCATCATGGCCGCCATCCTTGCCGTGCGGTTTTTCTATGGTCTTGGCAGCGTCACCCACCTCAATGACGGCTATCCCTGGGGCATCTGGATCGCCGTCGATGTGATGATCGGTTCGGCCTTCGCCTGCGGCGGTTTCTCGGTGGCGATGCTGGTCTATATCTTCAACAAACAGGAGTATCACCCACTGGTGCGACCAGCGCTGCTGGCCAGCCTCTTTGGGTACACGCTGGCGGGTGTCGCGGTGATCGTCGATCTCGGCCGCTGGTGGAACGTCTGGAACATGTACTGGCCGTGGTCGGCGAACCCGAATTCGGTGATGTTCGAGGTGGCGATCTGCATCACGCTCTACATCATCGTGATGTGGATCGAATTCGCGCCGACCTTCTTCGAGAAATTCGGCCTGAATGAGGCCAAGCGCCGCCTGTCGAAGATCATGTTCCTGATCATCGCGCTGGGCACCTTGCTGCCGATGATGCACCAGTCTTCACTCGGCACGCTGCTCGTCGTCATGGGCCCGCAGGTGCATCCGCTCTGGCAGACGCCGCTGGTGCCTCTCTTGTTCCTGCTCACGGCGATCATCATGGGCTATGCCGTGGTGTTGTTCGAGTCATGCGTGGCCTCGTCGGCTTACCGGCGCTCGATCGAAATGCATCTGCTCACCCCGCTGGCGAAGGTCATGCTCGGTGTGGTGGCGGTCTATCTCGTCGCGCGCTGCGCCGATTTGCTGTGGCGCGGCGTGATGGGTCTCGCCCTGACGCCTTCTCTCGAAGCGCTGATGTTCTGGCTCGAGACGGCTTGTTTCGTGGCGCCGTTCCTGCTCATCGGGACAGAAGCCCAGCGCCGCAATCCGGCGCGCCTGTTCGTCGCCGGCCTCGTCATCATGCTCGGCGGTTCGCTGTTGCGCCTGAACGGTTTCCTGATCGGTTACGAGACCGTCATCGGCGCCGAAACCGCGGGCGTGAATTTCCGCTACTTCCCATCGCTGACCGAAATCCTCGTCACCGTCGGCATGTTCTCGATCGAGGTCCTTGGTTACGTCATCATCACCCGCCGCTTCCCGGTATTGCCGCGCGAAGCCTGACCGGAGGAAAGAAAAAATGTCCAAACGCATCACCATCGATCCCATCACCCGTATCGAAGGCCATCTGCGCATCGACGTCGATGTCGATGGCGGCCGGGTGAAGAAGGCGTGGTCTTCCGGCCAGATGTGGCGCGGCGTCGAATTGATCCTGCTGGGCCGTGATCCGCGCGACGCGTGGACGATCACCCAACGCATCTGCGGCGTGTGCACCACCGTGCATGCGATCGCCTCGGTGCGCGCGGTGGAAAACGCGCTCAAGCTCGAAGTGCCGCTCAATGCCCAGTACATCCGCAACCTGATCATCCTCGCCCATGCGGTGCATGACCATATCGTGCACTTCTATCACCTCTCCGCCCTCGACTGGGTGGATGTCACGCAAGCGCTGAAAGCCGATCCGGACAAGACGGCGGCGCTGGCCGAGAGCCTTTCTTCCTGGCATCTCAACAGCAAGCACGAGATGCGCGCGGTCAAGGAGCGGCTGGCCGGCTTCGTGGGGGGTGGGCAACTGGGCATCTTCACCAATGGCTACTGGGGCCATCCGGCGATGAAACTGCCGCCGGAAGTGAATCTGCTCGCCGTCGCCCATTACTTGCAGGCGCTCGATGTGCAGCGCAAGGCCAACAAGATCGTCTCGATCCTCGGCTCGAAGACACCGCACATCCAGAACCTCGCGGTCGGCGGGGTGGCCAACCCGATCGCCACCGACTCTCAGTCGGTACTCACCGTCGAGCGGCTGATGGCGATCAAGGGCTGGATCGACGAACTCGCCGATTTCGTCAAGAACGTCTATCTCGTCGATGTCGCGGCGGTGGGCGCCTTCTACGCCGATTGGACCAAATATGGCGCCGGCGTGACGAATTACCTCTGTGTGCCGGACATCCCCCTCGACACCAAGGGCACGCAATTCGCTTTGCCCGGTGGTTACATCGAGGGCGGCGATGTCGCCAAGTTCAAGCCGATTGCCGCCTTCGACGACGCGTTCTGGGGCAAGGGCGTCGAGGAATCGGTCAAGCATTCGTGGTATGACTACAGCGCGCAGAAACCGCTGCATCCGTATCAGGGCGAGACCAAGCCGAAATACACCGATTTCCAGGCCGATGGCAAGTATTCCTGGCTCAAGTCGCCGACCTTCTACGGCAAACCGGCGCAGGTGGGACCGCTGGCGAACGTGCTGGCGATGTTCGCCGCCGGCCATGAACCGACGAAGAAATATGCGACTGCGGCGCTCGATCTCGTCTCCAGCTTGGCCAAGACCAAGGTCGGCATCGATGCGCTGCATTCGACGATCGGCCGCCATGCGGCGCGCGCGGTGCGCTGCGCGGTGATGGTCGACCAGCTGGCCGATCAATGGCAGCGGCTGGTCGAGAACATCGGCAAGGGCGACACCAAGACCTTCAATCCGCCGAGCTTCCCGAAAGGCGAGGTCATGGGCGTGGGCTTCCACGAAGCGCCGCGCGGCGTGCTCTCCCACTGGGTGGTCATCGAGGACGGCAAGATCAAGAACTACCAGTGCGTCGTGCCCTCGACCTGGAATGCCTGTCCGAGGAACGAGAAAGACGAGCCGGGGCCGTATGAAGCCTCGCTGCTCGACAATCCGATCGCCGATCCCGAAAAGCCGCTCGAGGTGCTGCGCACGGTGCATTCCTTCGACCCGTGCATCGCCTGCGCGATCCACCTCACCGACAAGGACAACACCAGTGAGGTCACGGTGAAGGTGGTCTGATTTGCGTGCGGTGGTCTTGGGCATAGGCAACACGATCCGCGCCGACGAAGGCATCGGCGTGCGCGTCGTCGAGGCGCTCGCCCGCGACTACGTGCTGCCGGAGGGCGTCGCCGCCATCGACGGCGGCACGTCGAGCATGGAGATGCTCGAAGAGCTTTCCCATCTCGACTTCCTGCTCGTCATCGATGCGATCGACGACGGCAAGCCGCCGGGCGAAAGGGTGCGATTGGAGGGCGACGCCGTGCCGGTATTCTTCCGCCGCAATCTCTCGCCGCATGGCATCGGCCTTTCCGACGTGCTCGCCGCGCTCGAGTTCATGGGCGCGGCGCCGAAGGAGACGGTGATCCTCGGCGTGCAGCCGCTCTCGCTCGAGCTGTCGATGGAACTTTCGCCCACCATTGCCGCGCGCGTTCCGGAGCTCGTGGCGCAAACGGTCATCGAGCTCTCGCAGCGGGGGCTGGCGCCCCGACGCAAGTAAAAGTCGGCGCTGGCGGGACGGCATGTTTCATCACGAAGATCCGAGCGCACTCATCGAAGCGACCTTCCGGCGCATCGAGACGGAGCGCATGACGGGGCTGCCCTTCCTCAATCCGCGGCTGCGCATCGCCGCCGTCGGCTTTGCGCGCCACGAAAACGACTGGCGCGGAGCATTGCTGACGCCCTGGGGCATTCAGCTCCTGCTTCTGCCCGCCGTCGCCGACTGGCCCGTGCCATCCCCATTGGAGCGCGCCTTCCGTCAGTATCCAGCGGGAACCTTCGCCTTCCTGCCCAATCACGAAGAGGGACTGGGCGACTACCTCGCCTGTCCGCTGATTTCCGACATGCAGCCCTTCGCCGACCAGGAGACGGCGCTCGCCACCGCGCGCGCCTGCCTGATCGCGCTCGACATTCCGCCGGTGAGATCAGAAGCCCAACCCGCTGCGCCTGTCTCGGATGGGCGGCGGCGGTTTTTGGGGCTGGACGGCTAGAATCTCCGCATGCATGAAATGTCCCTCGCCGAAGGCGTGCGCGAGCTGATCGAGGAGGCTGCAGCACGTGAAGGTTTCACGCGCGTGAAGTCTGTGCGCGTCGAGATCGGCGCGCTCTCCGGGGTGGAGCGCGAGGCCTTCGAGTTCTGTTTCGACGTCGCGATGCGGGAGGGCGTCGCGGAAGGCGCGCGGCTCGAAGTGATCGCGACTCCAGGCGAAGGGCGCTGTCTTGCTTGCGGGAGGCAGACGGCGCTCACTAACGTATATGATCCCTGTGCGCATTGCGGTGGTTTCCCGGTCGAGGTGACCGGCGGCACGGCGATGCGCGTCATCGATTTGGAAGTGGAGTGAGCCATGTGCACGACCTGCGGCTGTGGAGAAGGTGAGACGAAGATCGAAGGCCATGCGCTGCATGAGCATGAACACACCCATGCGGATGGCACGACGCACAGCCATCCGCATGATCATGCCCACGCGCACGGCCACGGCGGCGATCACGACCATGCGCACCCGCATCCTTTCCATGAACATCACGCTTATCGTCCGCACCCTGCCGAGCATGATCATGGCCGCACGGTGCGGCTGGAGATGGACATCCTGGCGAAGAACAACGCCTATGCGGTGCAAAACCGCGAGCGTCTGGCCTCACGCGGCGTGCTCGCCCTGAACCTCGTCTCCAGTCCGGGCTCGGGCAAGACCACACTGCTCGTCAAGACCATCGAGGCGCTCAGAGGCAAAGTGCCCGTCGCCGTCATCGAGGGCGACCAGCAGACGAGCGTCGATGCCGAACGCATCCGCGCCACCGGGGCGCCGGCCGTGCAGATCAACACCGGCAAGGGCTGCCATCTCGACGCCCACATGGTCGGCCACGCGCTCGAGCAGTTGCCGCTCGAACCGGGCGGCGTCTTGATGATCGAGAACGTCGGCAATCTCGTCTGTCCGGCGGCCTTCGATCTGGGGGAAGCCGGCAAGGTGGTGATCCTCTCGGTCACCGAAGGCGAGGACAAGCCGCTGAAATACCCCGACATGTTCCGCGCCGCGCGGCTTTTGCTCATCAACAAGATCGATCTTCTGCCGCATGTCGATTTCGACATCGAGAAAGCGATCGGCCATGCGCGTCGCGTCAACCCGCTCATCGAGGTGATGCGCGTCTCGGCGAAGACCGGCGAGGGCATGGCAGCGTGGTTGGCCTGGATCGAAAAGGGCGCTGCGGCGGTCCGTGCCTGAAGCCCATCGCATCCGTGTCAAGGGTGTCGTCCAGGGGGTCGGCTTTCGCCCTTTCGTCTGGCGACTCGCCCACGCGCTCGGCCTCCAGGGCTGGGTGAAGAATGATGCCGTTGGCGTCGACATCCACGCCGAGGGCGAACGACTCGATGAATTCGCGGCGCGACTGAGACTCGATGCCCCGCCGCTGGCGCGCGTCGATGCGGTCGTCGCAACAGAGACCGAGTGGCTCGGTTGCCGCGACTTTTTGATCGTGGCGAGCGCCGGCGGCAAGGTGATGACGGCCATTGGCCACGATACCGCGACCTGCGCCGACTGTCTGGCCGAACTCTTCGATCCGGCCAACCGCCGCCATCGCCATCCCTTCATCACCTGCACGCACTGCGGGCCGCGCTACACCGTCACGCGGCGCCTGCCTTACGATCGGCCGCAGACGAGCCTGGCGCCATTTCCGCTCTGCCCCGACTGCGCGCGCGAATACACCGATCCGGCCGACCGGCGCTTTCATGCCGAGACGATCTGCTGCCCGAATTGCGGGCCGCGCTTGCAGTTGCTCGATGCAGCGGGACGGCCCATCGCCGGCGATCCGCTTGCCGCGACGCTGGCTTTGCTTGAAGCCGGCAAGATCGTCGCGATCAAGGGGCTGGGGGGCTTTCATCTCGCCTGCGATGCGACGAACTGCACGACTGTGGCCGCCTTGCGCGCACGCAAACAGCGCGAGGAAAAGCCTTTCGCGGTGATGGTCGCCGATGTCGCGCAGGCGGCGCGCTATGCGAAAGTCGGCGCTGGCGAGACGGCACTGCTCGAAGGTCCTGAGCGGCCGATCGTGCTGCTGGAAAAGAAAGTGGAGCTGGCCGGCATCGCGCCGGGGCTCGCCGAGATCGGCCTGATGCTGCCGGTCACGCCGATCCAGTTCCTGCTGTTTCACGACGCGCCGGAGATGGCGCTGGTGATGACGAGCGCCAACCCGCACGGCGAACCCTTGGTGATCGGCAACGACGAGGCGCTGGCGCGGCTTTCCGGCATCGCCGATGCGTTCCTGCTGCACGACCGCGACATCGTTGTGCGCTGCGACGATTCGGTGCGCCGTGAGACGGTGTTCATCCGCCGCGCGCGCGGCTATGTGCCGCGCGCGATCAGGCTGCCGCGCGAGATTCCGCCCGTGCTCGCGGTCGGCGGCTGGTTCAAGAACACGGTGTGCGTCACACGCGGCGACGAGGCCTTCGTCTCGCAGCACGTCGGCGACCTCGACAACGCGGCCGCCTGTGGCTTCTTCGAGGAGACCGTGGCCCATTTGCTATCCATCCTCGAGGTCGAACCGCAGTGCGTTGCCCATGACCTGCATCCCGATTTCCATTCGACGCGTTTTGCCGCGGCTTTCGCCGCTGAACGCGGCATCCACGCCATTGGTGTGCAGCATCATCATGCCCACATCGCCGCCGTCTGCGCCGAGCATGGTGTGACCGAGCCGGTGCTGGGATTGGCGCTCGATGGCGTGGGACTCGGCGCCGATGGCACGGCATGGGGCGGCGAGCTGTTGCGCGTCGAGTGCGCGAGATTCGAGCGTCTCGGTCACCTGCGGCCACTCGCGCTGCCCGGCGGCGATGTCGCGGCGCGCGAGCCCTGGCGCATGGCGGCGGCGGCCCTCCATGCCCTGGGGCACGGCAGCGAGATCGCGACGCGCTTCGCCGACGAGCCGGCCGCGCCAACCGTCGCGCAGATGCTCGCGCGCGGCTTCCATTGCCCCACGACATCGAGCGCGGGCAGGCTGTTCGACGCGGTGGCTGGGCTCTTGGGCGTGCGCCGCAGACAGAGCTACGAGGGCCAGGCGGCGATGCTGCTCGAAGGCCTGGCGGCACGGCATGGTCCCGTGTCGCCGCTCGCCGACGGCTGGCGGATGCTGGAGGGCGAGCTCGACTTGCTGCCGCTGTTCGCCTACCTCGAAGACTGCGAGGATGCCGCCGCCGGCGCGGCGCTGTTCCATGCCACCTTCTCGGCGGCGCTCGTCGATTGGGTGGTGGCAGCGGCTCATCGAACGGGCCTCCGCACGGTGGCGGCGGCCGGCGGCTGCCTGCTCAACCGCTTGCTGTCGGCGGCGCTGCGCAGTAGCCTTGCCGAACGTGGTGTGCGGCTCATCGAAGCGCGTGCCCTTCCGCCCAATGATGGCGGCTTGAGCCTCGGACAGGCTTGGGTGGCCGGCAGCCGGGGTGTGTGCGGCCGGGCTTGATACTCTGCCCCTTTCGTCCCCATTTATGCGCATGACTTGATTTGGAGCAGGCGAACGCATGGAATTCAAGAACTATTACGATGTGCTCGGGGTCGCGCGCGATGCGACGGCAGACGACATCAAGAAGGCCTTCCGCAAGCTCGCGCGCAAATACCACCCCGATGTCTCGAAGGAGCCGGATGCCGAAGCGCGCATGAAGGAGGTCAACGAAGCCTACGCCGTGCTCTCCGACCCCGAAAAGCGCGCCGCCTACGATCAGCTCTCCCAAGGCTATCGGCCTGGCCAGGAGTTTCGGCCGCCGCCCGGCTGGGATGCCGGCTTCGAGTTCAGTGGGCATGGTTTTTCGCCCCACGAGGCCGCGGAGTTTTCGGACTTCTTCGCCGAGCTGTTCGGGGGCTTGGGCGGGCGGACGCGCCACGGCGGGGGCTTTCACGCCCGCGGCGAGGATCACCACGCGAAGATCTATCTCGACCTGGAAGATGCCTATCGCGGCGCGACAAGGCAGATCAGCCTGCGCGCGCCGCGGCTGGATCCCCAGGGGCATGTCGTGCTCGAATCGCGCACGCTGAACGTGAAGATCCCCAAGGGGGTGCGGGAAGGGCAGACGATCCGCCTGGCCGGCCAGGGCTCGCCCGGCATCGGCGGTGCACCGGCGGGGGATCTGCTGCTCGAAGTGCATTTCCAGCCCCATCCGCGTTTCCGCGTCGATGGCCGCGATCTGTTCATGACGCTGCCGCTCGCGCCCTGGGAAGCCGCGCTGGGGACGGTGATCCCGATCGACCTGCCCGAGGGCAGTGTGAAGGTGCGCATTCCGCCGGGCGCCCAATCCGGGCAGCAGTTGCGGGTGCGCGGCAAGGGCATTCCTGCCGATCCGCCCGGCGACCTGTTGTTGAATTTGCAGGTGGTGGTGCCGCCGGCCGATACGCCGCGGGCACGCGAACTCTATGAGACGATGGCGCGCGAACTGGCCTACGATCCGCGCGCCGGGAGATGAGCATGAGCGAGAACGAAGTCCTGATCGGCACGCTGCTCGACGAGAGCTGGCTCACCTTGGAACAGGTCGCCGCCGCCTGCGATGTCGAGGTCGCCTGGCTGCAGGCTCATCTCGAAGCGGGCCTCATCCCCCATGCCGAAAGCGTGGCGGGTGTCTGGCGCCTGGCCGAGGAAACGCTGCGGCGCGCGCGGCGCATGCATGCCCTGGAACGCGATTTCGACGCCGCTCCCGAGCTTGCTGCCCTGGTGGCCGACCTGCTCGAAGAGACCGACCGGCTGCGGGCCAGGTTGCGGTGTCTGGGCGTCGAATGAATGGCGCAACACCATGCCCTGCTGAACCGCCTGCAAACGCTGCTGCTCGTGGTCGTGTTGCTGGCGATCGCGGGAACGGCCGGCTGGCTGCTGCTCGGGCCGGAGGGGCTGTGGATGGCGCTCGGCGCTTCCTTGCTGGTGCTGTTGATCGAGCCGGTGGCCGCAGGACGTCTGACCCTGGCCCTCTATCGGGCCGAGCCGCTCTCACCCGTCGCTGCGCCGACGTTGCATCGGTTGGTCGAGGAGCTTGCCGACCGTGCCGGGCTGGCCAGGGCGCCCCGCCTCTACCGCATCGCCAGCCCGCTGGCCAATGCCTTTGCCGTCGGCGGCCGTGACGATGCCCATATCGCGCTCACCGACGGTCTGCTCCATGCCCTCGACCTGCGTGAACTGGCCGGCGTGCTGGCGCACGAGATCGCGCATATCGCCCATGGCGATCTCAGGGTCATGGGGCTGGCCGACTATGTGAGCCGGCTGACCGCGCTGTTTGCGATGACCGCCCAGGTTTTGCTGTTGCTCTCCATACCCGCCTGGCTCGCCGGGGCGGTCGAGGTGCAGTGGCTGGGGCTGTTGTTGCTGTTGTTCTCGCCGCATCTGGCGCTGCTCGCCCAGCTCGGCTTGTCGCGCGTGCGCGAATTCGATGCCGATCTCGCCGCGGCACGACTGACCGGCGATCCAGTCGGCCTCGCCACGGCATTGCAGCGCATCGAACGGGCGACACGTTCCTGGCGCACTTGGCTCCTGCCGGGCTGGGGCAATCCGGAACCTTCCTGGCTGCGCACCCATCCGGCCACCGAAGAGCGCATTGCGCGGCTGCTGGCGCTGGAGGAGGGTAACGGTAGGACGGCTTTCGGGGACTGGCGCTGGCCGGGTATGCCGCCGGCCAGGCGCCCGCGCTGGCGTGTGGGCGGCATCTGGCATTGAACGAGGGGAATGCGTCATGGAACAGAAAACCCAATGGAATACGCTCTACTGGCTGTTCGCCGTGCTGGCGTTGCTGTTTCTCCAGGACTGGTGGCAGGCGAGCCGCAGCATCGAACAGGTGCCCTACAGCGAGTTCGAGCAGGCCCTGAAGGAGGGCCGTGTCGCCGAAGTGATGGTGACGGACAAGGTGCTCACCGGCAGACTCAAGTCGCCCGATGCCAAGGGCAAGACGGTGATCATGGCCACCCGCGTGGAACCCGACCTCGCGGCGCGGTTATCGGAATACAACGTGCCATACCAGCGTGTGATCGAGAGCACCTTCCTGCGCGACGTGTTGTCCTGGATCGTGCCGGCGGTGGCCTTCTTCGCGGTGTGGTTCTTCCTGTTCCGCAAGTTCGCCGAGAAGCAGGGCATGGGCGGCTTCATGACCATCGGCAAGAGCCGCGCGAAGGTCTATGTCGAAAAAGATACCGGCGTGACCTTCAACGACGTCGCCGGCGTCGACGAGGCCAAGGCGGAACTGCACGAGGTGGTGGATTTCCTCAAGAACCCGCGCGAATATGGGCGGCTCGGCGCGCGCATTCCGAAAGGGGTGCTGCTCGTCGGCCCACCGGGCACCGGCAAGACGCTGCTCGCCAAGGCGGTGGCGGGCGAGGCGGGGGTGCCGTTCTTTTCGATCTCCGGCTCGGAATTCGTCGAGATGTTCGTCGGCGTCGGCGCCGCGCGGGTGCGCGATCTGTTCGAGCAGGCCCGCGAACGGGCGCCGGCGATCATCTTCATCGACGAACTCGATGCGCTGGGTCGGGCGCGCGGCGCGGCGAACCCGCTGGGTGGCCATGACGAACGCGAGCAGACCCTGAACCAGCTGCTCACCGAAATGGATGGCTTCGATTCCTCGGTCGGGCTGATCATCCTGGCGGCGACGAACCGGCCGGAGATCCTCGATCCGGCCCTGCTGCGCGCCGGGCGCTTCGACCGTCAGGTGCTGGTCGACCGACCCGACAAGAAAGGCCGCGTGGACATCCTGCGTGTCCATGCCAAAAAGATCACGCTGGCGCCGGACGTCGATCTGGAACAGGTGGCTGCGCTGACGACCGGCTTTTCCGGGGCCGATCTGGCGAACCTGGTCAACGAGGCGGCGCTGATCGCCACGCGGCGCAAGGCCGAAGCGGTGTCCTTGGCCGACTTTACCGCGGCGGTGGAGCGTATCGTCGCCGGGCTGGAAAAGAAGAGCCGGGTGCTCAACGAACAGGAGCGTCGCACCGTAGCCTATCACGAGATGGGTCATGCCCTCGTCGCGCTGGCCTTGCCCGGCACCGATCCGGTGCATAAGGTGTCCATCATCCCGCGCGGCATCGGCGCGCTCGGTTACACGATCCAGCGGCCGACCGAAGACCGTTATCTGATGACGCGCGAAGAATTGGAGAACAAGATCGCGGTGTTGCTTGGCGGACGGGCAGCGGAAAAGCTCGTCTTCGGCAAGCTCTCCACCGGCGCGGCCGACGATCTCGCCAAGGCCACCGACATCGCGCGCGACATGATCACCCGTTATGGCATGGACGAAGAGTTGGGCTACATCGCCTATGAGGCCCAGCGGCCGCGCTTCCTCGACGTGCCGGAGATGGTCTCGGGCGGCTGCCGCGTCTCGGAAGCCACCCAGGGACGCATCGATCTCGCGGTGCGCGGCATCGTCATGGGCGTGTTCCAGCGCGCCTATGGCATCCTGGAAGAAAATCGCGCTCTTCTCGATCGCTGTGCCAATGAGCTGCTCGCCAAGGAGACGCTGGACGAGGCGGCGATCGCGGCGCTGACCGCCGATCTACAGCGATGAGGCAGCCATGAAACCTGGAACCCTGATGCGCATCATCCTGCTGGCGGCCGTCCTTTTTCTTGCCTGGCAGGGAGCGGTACTGCTGCGCGATGGCGAGCGCGATGCCCAGCCGCGTACGGTGACGGCGCGCGGCGATCTGGCAGCGGATGAGCAGGCGACGATCGAGCTTTTCGAGAAAGCGAAGGACAGCGTCGCCTTTATTACGACCCGTGCCGCGGTGATGGATGTCTGGACGCGCAATGTGTTCACCGTGCCGCGCGGCACCGGCTCGGGTTTCATCTGGGACGACGCCGGCCACGTCGTCACCAATTTCCATGTCATCGAGGGGGCCAGCGAAGCCACGGTGAAACTGGCGGACGGCCGCAGTTTCCGCGCGGCGCTGGTCGGCGCTTCGCCCGCCCATGACATCGCGGTGTTGAAGATCGGCGTGGCCTTCAAGCGTCCGCCGCCGGTGCCGATCGGCACCAGCCATGATCTCAGGGTCGGCCAGAAAGTCTTTGCCATCGGCAACCCGTTTGGTCTCGACTGGACGCTCACCACCGGCATCGTCTCGGCGCTGGACCGTTCGCTCGGCACCGATACCGGCCGCACCATCGAACATCTGATTCAGACCGATGCAGCGATCAACCCGGGCAATTCGGGTGGTCCCTTGCTCGATTCGGCGGGACGGCTGATCGGCATCAATACGGCCATCTACAGCCCCAGCGGGGCGAGCGCCGGCATCGGCTTCGCGGTGCCGGTGGATACGGTCAACCGCGTCGTGCCGCAGCTGATCGCGAAAGGCAAATACATTCGCCCCGCGCTGGGCATCGAGGTCGATGAAGGACTCAACGCCCGGCTGACGAAGGTACTGGGCGTGGAAGGCGTGGTGATCCTGCGCGTGCTGCCCGATTCCGCGGCGGCTCAAGCGGGATTGCGTGGGGCCGTGCTGGCACCGGACGGATCCCTGGTGCCTGGCGACATCATCGTCGCCGTCGGCGACAAACCGGTGCGTGGCGTGCGCGAACTGTTTGCCCGGCTCGACGATCATCAGGTCGGCGAGGTCGTCACCCTGCGCATCCTGCGCGAAGGGAAGCCGCTGGAGGTGGCCGTCACCTTGCAGGCGGGAGCCTGACCAAGCCTCCCTTGCCGGCTGTTGCGGCACGCTGGTTGGCGTGTGGATAGAATCGACGCTTTTGAGGAAACGATCATGGCCCAGCCGCTCTTCGAGTCTTCCATTACCAGCCTGCCGCTGATCAATCGCGGCAAGGTGCGCGACATCTATGCGGTCGGCGACGACGAGATGCTGATCGTCACCACCGACCGGCTTTCCGCCTTCGATGTGATCCTGCCCGACCCGATCCCCGGCAAGGGCGAGGTGCTGACCGCGTTGGCCAATTTCTGGTTCGCCAAGCTCGCGCACATCCTTCCCAACCAGCTGACCGGCATCGATCCCGAGTCGGTCGTGAAACCGGAAGAGCGCGACCAGGTGCGTGGCCGCGCCATCGTCGTGAAACGGCTCAAACCACTGCCGATCGAGGCGGTGGTGCGTGGCTATCTGATCGGTTCGGGCTGGAAGGATTACCAGCAGACCGGCAAGGTCTGCGGCATCGCGTTGCCGGCGGGGTTACGTATGGCGGAAAAGCTGCCGCAGCCGCTGTTCACGCCGTCGACCAAGGCGGAGCTCGGGCAGCACGACGAGAACATCGATTTCGCCACCGTCGAAAAGACCATCGGTACGCAGCTTGCCGCCCAGGTACGCGATGTCGCGCTCAGGCTCTACAGCGAGGCGGCCGAGTATGCCTTGAGCCGCGGCATCATCATCGCCGACACCAAGTTCGAGTTCGGTCTGGATGGAGCGGGCCGGCTTCATCTGATCGACGAGGTGCTCACCCCCGATTCCTCGCGCTTCTGGCCGGCCGATACCTACGAGGTCGGCAAGAATCCGTCTTCCTTTGACAAGCAGTTCGTGCGCGACTACCTCGAAACGCTGGACTGGAACAAACAGGCGCCCGGTCCGCACCTGCCGCCGGAGATCATCGAAAAAACCGCGGCGAAATACCGCGAGGCCCTCGAACGACTCACACGCTGAAACTCGGCGCTGGCGGGACGGCATTGAAGTCCCGTCTTCTGCCTCCATTGAATGAACATGAACCCACTGCTCGATTTTTCCGGGCTGCCGCGCTTTGCGGGGATCCGGCCCGAACATGTCGCTCCGGCGATCCGCCAGTTGATCGCAGAGTACCGTGAGGTGCTCGCCCGGCTGGAGCGTCCCGAGACGCCCCCCACCTGGGATGACTTCGTCCAGCCGCTGACCGACGCCGGCGAACGGCTCGGCCGCGCCTGGGGCGTGGTCGGCCACCTGCATGGGGTCAATGACGTGCCCGAATGGCGCGAAGCCTACAACGCGATGCTGCCGGAGGTGACGCGCTTTTATGCCGAGCTGGGCCAGAATCTCGCGCTCTACGAAAAATTCAAGGCGCTCGCCGCGAGCCCCGAGTATGCGCGACTCAATCCCGTGCGGCGACGCATCGTCGACCACGAGCTGCGCGATTTCCGCCTTGCCGGCGCGGAACTGCCGGAGGAGCACAAGCCGCGCTTCCAGGCCATTCAGGAGGAACTGTCGGCGCTCGGCGCGAAGTTTTCCGAGAATCTGCTCGATGCCACCAATGCCCATGCCGAATGGGTGACGGACGAGGCGCGGCTGGCTGGGCTGCCGGAGGACGTCAAGGCTGCGGCGCGCGCGGCGGCGCAACGCGACGGCAAGCCGGGCTGGAAGTTTACGCTGCACGCCCCATCGTATCTGCCGGTGATGCAATACGCCGACGACCGCGAGCTGCGTTACCGCCTGTATCGCGCCTATGCGACGCGCGCAGCGGAATTCGGTCCTGCCGAATGGGACAACGGGCCGCTGATCGAACGCATCCTGGAGCTGCGCGCCGAGGAAGCGCGCATGCTCGGCTTCGCCAACTATGCCGAGCTGTCATTGACGCCGAAAATGGCCGATTCGCCGGCACAGGTCGCCGCCTTCCTGCGCGATCTGGCGGCCAGGGCGCGGCCGTTCGCCGAGCGCGATCTTTCTGAGCTGAAAGATTTTGCCGCACGCGAGCTGGGGCTCGAGCGCCTCGAAAGCTGGGACATCTCCTGGGCTTCGGAAAAGCTCAAGCAGGCGCGCTACAGTTTTTCCGACGACGAGGTCAAGCAGTATTTTCCCGAGCACAAGGTGCTCGAAGGACTATTCCGCTGTGTCGAGACGCTGTTCGGCGTCGAGATGCTGCCCGATGCCGCGCCCGCCTGGCATCCCGAGGTGCGCTTCTTTCGCATCGAGCGGCAGGGGCGGCTCGTCGGCCATTTCTTTCTCGATCTCTACGCACGCGAAACCAAGCGCGGCGGCGCCTGGATGGCCGACGCGATCTCCCGGCGGCGCAGACAAGACGGCACGATCCAGACACCGGTGGCCTATCTGTGCTGCAATTTCCCCGCGCCGGTGGGCGGCAAGCCGGCGCTATTCACCCACGACGACGTGCTGACGCTGTTCCATGAAACCGGCCACGGGCTGCATCACTTGCTCACCGAAGTCGAGGAACTGGCCGTTTCCGGCATCGATGGCGTGGAATGGGATGCCATCGAGCTGCCCAGTCAGTTCATGGAAAACTTCTGCTGGGAATGGGATGTCTTGAAAGCCATGACCGCGCATGTCGACACCGGTGAGCCGTTGCCGCGCGCCCTCTATGACAAGATGATCGCGGCGAAGAACTTCCAGAGCGGCCTGTTCACACTGCGGCAGATCGAATTCGCGCTGTTCGACCTGCGCTTACACTGGGAAGGCCGCAATGATTTCATGACCGTGCTCGACGAGGTGCGCCGCGAGGTCGCGGTGGTCATGCCACCCGAGTGGAACCGTTTCCCGCACAGCTTCTCGCACATCTTCGCCGGCGGTTATGCGGCCGGCTATTACAGCTACAAATGGGCCGAGGTGCTCTCCGCCGATGCCTATGCCGCCTTCGAGGAGGTCGCACCGGAAATCGGCACGGTGCTCGATGCGGCGACCGGCGAGCGCTTCTGGCGCGAAATCCTCGCCGTCGGCGGTTCGCGTCCGGCGCTGGAATCCTTCAAGGCCTTCCGCGGCCGCGAGCCCTCGCCCGAGGCGCTGTTGCGACATAATGGCATGGTCGCCACGACTTCCTGAGCGCTTGTGAAAAATTCTGCTGCGCTTGCCATCTTGGGGTCGGGCGGTGCTCGCCATCCTCATGTATTGTCATATACACTCCGGTGGCTGCGCTCCGGCCTCCCCCAACCTGGCTGCGCTCGCGACGAATTTTTTCACAAGCTCCGAGGAGCGGTATGAAACGTAGTATGAAACATGCTGCATGGTTCTGGGCCGGGATGTTCACGGTGGCCACTGCGCAGGCCCAGTACTATCGCTGGGTGGACGAGCAGGGCAAGGTGCATTATGGCGACCGCCCACCACCTGCGATGGCGGGCAAGGCGCAGGTGATGCGGCATGGTGTGCCGGCGCCGGATCGGGAGCTTCCCTACGCGGTGCGTGAGGCGATGGCGAATTTCCCCGTGACGCTGTTCGTGAGCGCCGACTGCAAGGAAGGCTGCGAGGCCGGGCGCGACTACCTCAAGGCGCGCGGCATCCCCTTCACCGAAAAGTCCGTCGCGACGAAGGAAGACGTCGAGGCGCTCAAGAAACTCATTGGCGGTGACGAGGCTGCGGTGCCGGTGCTCGCCGCCGGGTCGAAAACCGTGGTCGGCTGGCGCCTGGCCGACTGGCAGCGCCTGCTCGACGCGGCGGGCTATCCGAACGCGCATGTCGGCAACCGTCGCCCTTGATGGATGAAATACCCCTGCGCAGAAATAAACACCCGCCCACCCCCAGCCCCTCCCTCTCGGGAGGGGAGACTTCGTGCGCGGCTTGCGCCGCGTGGGTACGCTGCCGTCAAGGAATCGAAGTTAGGCAGCGCTGGTTGCGCTGATTTTCACACCAAAAGGAACGCTGATCGTTGAAGATCGCCACCTGGAACGTCAATTCGCTCAAGGTCAGGCTGCCACATCTGATCGGCTGGCTGGCGACGGCGCAGCCGGACGTGGTCTGTTTGCAGGAAACCAAGACCGAGGATGCCGGCTTTCCGTTCGCCGAGCTCGCGGCGGCCGGCTATCACGCGATCCACAACGGGCAGAAGACCTACAACGGCGTGGCGATCCTTTCGCGCACGGAACCCGCCGACATCGTCCGCGAGCTGCCAGGCTTTGCGGACGCCCAGAAACGTTTGCTTGCAGCAACGGTGGGCCCGGTGCGCTTCGTCTGCGCCTACATGCCGAACGGCCAGGCGGTGGGTTCCGACAAATATGCCTACAAGCTGCAATGGCTCGACGCGCTCGCCCGCTGGCTTGGCGAAGAAATGCGGCGCCATCCGCAACTGGCCCTGCTGGGTGACTTCAACATCGCGCCCGAAGACCGCGACGTGCATGATCCGCTGGCCTGGCAGGGACAGGTGCTCTGCAGTGAACCCGAGCGCGAGGCTTTCCGGCGACTGCTCGGGCTGGGGCTGGTCGATGCCTTTCGCCTCTTCGATCAGCCGGAAAAGAGTTTCAGCTGGTGGGATTACCGCATGATGGCCTTCCGCCGCAACCACGGTCTGCGCATCGACCACATCCTGGTTTCGCCGGAGCTTGCCGCACGCTGTAAAAACTGCTTCATCGACAAGGCGCCGCGCAAGCTGGAGCGGCCTTCCGATCATGCTCCCGTCGTCGCGGAGTTCGCGTTGTGAGTCTCGATGCGCTCTACCCGGTGCTTCGCGAGCTGCCAGACGAACTACGCACCCGCATCGCCGCGACGATCCAGCCGATGAGCGTGCCGGGCGGCACGGTGCTGTTCGATGAACGCCAGCCCTGCCAGGGTTTTCCCTTCGTGCTCTCGGGTTGCATCCGTGTGCTCAAGCGGGCGGCCAACGGCCGCGAGCTGCCACTTTACAAGGTGCTGCCTGGAGAGAGCTGCATCATCACCTCGAGCTGTTTGCTCGGCCACGCCGATTACAACGCCTGCGGTGTGACGGAAGGCGAGACCCGTTTGGCGCTGTTGCCGCGCCCGATGTTCGATGAGCTGCTCGAGACGCCGTCTTTCCGTGATTTCGTCTTCGCGCTGTTCGCCGAGCGCATCGCCGATTTGATGCAACTCATCGAAGAAGTCGCTTTCCGCAAGCTCGACCAGCGGCTCGCCAACCTGTTGCTCGGCAAGGGCCGGCAATTGAATGTCACTCACCAGCAACTCGCCGACGAACTCGGCAGCGTACGCGAGATGGTCAGCCGGCTGTTGAAGGGCTTCGCCGATCAGGGACTGGTGCGGCTCGGGCGCGAGCAGATCGAGATCCTCGATCCTGCCGGCTTGCGCAGGATCGCGGCCTAAACTCGGCGCTGGCGGGACGGCACTGTGTGATCTTGGTTACTGAACAAAACGGGACGGCCATGCTCTAATGAGCAGGTAGTTTTCAACCCCGTAACCCCAAAGGAGATCGTTATGAAACAAAACGTTGGTGGTATCGACCGTGTGCTGCGCATCATCGTCGGCCTGGCCCTGATCGCCTGGGCGTTGATGGGCGGGCCCGTCTGGGCCTGGATCGGCATCGTGCCGCTGGGCACGGGCCTGGTCGGCTTCTGCGCGTTGTATCCTCTCTTGGGCATCAATACCTGCCCGAGCAAAAAATAACCCGGTTTGCCATTTCGCCTTGTCAACGGCGTGCCCTGGCACGCCGTTGTCGTTTTTGTCGGTGATGGCAAGTCTGGTGACGCCATTTCCGGCCTATTCCTGCACCTTGACGGGTAAAATCAGCCCATGTTGAAGCAGCGCACCCTCAAGTCCATCGTCAAGACCACTGGCGTCGGCCTCCATTCCGGCGCCAGGGTGACGCTCGTGCTGCGTCCGGCCCAGCCGGATACGGGCATCGTTTTCCATCGCGTCGATCTGGATCCGGTCGTCGATATCAAGGCGGATGCGCTGGCGGTGGGCGATACACGTCTGGCCTCCTGCCTGGAAAAGGATGGCGCGAAGCTTGCAACCGTCGAGCATCTGATGTCCGCGCTGGCGGGGTTGGGCATCGACAACGCCCATGTCGATGTCGATGCCGAGGAGATCCCGATCCTCGACGGCTCCGCGGCGCCTTTCGTGTTCTTGATCCAGTCGGCGGGCATCGAGGAACAGAATGCCCCGAAACGTTTTCTGCGTGTCAAAAAGGTCGTCGAGGTCGAGGACGGCGACAAATGGGCCCGTCTATCACCCTACGAGGGCTTTCGCCTCGAATTCTCGATCCAGTTCAACCACCCGGCGGTCGACAAATCCGGCACGCGCGTGGCGATCGATTTCGCCGACCAGTCCTATATCCGCAACATCGCCCGGGCGCGCACCTTTGGTTTCATGCAGGACATCGAAACGATGCAGGCGCAGGGGCTTGCGCTCGGCGGCAGCCTCGACAACGCGATCGTGATGGATGAATACCGCGTGCTCAACCCGGACGGCCTGCGCGTGCCCGATGAGTTCGTGCGTCACAAGGTGCTCGATGCGATCGGCGATCTGTATCTCGTCGGCGCGCCGTTGTTGGCCGCCTTCAGCGCGCACAAGTCTGGCCACGCGCTGAACAACCGGCTGCTGCGCGCCTTGCTGGCGGATGCGACGGCCTGGGAATGGGTGAGCTTCGAGCAGCCGGCGACGACGCCGGCGCGCGTCGCTCACCTGTACCCGGACGTTCAGTTCGCCTGAGCGCTTGTGAAAAATTCTGCTGCGCTTGCCATCTTGGGGTCGGGCGGTGTTGGCTTCGGCCGCTTCGCTTAACATCGGCTGCGCCGATGTTAGCCTACGCCGAAACTTCGTTTTGGCTGCGCCGAAACTTCGTTTTCGCCATCCTCATGTATTGCCATATACACTCCGGTGGCTGCGCTCCGGCCTCCCCCAACCTGGCTGCGCTCGCGACAAATTTTTTCACAAGCTCTGAGTCATGCTGTTCCTGCGCATTGTCGGTATTCTCGCTGCGATCGCCATCGGCGCCGGCATCATCAGTTTTCTCTTCACCGGCGACCGCCGCTATCTGGGGCTTTCCTGGCGCATCGCCAAGTATGCGCTGATCTTCGCTCTCGTGCTGTTTGCACTGCTCGCACTCGAGCGCTTGATGGTCATTTTCTAGTCGTTGCCAGCAGCCGTTCGAGCGCCGCCTTGAGCGGCGAGTCCTCGGGCAGCCCGGCGGCCAGTGAGGTGAGTGACTGCTTCGGCCGGATGCCCAGTTCTTTCGGACGGATTTTCCGCTGTGGCTGCGAAATGCGTCCGCCGGGTTGCACCCTCACCTCGATTCCGCTAACCTCTTGCCCCTGTTGAACGAACCCTGCGGCGAGCCTCGGCCCCAATTGCCTGAGCTTGACCGCGACCGCGCCGCTGTCGGCGTGGATGACGACTTTGCCCCGCTTGAGATTGGCGACGCGCGCTGCGGTTGCCAGATGGATCGGCAGCATCGCGTCGAGTAAAGCCTGCAGCTGGCCTAGGCGTTCCGCCTGGTCGGCAAGCCGGGCAAAGCTGTCGTTGTCGGCGAGATGATCGGTCAGCGATCCGCGTTTGCGAGCAGACATCTTGTGAGCAGCGCGGGTTTTCTGGCGAAACGTCAAGTCGGCACACCGGGTTGGCAGAATGAAAGGGAGTATACGCGTGCAGATAATTCTCGTATCCGATCGAATGGCGACTGCCCGCAGTATCACTTTGACCGGGCGTCATCTGGCCTTGGCCATCGGCCTGCTGATCGTCACGGTGCTGGTGCTCTCGACGATGTTTTCCTATCTGACGGTGCGCCATGCCGCCGAAATGCGCCTGCCTTTCCTGGAGCAGATGCTACGCAACATCAGCCTCGAGGAGGCGGCGAAGACGCGTGACCTGGTGCGCGAGAACCTGGTCAACATGGCGACCCGCTTGGGCCACATGCAGGCCCAGCTGATGGAGCTCGACTCTTTGGGCGAGCGGCTGGCGGGCATGGCGGGCGTCAAGATCAAGGACCTCAAGCCTGCGCCTGCGGCAAAGAGCGCCCAGGGCGGCCCGCTGGTTGCGCCGGACAACCTCGATGCACAGGCCTTGCAACGCGCCCTGGACGATCTCTCGCGGCAGGTCGAAGCGAAGAGCGAGGCGTTGGCGAGTCTGGAGAATCGGATTTTCGACGAGCGCATCCGCAAGAGCTCGTTGCCGACATCGAATCCCGTACCTGACGGGGTGCGTGCTTCGGGTTTCGGCTGGCGTACCGATCCTTTCACCGGTCAGATGGCACTGCATGAGGGGATCGATTTCACCGCCGAGCCCGGCACGCCGATTTTCGCGGCGGCCCCCGGGATCGTGCTCAATGTCGAGCGCCACCCCGAATATGGCAACGTCGTGGATATCGATCACGGTGACGATCTGGTCACACGCTATGCACATGCTTCGCTGGTTCTGGTCAAGCCGGGCGAGTTCGTCCGGCGCGGCCAGCAGATCGCCGCCGTCGGTAGTACCGGTCGATCGACCGGCCCGCATCTGCATTTCGAGGTACGCTTGAAGGGCGTGCCGCAAAATCCTGCCCGCTTCCTCGCGAGCGGCGAAACCGACAAGCGGGTGGCGAAGCGCTGAGCGCCGCAGTCCGGCCGAGGTATCCGGATGGCCGCGTCAGCGTAGGGTAGAATCACCGGCTCTTTCCAAAGTGGCCGGATCCATGATTTCCAATTTGCTCAAGAAAATCTTCGGCAGCCGCAACGACCGGCTGCTGAAGCAGTATTCGGCTGTCGTCAGGACCATCAATGCGCTCGAACCGCGCATCCAGGCCTTGTCCGACGACGAATTGGCAGCCCAGACGCCAGCCTTCAAAGCGCGGCTGGCCAATGGCGAGCCGCTCGACAGCCTGTTGCCCGAAGCGTTCGCGGTGGTGCGCGAAGCGGCGCGGCGTGTGCTCGGCATGCGCCACTTCGACGTCCAGCTGATCGGCGGCATGGTGCTCAACGACAACAAGATCGCCGAGATGCGCACTGGCGAGGGCAAGACCCTGGTGGCGACACTGCCGGCGTATCTCAATGCGCTGACCGGCCAGGGCGTGCATGTCGTCACCGTCAACGATTACCTCGCCAGCCGTGACGCGGCCTGGATGGGGCGTGTCTACAACTTCCTCGGCCTCACGGTGGGCTGCAATCTGCCGCACATGGATCACGCCGCCAAGCAGGCCGCCTATGCCGCCGACATCACCTATGGCACCAATGGCGAGTTCGGTTTCGATTACCTGCGCGACAACATGGTCTATTCCGCCAGCGAGCGGGTGCAGCGCGGACTGAACTACGCGATCGTGGATGAGGTCGACTCGATCCTCATCGACGAGGCGAGAACGCCGCTGATCATCTCCGGCCAGGCCGAGCAGCACACCGATCTCTACGTCAAGATGAATGCCGTGCCGCCCTTGCTGGAAAAAGGCGTCGCGGCGCAGAGCCCGGAAGAGAAGGACACGGGCGACTTCATCGTCGATCTCAAGGCCCATTCGGTGCTGCTCACCGAGCAGGGGCACGAAAAGGCAGAGCGCATCCTCGCCCAGATGGGCCTGCTGCCGGAGGGCAGCAGCCTCTACGACCCGCACAACATCCTGCTGATCCACCATCTCTATGCCGCGCTGCGTGCACACCACCTGTTTCACCGCGACCAGCATTACGTGGTGCAGAACGGCGAGGTGATCATCGTCGATGAATTCACCGGCCGCCTGATGGTCGGGCGGCGCTGGTCCGATGGGCTGCATCAGGCGGTGGAGGCGAAGGAGGGCGTGCCGATCCAGTCGGAAAACCAGACGCTGGCCTCGATCACCTTCCAGAACTACTTCCGCATGTACAAGAAGCTGGCCGGCATGACCGGTACGGCCGACACGGAAGCCTACGAATTCCAGCAGATCTATGGTCTCGAGACGGTGGTCATCCCGACCAACAAGCCGATGATCCGTAAGGATCTGAACGACCAGATCTACCGCACGGCGAAGGAGAAATACCAGGCGATCCTCAATGACATCAAGGATTGCCACCAGCGCGGCCAGCCGGTGCTGGTCGGCACCACCTCGATCGAGAACTCCGAACTGCTCTCCGGGCTGCTCGACAAGGAAAAGTTGCCGCATCAGGTGTTGAACGCGAAGCAGCACGCGCGCGAGGCCGAGATCGTCGCCCAGGCCGGCCGACCGGGCATGATCACCATCGCCACCAACATGGCCGGCCGCGGCACCGACATCGTGCTCGGCGGCAACGTCGAAAAGCAGATCGAGATGATCCGCGCCGATGCGAAGCTCTCGCCCGAAGCGAAGGAGGCGAAGATCGCAACGCTGAAGAGCGAATGGGCACAGCTTCACGAGCAGGTGATCAAGGCCGGGGGGCTACACATCATCGGCTCCGAGCGTCATGAATCGCGGCGCATCGACAACCAGTTGCGCGGTCGCGCCGGCCGCCAGGGCGATCCGGGTTCCTCGCGCTTCTATCTGTCGCTCGAAGACCCGCTCTTGAAGATCTTCGCCGGCGATCGCCTGAATGCGATCATGGTGCGCCTGAAGATGCCGGAAGGCGAACCGATCGAGCATCCGCTGGTCACGCGTTCGCTCGAATCGGCGCAGCGCAAGGTGGAACAGCGCAACTTCGACATCCGCAAGCAGCTGCTCGAATATGACGATGTCGCCAACGACCAGCGCAAGGTGATCTACCAGCAGAGGAACGAGCTGCTCGATGCCGCGGATATTTCCGACACGATTCATGCCATGCGCCAGGGGGTGATACACGATCTGTTCCGTGAGTTCGTCCCCCCCGAGAGCGTCGAGGAGCAGTGGAACCTGGCCGGCCTCGAAACGGCGCTGGCCGGCGAGCTGGCGCTCAAGCTGCCGGTCGTGCAATGGGTCAAGGATGATCCCAAGCTCAACGACGACGATCTGTTGAAGCGCATCCTCGATGCCGCCGATGCCGCCTATGCGGAGAAGGTGGCGAAGGTGGATCTCGCTGCCTGGCAGGGCTTCGAGCGCAGTGTGATGCTGCAAAGCCTCGACAACCACTGGCGCGAGCATCTCGCCGCACTCGATCATCTGCGTCAGGGCATCCACCTGCGTGGCTACGCGCAGAAGAATCCGAAGCAGGAATACAAGCGCGAGGCCTTCGAGCTGTTCGAGGCTTTACTGAACACGGTGCGCAACGAGGTCACGCGTCTGTTGATGACCGTCGAGATTCGCAGCGAAGCGCAGATCGAGGAAGTCGAGCAGACTCATCCGCGGGTCGAGAACGTGCAGTATCACCATGCCGACTACGAAGAAGCGCTCGCCAGCGCGGCCACGGCCGAGAAAAAGCCCCAGCCGCTGGAGCGCGCCTTGCCCAAGGTCGGCAGGAACGACCCCTGCCCCTGCGGTTCCGGCAAGAAGTACAAGCACTGTCACGGCAAGTTGAGTTGAACGAGCTCTCTACCATCGCCGAAGACGGCGGCGACATCGTCATCCTCGATCAGACGAAGCTGCCGCGCGAGACGACTTATCAGCGGCTGAAGACCTTGGCCGATGCCGCTCATGCGATCCGCTCGATGCAGGTGCGCGGCGCGCCCTTGATCGGCGCCACGGCGGCCTATGGCGTCGCGCTGGGTCTCCGGGAAGGCAAACCGCTCGACGAAATCCTCGCCACGCTTGCTGCGACACGGCCGACGGCCGTCAATCTGCATTGGGCGCTGGAGAGGATGCGCCGCGTGCTCGAAAAATCGGCGCTGGCGGAACGGCTCCCGCGCGCCTGGGAAGAGGCGCGCGCCATCGCTCGCGAGGACCGTGAGGCGAATGCTGCGATCGGGCGGCATGGTCTGGCCGTTCTCGAAGCCATCGTCGAGCGCAAGGGTGCCGTCTCGGTGATGACCCATTGCAATGCCGGTTGGCTGGCCACCGTCGCCCACGGCACGGCGCTGGCGCCGATCTATGCCGCCCACGCAGCGGGACTCGCCGTGCATGTCTGGGTTTCCGAAACCCGCCCGCGCAACCAGGGTCGGCTCACCGCCTGGGAACTCGCGCAGTCGCAGGTTCCCCATACGTTCATCGCCGACAATGCTGCGGGCCTGCTGATGATGCAAGGCAAGGTGGATGTTGTGATCGTCGGCGCCGACCGCATCGCCGCCAATGGCGATACCGCCAACAAGGTCGGCACCTATCTGAAGGCGCTCGCCGCCCATGCGCACGAGGTGCCGTTCTATGTCGCGGCGCCGGTGTCGACGATCGATTTCGCCTGCCCAAATGGCGCGCAGATCCCGATCGAGGAGCGTGCCGCGGAGGAATTCGGCGAACTGCACACACCGGTCGCCAACCCGGCCTTCGACATCACGCCGGCCGCACTGATCTCCGGCATCATCACCGAACGCGGGATCGTCGCCGCGAATGAGCTCCTGCGACTGAAGCCATGAGCGATCTCGCCGCCGCCGTGCTCGCCACTGCGCGGGCGATGAACGCCTCTGGGATCAATCGCGGCGCCGCCGGCAATGTCAGCGCGCGTGACGGGGAGGGTTTCATCATCACGCCGACCGGCATGGCCTATGACCAGTGCATTGCGGCGGACATGGTGAAAGTCGGCGCTGACGGCACGGCACAGGGAAGGCGCAGGCCCTCGTCCGAATGGCGTTTCCACCACGACATCTATGCCACCCGGCCAGAGGCCGGGGCGATCCTCCATGCGCATTCGCCGTTCGCCACCGCGCTCGCCTGCCAGGAACTCGACATCCCGCCTTTTCACTACATGATCGCGCGCTTCGGCGGTGAGACGGTGCGCTGTGCGGCTTATGCCACCTTCGGCACGCAGGCGCTTTCCGATGCCATCGTCGCGGCGCTGACCGATCGACGCGCCTGCCTGATGGCGCACCACGGCATGGTGGTGTTCGGCGCCGATCTCGACGAGGCCCTGGCGCTGGCGATCGAGTTCGAGGCGCTGTGCGAGCAGTACTGGCGCGTGTTACAGCTCGGCGCACCGAAGCTTTTGCCGGCCGACGAGATGGCGCGCGTGATCGAGAAGTTCAAGAGCTACGGCAAGCAGTAGACCATCGTGGCAGTCGGGCGGTTACGCACGAAAGGGCTGCGCAGCGTTGGCGCAGGGCCGCGCACTACCCACGAAGGCCCGCACAACGGGCATCTCGGACATCAGACGGCCATGCCGCTGCCGGACAACATGCGCCTGATCTCGGGCACGCAGGAACCGCACGAGGTGCCGCACTTGAGTTTCTCCTGCAGCGTCGCGAGGTCGGCGCCGGCGGCGATTGCGCGCATGATTTCATCCTCGCTGACGTCGAGGCAGTTGCAGATCACCTTGCGCGGCGCGGCCGCCGCCACGGGCGGCTCGGCGCGCGGGGCGAAGAGCCAGCGGCGCAGGGCATCGATGGGCACGCCGTCCTTCATCGCCGCACGCAGCCAGTTTCCCGCTTGGTCCTCGCCGGCGAGCAGGAGGCCGGCCAGCCGTTCGTCCTCGATCCTTGCGCGTTTGATCACGTTTTTGGCCGGATCCCGGTAGGCAAGGCAGGCGCCCTCGGGCATCTCCAGCACGCGGGCGATCTGTTCGATGCGCGCGGCGGGCATCGGCTCGGCCGTTGCCACGCGCAGGGCGACGAGGGGGCGTTCGCGGCCGTCGAGGGTCAGCGTGGCATAGTCAAACCCGGCCAGCAGCGGAGCGAGTTTCGCGCGCCAGGCCAGCACGGTTTCGTGCGCGTCTGCCGCCAGGCCCGGCGAGCGCAGCGCCACCAGCCGCCACGGTAGGGTGGCCGGCTCGACGCGCAGCGCGGCGTGCTTGAGTTCGGGCTGCTTCGAGACCGGGTCGAAGGCCGGGATGGTCAGCACGTTGACGCCGTCGTGCGACAGGCTGCGCGCGCCCCAGTGCATGGCGACGAAGGCCTGCCCCGGGCGCACTTCCTCGCTGGCGGCGACGGGCAGCACGATCTCGCCGCGCCGGCTCTTCACGCGTATCAGCTGGCCTTCCTGCCAGCCGCGGCGGTTTAGGTCGGAGGGGTGCAAATGGATGCGCGGCTCGGGCTCGTGGCTGTAGAGGCGCGGCACGCGGCCGGTGCGGCTCATGCCGTGCCACTGGTCGCGCAGGCGGCCGGTGATGAGGCGGAAGGGATGGCGGGCGTCGGGCGCCTCGGCGGTGAGGCGCGTGTCGATGGGAATGAACTTCGCCTTACCGTCGGGGAAGGCGAAGTGGTGGTCGGCGTAGAGGCGCTGCGTGCCTTTGTTCTCGATCACAGGCCACTGTAACGGGCCGAGCTGGTCGAGCGCATCGTGTGACAGAGTGCTGATGTCGAGATCGCGGCCCAAAGTCGTTTTGACGTACTCGGCGAAGACCTCTTCGACCGAATGGAAGTCAAAGCGTGCCGTCCTGCCAGCGCCGATTTTTTTAGAAAGCTTGAGTGCAAAGTCGCGGGCAATGCGCCAGTCGGCGCGGGCCTCTCCGGGTGGAGGCACGGCGGCGCGCACGCGCGAAATGCGGCGCTCGGAGTTGGTGACGGTGCCGTCCTTCTCTCCCCAGGTCGCGGCGGGGAGCAGCAGGTCGGCATAAGCGGCGGTCTCGGTGTCGGCCCAGGCATCCTGCACCACGACGAACTCGGCGTTGGTCAGCGCCTGTTTCACTTTCGCGAGGTCGGGCAGCGACTGGGACGGGTTGGTGCAGGCGATCCACACCGCCTTGATGCTGCCTTCGGCAAGTGCGTCAAACATTTCCACGGCTGTTTTGCCGGGACGATCGGGCAAGGCGGGAATGCCCCACAGCGCGGCCAGCTCGGCACGGTCGGCGGGATTGTTGATGTCGCGGTGGCCGGGCAGAAGATTGGCCATCGTACCGGTTTCGCGTCCTCCCATGGCATTGGGCTGGCCGGTGAGCGAGAAGGGGCCCATACCGGGTTTGCCGATCTTGCCGGTGGCCAGATGCAGGTGGATGAGTGCGGCGCCATTGGCAGTGCCGTGGATCGACTGATTGAGACCCTGGCACCAGAAGGAGAGCGGGGCTTTCGCGTGGCCGAACATGCGAGCGGCGGTGACGATTTCCTCGGGCTTCAAGCCGCAGGCGGCGGCAACGGCACCAGGGGTGAGTTCGGCAAGCTGCGCGCGCAATGCGTCGAATCCGCAGGTGTGCGCCTGGATGAAGGCGTTGTCGGCCAGTCCCTCCCAGAGCAGCACGTGGAGCATGGCCGAATAGAGTAGGGCATCGCTGCCAGGAAGGATCGCCAGGTGCAGGGAGGATGAAGCGGCGGTGTCGGTGCGGCGCGGGTCGACGACGATCAGCTTGAGATCGGGATTCTTCTCACGCGCGGCCTCGATGCGACGGAAGACGATGGGGTGGGCATAGGCGGTGTTCGAACCGGCGATCAGGATCAGATCGGCCAGATCGATATCCTCGTAACAACAGGGTACCGCGTCGCTACCCAATGTGGCTTTGTAAGCGGCAACCGCCGAGGACATGCACAGGCGCGAGTTGGAGTCGATGTTGTTGGTGCCGACCAGCGCGCGCGCCAGCTTGTTGAAGACGTAGTAGTCCTCGGTCAGGAGCTGGCCGGAGACGTAGAAGGCGACGGCGTCCGGGCCGTGCTCATGGATGATCGCGGCGAAACGCTCGGTCGCGACCTCCAGCGCGTTGTCCCAGGAAGTCGGCGCCGGCAGGACGGTGCGGCTCTCGCGCAGCAGCGGTACGGTGGCCCGCCCCGTACGCACGGCCGAAAGATGTAGGGTGTTGCCCTTCGAGCAGAGCTTGCCGAAATTGGCCGGATGATCGGGGTCGCCCCGCACGCCGACGATCCTGTCGCCGGCGGCCTGGACGATGACGCCGCAGCCGGTGCCGCAGTAGCAGCAGACGCTGCGCGTCTCGGTCAAAGTGCGATCCATACCATCCCGCCTTCGACCTTGGTCGGATAAACCCTTGCGCAGCCCTTGTCCGGCGCGACCGCCTCGCCGTTTTCGAGCTGAATCTTCCAGGCGTGAAGCGGGCAGGTGACCACCTTGCCGGCCACGAGTCCTTGCGACAGCGGGCCGCCTTTGTGGGGACACTTGTCATGCAGGGCGAAGACTTCGTCATCGGCGGTGCGAAACACCGCGATCGTGCCGCTTGCGCTGTTTACCTGGCGGCTGCCGAGGCGGGGGATTTCGTCCAGGGGACAGACTTTTTTCCACTCGTTCATTCAGACCACCTCCAGTGCGACATATTCTGCGGGCTGCTTCACCGCCGCCGACCAAGGGTCTTCGTAGCCTTGCAGGGCGTAGAGCAGGCGCTCGTAGAGTTCGGCACGGCGGTCGGGATCGTCGACGACCTGTGCCTTGACGTAGTCGAGACCGACGCGGGCGACGTAGTGGCAGGTGCGCTCCAGATACCAGCCTTCCTCACGGTAGAGCTGCAGGAAGGCACCAGCGAATTCGAGCACCTCGGCATCCGATTTCACCTTGCAGAGAAACTGGGCGACCTCGGTCTTGATGCCGCCGTTGCCGGCGATATAGATCTCGTAGCCCGAGTCCACCCCGATCACGCCGACGTCCTTGATGCCCGCTTCGGCACAGTTGCGCGGGCAGCCGGACACCGCGAGTTTCACTTTATGTGGCGCCCACATGCCGAACAACATTTTTTCCAGCTTGACGCCCATGTCCATCGAGCGCTGAGTGCCGAAGCGGCAGTGCTCGGCACCGACGCAGGTTTTCACCGTGCGGATCGACTTGCCGTAGGCGTGGCCGGAAACGAGACCGGCCTTGCCGAGATCGGCCCAAACTTTGGGGAGATCCTCCTTGCGGATTCCCAGCAGATCGATGCGTGCGCCGCCGGTCATCTTCACGGTCGGCACCTGGTATTTTTCCGCCACGTCGGCGATCACGCGCAGTTCGGCCGGCGTGGTGAGACCGCCCCACATGCGCGGCACGACGCTGAAGGTGCCGTCCTTCTGGATGTTGGCGTGGGCACGCTCGTTGATGAAGCGGGATTGTGGATCATCCTCGGCCTCGTGCGGCCAGGTAGAGATCAGGTAGTAGTTGAGGGCCGGGCGGCAGGTGGCGCAGCCGTTGGGCGTCTTCCAGCCGAGCTCACGCATCACGGCGGGAATCGACAACAGCTTCTTGTCGCGGATTGCGGCCCGCACGACGCCGTGCGAATGTTCGGTGCAGCCGCAGACCGGCTTGTCGTGGGTATCGGCCGGCTGGTAGGCGCCGCCGACGGTGGAGGCGAGGATCTGCTCGACCAGGCCGGTGCAGGAGCCGCAGGAACTGGAGGCCTTGGTGTGCTTGCGCACGTCCTCCAGCGTGAACAGGCCGTGGGTCTTGATCGCCTTGACGATGTCGCCCTTGCAGACGCCGTTGCAGCCACAGACCTCGGCCTCGTCTGGCATCGCGGCGGCCCTGTTTTGGCCGGCGTGACCCGCATCGCCGACGTGGTGGCTGCCGAACATCAGGTGGTCGCGAATGTCGGCGATGTTCTGCCGGTCCTTCAAAAGCTGGAAATACCAGGCGCCGTCGCCGGTGTCGCCGTAGAGCACGGCACCGGCGAGCGTGTCACCCTTGATCACCAGCTTCTTGTAGATCCCGGCAGCGGGATCGGCCAGCACGATCTCCTCGCTACCTTCGCCGCCCATGAAATCGCCGGCCGAGAATACGTCGATGCCCGTGACCTTGAGTTTGGTCGAGGTCACCGAGCCGGTATAGCGGCCGATGCCGATGCGCGCCAGGTGGTTCGCGCAAACCTTGGCCTGCTCGAACAGCGGGGCGACCAGACCATAGGTGACGCCACGATGTTCGACGCATTCGCCCACCGCATAGATTTTCGGATCATAGGTTTGCATCGTGTCGGAAACGACGATGCCGCGCTGGCAATGGAGGCCGGCGTTTTGCGCAAGCACGATGTTCGGGCGAATGCCGACGGCCATGACCACGAGATCGGCGGGGATGCTCGTGCCGTCGTTGAAACGAACGGCGGCGACGCGCCCCGATTCACCGGCGACCAGCTCGGAAGTCTGCTTGCCGAGCAGGAACTTCAAGCCCTTGTTTTCGAGAGACTTCTGCAGCAGGTCGGCGGCGGTCTTGTCGAGCTGGCGCTCCATGATCCAGTCGGCCAGGTGCACCACGGTCACGTCCATGCCGCGCAGCGCGAGGCCGTTGGCGGCTTCCAGCCCGAGCAGGCCGGCGCCGATGACGACGGCATGGCTGTAATGCTTGGCGGCCTCGATCATCGCCTCGGTGTCGGCGATGTCCCGGTAGGCGATCACGCCCGGCAGGTCCTTGCCCGGCACCGGCAGGATGAAGGGCGAGGAGCCGGTGGCCAGCAGCAGTCTGTCGTAGCTGGCCTCGGTGCCGTCGGCGGCGATTACCTTCTGGGCCTTGCGGTCGATCTTCACGACCTGCTTGCCGAGATGCAGGGTGATGCCGTTGTCGCGGTACCAGGCGAGGTCGTTGAGGACGATGTCGTCGAATTTCGTTTCGCCTGCCAGCACCGGCGAGAGCATGATGCGGTTGTAATTGGGGTGCGGCTCGGCGCCAAACACCGTGATGTCGTAGAGATCGGGGGCGAGCTTCAAGAGCTCCTCGAGGGTACGGCAGCCAGCCATGCCGTTGCCGACCATCACCAGTTTCTGTTTCTTCATTTCTTTCTCCGTCAGGCCGCCAGCGGGTGGGACTGCTTGGCGTAGAGAAACTCGATCACCGCCGAGCGGTATTCCATGTACTTCGGGTCGTGGGCGAGGCTCAGGCGCTCGCGCGGGCGCGGCAGGTCGACCCTCAGGATTTCGCCGATGGTCGCGGCCGGGCCGTTGGTCATCATCACGATGCGATCGGAGAGCAACACCGCCTCATCGACGTCGTGGGTGACCATCACCACCGTGGCCTTGGTCGCGTCGCAGATCTTCATCAGCTCGTCTTGTAGCCGGGCGCGGGTGAGGGCGTCGAGCGCGCCGAAGGGTTCGTCCATCAAGAGCACCTTCGGCTCCATCGCCAGGGCTCTTGCGATCCCCACGCGCTGCTTCATGCCGCCGGAAATCTCGCCCGGATACTTGTGCAGGGCGTGGCCGAGGCCGACCATTTCGAGCATTTTCGTCGTGCGTTCTTTGAGGCGTGCCTTCGGCTCGTTGGCGGCGAAGACACGCTCGACGGCGAGATAGACATTCTCGAAGCAGGTGAGCCAGGGCAGCAGGCTATGGTTTTGGAACACCACCGCGCGTTCCGGGCCGGGGCCGGCGATTTCGCGGTTGGCGCAGAGTATCGCGCCGGCGGTCGGCTTGGTCAGACCGGCGATCAGGTTGAGCAGCGTGGATTTACCGCAGCCCGAGTGGCCGATCAGGGAGACGAACTCGCCCTGCCGGATGTTGAGGTCGATGTCGCGCAGGGCGACGAACTTGCCCTTCTGGGTGTCGAAGGACATGCCGACTTTTTCAACTTGCACGAACTTTTCCATTTCAGCTCTCCGTGTGCAGACGCTTGGCCAGCAGCAGCAAGGTTTGTTCGAGGATCAGGCCGACGATGCCGATGACGAAGATGGCGATGATGATGTGCTCGACCTTGAGGTTGTTCCACTCGTCCCACACCCAGAAGCCGATGCCGACGCCGCCAGTGAGCATCTCGGCCGCGACGATCACCAGCCAGGCCGTGCCGATCGACAGCCGGATGCCGGTCAGCATGTAGGGCAGCACGCTGGGGAACAAGATCTTGGTGACGATCTTCCACTCGGACAGGTTGAGCACGCGCGCCACGTTGAGGTAGTCCTGCGGCACGCGCACCACGCCCTGGGCGGTGTTCATGATCATCGGCCAGATGGAGCAGATGAAAATCGTCCAGGTCGCGGCCGGGTCGGCCTTCTTGAACACCAGCAGGCCGATCGGCAGCCAGGCGAGCGGCGAGACGGGCCGCAGCAGGCTGATGATCGGGTTTGCCATGCTCGAGAGCGTGGCGAAACGCCCGAGCAGGAAGCCGACCGGGATGCCCACCAGTGCCGCGAAGCCGAAGCCGACGGCGACGCGCTGCAGCGAGGAAAGGATGTTCCAGCCAATGCCCTGGTCGTTCGGCCCGTTGCGGTAGAACGGGTCGGCGAAGAGCTTTGTCGCTGCCTCCCAGGTTTGGCCCGGGGTCGGGATGCTGCCACCGTTCATGGTGGCCAGTTGCCAGATGGCGAGCAGCAGCACCAGACCCATGACCGGCGGCAGGATGGCGGCGAAGAAGGCGCGCATCGCCGCCGAGTTCTGCTCCGTGGTGCTCGGCCCGACGAGTTGCGAAGGAGGCGGAGGCGGGGGTACGCTCAGTTTCGCCGTCCCAGATGGAAAGCTGGCCGGCTGTGCCGTCGCGCTAGCGCCGACTTTCATGGCATGGATGGTCATTGCCGTCATGACATACTCCTTGTGCGTGTTATGCCTTGACCTTGAAGCCGTCGGCGTACTTCTTGGGATCCTTGCCGTTCCAGACCACGCCGTCGATCAGTTTCGATTCGCGCAACTCGCTCTTGGGCAGCGGCACCTTGAGCTGGCTGGCCGCTTCCTTGTAGAGGTCGATGCGGTTGACCTTCTTCGCTACGGCGAGATAGTCCGGGTGTTCTTTCAATAGTCCCCAGCGCTTGTGCTGGGTCATGAACCACATGCCGTCGGAGAGGTAAGGGAAGTTGACCGCGCCGTCGTTGTAGAACTTCATGTGGTTCTTGTCGGACCAGCTCTTGCCCAGGCCGTTTTCGTACTGGCCGATCATGCGGCCGCGGATCACCTCGACATCGGTGTTGACGTAAGCCTTGGCGGCGATGATCTCGGCGGTCTTGCTGCGGTTGCTGGCGGAGGCATCGATCCACATCGAGGCTTCGAGCACGGCCATGATGACGGCGCGTGCGGTGTTCGGGTACTTGGCGACCCATTCGGCCGTGGTGCCGACGACCTTTTCCGGATGATCGACCCAGACGTCCTGCGAGGTGGCGACAGAGAAGCCGACCTTGTCGATGATCGCGCGCTGGTTCCAGGGCTCGCCGACGCAGAAACCGTCCATGTTGCCGACGCGCGCGTTGGCGACCATCTGCGGCGGCGGCACGACGATGGTCTTGACGTCCTTGAACGGGTTGATACCGTAGGTGGCCAGCCAGTAGTAGAGCCACATCGCGTGGGTGCCGGTCGGGAAGGTCTGGGCGAAGGTGTATTCCTTCTCCTTCTTCGCCACCAGCTTGGCGAGCGATTCGCCATCGGTGACACCCTTGTCCTTCATCTGGCTCGACAGGCTGATGCCCTGGCCGTTGTTGTTGATGGTCATGAGGACGTTCATGTCCTTCTTCGGCCCGCCGATGCCGAGCTGGACGCCGTAGATCAGGCCGTAGAGCACATGCGCGGCGTCGAGCTCGCCATTGATCAGCTTGTCGCGCACGCCGGCCCAGCTCGCTTCCTTGGTCGGCACGATCTTGATGCCATACTTCTTGTCGAAGCCCATCACCGAGGCCATGACGATGGAAGCGCAGTCGGTCAGCGGGATGAAGCCGATCTTCACCTCTTCTTTCTCGGGCTTGTCCGAGCCGGCGGCCCAGACGTGTGGCATCGCGGTCATGAGCGCGGCTCCCGTGGCGAGGCGCAGGAAATCGCGGCGTGTCGTTTCAACTGAAGCAGGTGAAGGGCAGGTAGTTTCATTTTTCATCTCGATCTCCGAAGGACAATAAAAAAGGCGTCGATCGCCAACCCGCGTTCGTCGGGCTTGCAATCAGACGCCGTTGTCTGGTGGCCGGGCCGCCGTTGGCCCGGACTTGCCGGCTAAACCGCAATCATCGTGCCAGTCATCGCGTGGAAAAAGAAAACCATTGCAAAACAACAGAGATGCCCGCGAAAGCCGGCGCTGGCGAGACGGCATGTCTGCTCGTGCAAGCTGCACTGCTTCTGTGCGGCTTGCGTTCTATTTGCACGGGTTTAGTGCGCGTTAACGTGAAAATACGGAGCAAAAAGTGCGCCGCCATTTGTTTCCTTGACGGCAGTCTGCCTTCGCGGCGCAAGCCGCGCTGATCGTCTCCCCTCCCGCGAGGGAGGGGCTGGGGGAGGGCGGGCGTTTATTTTTGCGCATGGGTATTTCATCCTCCGCGGGTGCCGATTGCCGGCATGCGCGTTAGAGCAGCAGCTCCGCCATCTCGACAAGGCTGGCGGCCACCTTGCCGAGCGGCTGCGACTTTTCCATCGCCAGCTTGCGCAGCGCCGCATAGGCAGCATCCTCGTCCATGCCGCGCGTCTTCATGAGGATGCCTTTGGCCTTTTCGATGATCTTGCGCTCGGACAGCTTGCGGCTCGTCTCGGCGAGCTCCCGCCTGAGCGTCTGGAGTTCCTCGAAGCGCGCGATGGCGACCTCGACCACCGGCTTGAGCCGGTCGATCTCGAAGCCATCGACGACGTAGGCCGCTACGCCGGCCTTGATCGCCGACCGGATCGTCTCGCTGTTGCCATCCTGCGTGAACATGACCACCGGACGCGGCATCGACTGGCTCATCACGGCCAAATGCTCGAGCGTGTCCCGCGACGGCGACTCGGTATCGATCAAAATGATGTCCGGCTTGATTTCCTCGATGCGGCTGATCAAGTCGAGCGCCGAAGGCAGAACTGCCGCGACCTGATGGCCGGCCTTGATCAGTCCGGCGCAGACTTCCATCGCGCGCTGCTGGGATTCGTCAATGACGAGGATGTTGGCCATACCGCTGCTATAGCAACTTGCGCGCCACTGTTCATCTTTCTGAAGGCCGAATGAATACTTAAGGTTTGTTCATAATCGAGCGCAGCGAGCCAGTCTGGAACCCCCCACGAGGGGGGCGAAGGGGGGGCGGGCGGTCACGAAAGGGCTGCGCAGCGTTGGCGCAGGGCCGCCCCAAGCCAACGCGGCACGCGGCGAAGCCGAAAATCACCCCTGCTTGGCGACGAAGAGCCCGTCACATTTGCGAGCGTAGCGAGCCAGTCTGGAACCCCCCGCGAGGGGGGCGAAGGGGGGTGGGCGTTTACTCATAGCGCACGTCGAGGATTTCGTATTCGCGCCGGCCGCCGGGCGTCTGCACCTCGACGACGTCGCCGGCGAACTTGCCGATCAGCGCACGGGCGACGGGCGAGTTGAGCGAGATCTTGTTCTGCTTGATATCGGCTTCATCGTCGCCGACGATCTGGTAGCTGACCGTCTGGCCGGCGTCAATGTCCTCGATGTCCACCGTGGCGCCAAAGACGACGCGTCCGTCGGCATCGAGCGTACGTGGGTCGATGATCTGGGCATTGGCGAGCTTGCTTTCGATCTCGGCGATGCGGCCCTCGATGAAGCCTTGCCGTTCCTTGGCGGCATCGTATTCGGCGTTTTCGGAGAGATCGCCGTGCGAGCGCGCCTCGGCGATCGCGGCGATCACTGCCGGCCGATCCACGGTTTTCAGGCGCTGCAGCTCGTCCTTGAGCTGCTGGGCGCCGTTGAGGGTCAGGGGAATCTTGCTCATGGATGCAATTCGGCGTGCAGCGCCTGCAGCGCATAGGTCTCGAGGCCGGAGTGCTGCATGCCGATACAGGCGGCGCGCGCTCCCTCGATGGTGGTAAACAAGGTCACCTTCTGGCTCAGCGCCGAGGTGCGGATCGAGCGCGAAGCCTGAATGGCCGTGCGTTTCTCATCGACGGTATTGACGATCAGGGCGATCTCGTCATTCTTGATCATGTCGACGATGTGCGGGCGACCTTCACTGACCTTGTTGACCGCGGCGACCGGAATGCCGGCGGCTTCGATCGACGCGGCCGTGCCACTCGTTGCCAGCAGCGTGAAACCGAGTTGGTGCAGCAGCCGCGCGACTTCGATGGCCTTGTGCTTGTCGGCGGGCTTGACGCTGATGAACGCCTTGCCGGCTTTGGGCAGACGCGTGCCGGAGGCGATCTGCGACTTGACGAAGGCTTCGCCGAAGCTGCGGCCGATGCCCATCACCTCGCCGGTCGATTTCATCTCCGGGCCGAGCAGGGTATCGACGCCCGGGAACTTGTTGAACGGGAATACCGCTTCCTTGACCGAGAAGTAGGGCGGCACGACCTCGTGCGTGATGCCCTGCTCGGCAAGGCTGCGGCCGGCCATGCAGCGCGCGGCGATCTTGGCCAGCGGCAAACCGGTGGCCTTGGAAACGAACGGCACCGTGCGCGAGGCGCGCGGGTTGACTTCCAGCACATAGACGACGGAATCGGGCCCATGTCCCTGGATCGCGAACTGCACGTTCATCAGGCCGACGACGTTGAGCGCCTTGGCCATCAGCGCGGTCTGGCGCCGCAGCTCGTCCTGCACCTCGCGGCTCAGCGAAAAAGGCGGCAGCGAACAGGCGGAATCGCCCGAATGCACGCCGGCCTGCTCGATGTGCTCCATGATGCCGCCGATGATCACCTGTTGGCCATCGCACAGCGCATCGACATCGACCTCGGTGGCATCGTTCAGGAAGCGGTCGAGCAGCACCGGCGAATCATTGGAAACCTTGACCGCCTCACGCATATAGCGCTCGAGATCCTTCTCTTCATGCACGATTTCCATCGCCCGACCACCGAGCACATAGGAGGGGCGCACGACCAGCGGATAGCCGATCTCGGCGGCGAGCCGCAAGGCATCCTCTTCGGTGCGCGCGGTGCGGTTCGGCGGCTGCTTGAGGCCGAGCGTATCGAGCAACTTCTGGAAACGCTCACGGTCTTCCGCGGCATCGATCGACTCCGGCGAGGTGCCGATGATCGGCACGCCAGCGGCTTCCAGCGCCAGTGCGAGTTTGAGCGGCGTCTGGCCACCGAATTGGACGATCACGCCGACGGGCTTTTCGACATGGACGATCTCGAGCACGTCTTCGAGCGTCAGCGGCTCGAAATAGAGGCGATCCGAAGTGTCGTAGTCGGTCGAGACGGTCTCCGGGTTGCAGTTGACCATGATGGTCTCATAGCCGTCCTCGCGGCACGCCTGCGCCGCATGCACACAGCAGTAATCGAATTCGATGCCCTGGCCGATGCGGTTCGGGCCGCCGCCCAGCACCATGATCTTCTTCTTGTCCGTGGGCTGGGCCTCGCACTCTTCCTCGTAGGTCGAATACAGATAGGCGGTGCTGGTGGCGAACTCCGCGGCACAGGTGTCGACACGCTTGTAGACCGGCCGCACCCCCAGCGCGTGCCGCCGTGCGCGCACCTCATGTTCGGAGGTCGACAACAGATGGGCGAGACGGCGGTCCGAGAAGCCCTTGCGCTTGAGCTGGCGCAACTCGTCGGCAGCAAAGGAATCCAGCGTGCGCTGCTCGATGGCGAGTTCCAGATCGACCAGCTCCTTGATCTGGGCGAGGAACCAGGGGTCGATGCGGGTGAGCCGATGCACCTTGTCGATCGACATGCCGATGCCGAAGGCATCGGCGACGTACCACAGCCGCTCCGCCGACGGGCGCGCCAGCTGTTCGTCGATGGTGTCCGGGTCGACGCTCTTCAGGTTGAAGCCGTCCACACCGACCTCCAGACCGCGCAGCGCCTTCTGCAGCGATTCCTGGAAGGTGCGGCCGATCGCCATCACCTCGCCGACCGATTTCATTTGCGTGGTGAGCGTCGCGTCGGCCTGGGGGAATTTCTCGAAGGTGAAGCGCGGCACCTTGGTGACGACGTAGTCGATCGACGGCTCGAACGAAGCGGGCGTGGCACCGCCGGTGATCTCGTTCTTCAGCTCGTCGAGCGTATAGCCCACCGCCAGTTTGGCGGCGACCTTGGCGATCGGAAAGCCGGTGGCCTTCGAGGCGAGCGCCGAAGAGCGCGACACGCGCGGGTTCATCTCGATCACGATCATGCGCCCATCCTTGGGGTTGATCGCGAACTGCACGTTCGAACCGCCGGTGTCGACGCCGATCTCGCGCAGCACGGCGATCGCGGCATCGCGCATCAGCTGATATTCCTTGTCGGTGAGTGTTTGCGCCGGCGCGACGGTGATCGAATCGCCGGTATGCACCCCCATCGGGTCGAGGTTCTCGATCGAGCAAACGATGATGCAGTTGTCGTGCTTGTCGCGCACCACCTCCATCTCGAATTCTTTCCAGCCCAGCAGTGATTCCTCGATCAGCAGCTCGTGGGTGGGTGAGGCTTCGAGGCCGCGCTTGCAGATCTCGATGAATTCTTCCTGGTTGTAGGCGATGCCGCCGCCCGAGCCGCCCATCGTGAAGGAAGGCCGGATGATGGTGGGAAAGCCCATCGCGCCTTGCACTTGCTGCGCTTCTTCCAGGCTGTGGGCGATGCCGGAACGTGCCGAGCCCAGCCCGATCTTCGTCATCGCCTTCTTGAATTTCTCGCGGTCCTCGGCCTTGTCGATCGCCTCGCGCGATGCGCCGATCAGCTCGACGCCATATTTTTCCAGCACGCCATGTTTGGCGAGATCGAGCGCGCAGTTCAACGCCGTCTGACCGCCCATGGTCGGCAACAGCGCGTCGGGCTGCTCTTTGGCGATGATGTTTTCCAGCACCTGCCAGGTGATCGGCTCGATGTAGGTGACATCCGCCATTTCCGGGTCGGTCATGATCGTCGCCGGGTTGGAATTGACGAGGATGACCTTGTAGCCTTCTTCCTTCAGCGCCTTGCAGGCCTGGGCGCCGGAATAGTCGAATTCGCAGGCCTGGCCGATGATGATCGGGCCCGCGCCGATGATGAGGATGGAGTGAATGTCGGTGCGTTTAGGCATTCGTGTTTTTCTCCATCATCGCGATGAAGCGATCGAACAGATAGGCGACGTCGTGCGGGCCGGGGCTCGCTTCGGGGTGGCCCTGGAAGCACAGCGCCGGACGGTCGGTCCAGGCCATGCCCTGCAGCGAGCCGTCGAACAACGAGACATGGGTGACCTTGACGTTTGCCGGCAACGTCGCCGGGTCGACGGCGAAGCCGTGGTTCTGGCTGGTGATCAATACCTGGCCGGTGTCCAGGTCCTTGACCGGGTGGTTGGCGCCATGGTGGCCGAACTTCATCTTCAACGTCTTGCCACCGGCGGCCAGACCCATCAGCTGATGGCCGAGACAGATGCCGAAGGCGGGAATCTTGCGGTCGAGGAGTTCCCGGATCGCGGCGATCGCGTAGTCGCAGGGTTCGGGATCGCCCGGCCCGTTGGAGAAGAATACGCCGTCCGGGTTCATCGCCAGCACCTCGCTGGCGGGGGTTTGCGCCGGCACGACGGTGAGGCGGCAGCCGCGGCTGGCGAGCATGCGCAGGATATTGCGTTTGACGCCGAAGTCATAGGCGACGACATGGAATCTGTCCTGTGCCGGTGCCGTGTAGCCAGCGCCGAGTTTCCATTCACCTTCGTTCCATGAATAGGGCTTGGAGGTGGTGACGACCTTGGCGAGATCCATGCCGGCCAGTCCCGGGAAGGCGCGTGCCCGGGCAATCGCGTCATCCGCATCGAGGTCCTCGCCGGTCATCAGACAGCCGGCCTGCGCGCCTTTCTCGCGCAAGATGCGGGTGAGTTTGCGGGTATCGATGTCGGCGATGGCGACGACGTTCTCGCGCTTCAGATAATCGCTGAGCGTCTGTTCGGAACGGAAGTTCGAGGCAATGAGGGGCAGATCGCGGATCACCAGCCCGGCGGCGTAAATCCGGTCTGCCTCGCAGTCTTCGCGATTGATGCCGGTATTGCCGATGTGTGGGTAGGTGAGGGTGACGATCTGGCGCGTGTAGGAAGGATCCGTGAGGATCTCCTGATAGCCGGTCATCGCGGTGTTGAACACCACTTCCCCGACCGATACGCCGGTCGCGCCGATGCCCTTGCCCCGAAATACCGTTCCGTCGGCGAGGGCGAGCAAGGCAGACGGAAATGCGGTCAAAATCGGGCTCCTGGTCGAATATTGCGCCGCATCAATCCATTAAAAACAGGATGATGGGCAAACCGGCGCATTATAGCCGATTCGCCTCGCCTTCGGCGGACGCGGCTATCTCAGCCCGAGGACATCCTGCATGTCAAACAGGCCGTTCTTCTTGTCGCGCAGGAAGCGCGCGGCACGCAAGGAACCCAGCGCATACGACATCCGGCTCGCCGATTTGTGGGTGATCTCGATGCGCTCACCCGTGCCGGCGAACAGCACGGTGTGATCGCCGACGATGTCGCCGCCACGGATCGTCGAGAAGCCGATTTGCGTCGCCGGCCGTTCGCCGGTGTGACCTTCGCGGCCGAAGACGGCACAGGACTTCAGATCGCGGCCGAGTGCCGCAGCGACGACCTCGCCCATGCGCAGTGCGGTGCCGGAAGGCGCATCGACCTTGTGGCGGTGGTGCGCCTCGATGATCTCGATATCAAAGCCCTCGTTGAGGATGCGTGCCGCGACGTCGAGCAGCTTGAAGACGGCATTCACGCCCACTGCCATGTTCGGCGCGAAGACGATCGGAATTTCCTGTGCGGCGGCGACGATCTGCTGCTTCTGCTCGCTGGTGAAGCCGGTAGTGCCGATCACCATATGCACGCCCAGGCGGCGGCAGATTTCCAGGTGTTTGAGCGTGCCTTCTGGACGGGTAAAGTCGATCAGACAGTCGGCCTGGGAAATCGCCGCTGCGGCGTCGTCATCGACATCGAAGGCGGCGGCAAGCTCGGCATCGGCCGCGGCATTGACCGCCTCGATCAGCATCTTGCCCATGCGGCCGTTCTTGCCGGCAATCGCGTAACGAATCGTCGTCATGGTTCAGTCCTTCTTCGGTTCGGCAGGGACTTCGATGATGCGCGAGGACGGGGCAGGTGCCGCTTCGTCCGTCGCGCCGGCTTCAGCTGACGGCACGACATCACCCCCGACGCGCACCAGCTTGTCGTCCTCGAAGAACACCGACAGCCGGCGCAACTGCACCTCCCCGCGGCCGGGCTGGAAGCGATAGACATAGTCCCAGCGATTGGCGTGGAAGATGTCGGTCACCAGCGGGGTGCCGAGCGCGAAACGCACCTGGTCGCGGCTCATGCCCGGCTTGAGTTTCGCCACCATCTCCTGGGTGACGAAATTGCCCTGGCGCACGTCGATGCGATAAGGCGAGAGGCGGGAGGTGATGTCCGGTGCGCTGGAACAGGCAGTGAGAGCGGTGACGAGCAACAGCAGGCTCGGAAGCGATGGGCGCGACGGCATGGACGGGAAGGGAAATGGATGAGATGCAGAAAAACTATATCATACGGCCATCCACCCATCAGAGAGCCCGTCAAACATGACCGAGCGTGCTGAATTACAAAGCATCGGCCTCAAGGCGACGGTGCCGCGCATGACGATCCTCGATTTGTTCCGCAAATCGACGACCCGTCATCTGAGCGCCGAGGACGTCTATCGCCTGCTCATCGCCGACAATGTCGATATTGGCCTCGCGACCGTGTATCGCGTGCTGACGCAGTTCGAGCAGGCCGGCTTGCTCGAACGGCACCACTTCGAATCCGGCAAATCGGTGTTCGAGCTCAAGGACGGCAAGCACCACGACCATCTCGTCTGTCTGCAATGCGGACGTGTCGAGGAATTCACCGATCCGGAAATCGAACGGCGCCAGGTCAAGGTGGCCAAGGAGCGTGGCTTTCGCATCGTCGACCATGCGCTTTACCTCTATTGCGAATGCACCAAGAAGGACTGTCCATATCGTCCCATGGCCAAGGATTGACTCCGACCACCATGCCATCGATGCAGTTCTGGATTCTCTCCCTGGTGATTTCGTTCATAGGGCTGACCAAAGCCCAGGCCAGCGATGGGCTGTCAAGAGATTTGCCCAAGGGTGACTGTGGAAAACCCGTGGCCCGCACCGATTTGTCACACTGCGATTTCTCGCATCGCAAGCTGTCGGGTTGGGATTTGTCTGGCGTTCGTTTGTCGGGCGTCAAGCTCGACAATGCCGATCTGCGCCGTGCGAAGCTCGCCGGTGCCGATCTTTCCGGTGCGAGCGCCAAATGGGTCAATTTCACGGCTGCCGATCTCAGACAAGCCAATTTCAGGAAGGCCGACCTCTTTCACGCCATCTTCGACGATGCAGTACTCGAAGAGGCACAAATGCAGGAAACCAACCTTTTCGGGGCCAATCTGATCAATTCACGAGCCGCCAGGGCTGATTTTTCCGGCGCCTATCTGAAGGACGTGCTGATGGAAAACATCGATCTCACCGGCGGCTCGATCCGCCGCTGTTATGCCCTCCGGGGAGTGTTCAGCGGCGCGCGCCTGACAGGCGCCGATCTTTCCGGCGCGGATCTCACCGGGGCGGCTATGGAAGACGTCGATTTCAGCGGTGCGAAGCTTACCGGCGCCAAGCTGCTGGGCGCCAGTTTGCGCAGGACTCGATATGCACAAGCCGACCTTGCGGGAGCCGACTTCACCAATGCCGATGTCTGGGAAGCCGATTTCGGCCATGCACTCAATCGACCACCATCCGCCGATGAAGCGCTGATCGAACCCTTCGTCGTGCGTGAGCGGCGCTGAGGTTTTTATTTTTCCGCTTCTTCCATCACCAGCCGAAAGCCGACAAAGTCGAAACGAGCGGTCGGACGGCAGTGCATATGCCGCTTGCTGCAGCGGGCAAAAAAGGCGTCGTGGCTCCAGGCGCCGCCACGCAGCAAGCGAGCCGGTCCCTCGCTTATATGCTGCGGATTGTCGCGGGAATGTCGGGTGTAGGCATCGGCTGCATAGACGTCGCTGACCCACTCCCAGAGATTGCCGCTCATGTCGTGGATACCCAAGGCATTGGGTGGAAAGCTGCCGACGGCACGGCTGCCTTCACCGTGACGATTGGCATACTCGGCGGTATTGGCGCCTTCGGGGGGCGGGAGTCCACCGAACTTCTCCTGCCGGCCGCCTGCCCGGCAGGCATATTCCCATTCGGCCTCGGTCGGTAAGCGAAAGCGCCGGCCTGGATTGACGGCCATCAGGCGAGCGACGAAATCGGCGATGTCTTGTTGGTTGACACTGTCGACGGGATGACGCTGGCTGTCGTTCCAAATGGAGGGATTGTTGGGCATCAGGCGCTGCCATTCGCCTTGGGTGACCTCGAAACGACCAATCCAGAAGCTGCTGACGCAAACCTCATGGACGGGAAATTCGTTGTGGTCTCCACCGCCGAAGGTGTCGCCCATCGAGTAGCAGCCGCCAGGCACAAGCACGAATTCCATCCCCGTCGTCGGCTCGCGCCAGGTTTCGGCGTGGAGTGGACTGGCCAAGAGTGTTGCGAGCAACAGAATGCTACGGCAACGCATCACGGCCTGGATTCATCGCGGTGCGCGAGAAGACAGCCGGACCAGCGTCTGGCCCGTCGCGGCATCATAAAAGCGTACCTCTGCCAGTTTACCGATCAGGTAGCGTTTTTTGAGCGTGAAATCGACTGGTTTGGAAATGGTCGCTTTCCAGAAGGTGGTGCTGTCGCTGAGGCACTTTTCAGCGAGACGCGCACTCACGGCCATGCGCAGATCGCCGGCTGCGAGACGCTGCGCTGCCGCTGCCGGCAGCGCGATCTCGGCGGTGAAGCCGGCCTGCTCTCCGGCATCGCGGGGATAGAACTCATAAGGGTTGTCGAAGGCGAGGAAGTAATCGAAGCGCCACTCGACCGGGTATTCGATCGGCTTGCCGTCCAAGCCTGTCAGCCGGCCGCTGCCACGCGATTCGGTGGTCGAGCCGAGCGGCAGATATTTGAAGGTGTAATAGTCTCGCCCGGCGGCCACCTCTTCCGGGTGCCAGTTCCAGCCTTCCGTCAAATCGTTGAACTGCATCGGATAGAAAACGCGCAGGTGGCCGCTCGCGGCGTCGTAGTCGATCTGCAGGTCGTTGGGCAGCGGCACGGCGAGCAGGACCGTTTCGCCGGCGATGCAACGCAGCTCCGCTGCCCGTGCGAGATATTCACTCTTGCCATCGCGCGGGGTCTCATCGGCTGCCTGAACGGCCGACACGGCCAGTGCGAGAGCGGCCGGCAGCCAGCGAAGCGTTTCGGTTTTCATGGTATTCGAATATACGGAAGTTTGAATCACGGCATTATCGGATTGCAGACGATACTCGTCCTTGATCACGATCAGGTGCCGTATCGGGCCGCCGACCCTTGCGAGCTTCAGCGCGCTCTGGCGGAGAACACCTGCACGAGAATGGTCAGCACGAAGGCGAGCAGCGTCAGCGCATTGCCGATCGCCGCCGCCTGCGTCATGACGGGCAGAGGCGCGAGATCGCCGACGATGCGGGCAAACACCGTCAGGTGCAACAGTGCCAGCGGCAGGTAGAACGCCGGGTGGTAGGGAATCTTCACCTTGGCGACCGCCGGGAAGATGATCGGCGCATGGCCGAAGATCATTGCGAATACGAAGCCGAGCAGGATGGCGTGCAGCGCTGCGTCGCGCCACTGATTGCCCGGCACGAGGCCGCCGAAAACTCCCAGCAGACCGCCGACCGCCAGCCAAACATAGCCCGTCAGCAGGCAGACCGCGATATAACGGGTGAGCCCACGCTGCCTGACCGTCTGGCGTGCAATGTCGTGGCGCAGCAGCCACGCAGCCAGCGCCACCAGCATCAGCGCGAACAGGGAAAGGCCGGCCGGCTCGAACCACAGGCTCAGCGTAGCAGCGCCTAGCAGGCCAATGACGATGGCTGCAAAGCCCTGACGCGCCGTTTGCGGAGTGGGCAAAAAGCGCGTCAGCTCCAGCCGTTCGCCGGCGATGGTCAGCACCAGAAAGGCAAGCCACCACGGCACGGCTGGCAACAGCGTGCCAGCCACCATCCATACCAGATTGCCGGCAAGCCAGCTCAGCGCGCCGAGCGTCAGTGTGGCGAGGTAAATCGCGGGCTGGCGCACGAAGAGCAAGGCGCTGCCGGCCGTCACGATGGCACTGGCGGCAATGAAAAGAAATTGCGTCAGGACGAGCGGCGCGCCGAAGAGAAGCGCCAGCCCGCCGCTGCCGGCGCTAAGCGGTCCCAGAAACGGCCAGGAAAGCCCGCTGGCGGCAAGCGCCACGGCGCGTTCGAGCGCAATCACCGTGCCGAGAAAACCGCAGATCATCAGCGCGCCATGACTGCCCGCCTGTGCGGCGGCGAACACTGGGACATCCACGGCCAGCCTCGCCAGGCCGGCCAGCACACCGCTCACCAGGGCCAGCATGCCCAGCAACAAGAGCGGCAGACGGGAGACTGCCGAAGAAAATGTCATGCCGACCACTGGCGGTCGAAATGGCGGCGTGCGGCTGCCGACATCATCTCCGGCGACCAAGGGGGATCCCAGACCAGCCGCACATCGATGGGGGTATTGGGCGGCAAGCGCCTGCGCAGGACTTCATCGACCTCGTCGGCGATCATGTCGCCGAGCGGACAAGCCGGCGAGGTCATGGTCATCTCGACCACCACGACGCCATCTTCATACGCCAGACGATAGACGAGGCCCAGATCGACGATGTTGACGCCGACTTCGGGGTCGATCACCTCACGCAGGGCTTCGCGCAAGGCGTCAGGCTCGGGCAGCGCGCTGGAATGGTTCATGCCTCATGCGCGCTTGATGAAATCGATCATCACGCCCTCTGGCTCGCGGGCGCGATAGGCGATCTCGACGGCATCCCCGTAGCGTGCCTGCATCTGCTGCAGCAGCGGAATCGGGTCATGGTCATTGACGAAGCGCATCACCTCGCCCGGGTGCAAGGCATCGAGCGCACCGAAAATGGCGGCATGACGGAAACGCTTGGCGATGCCGCGCGCGTCGAAGCCGTAGATGCCTTCGGGATTGGTGTGGCTGTGGACGTGGATGGTGGTGGTCATGAGCTGGCTCCTGAATGATGAGTGACGCAGCGCTCATCATAGTTGACCGAGGAACTCAAGTAATTGATCTGGATCATCCGGAGGCGGACCGGAATGGGTGTTAACGTGAAATACAAAGCAAAAAGTGCGCTGCCCTTCGTTTCCTTGACGGCAGGCAACACTCGCGGCAACGCCGCGCAAATGGGAACCCCCCGAGAGGGGGGCGAAGGGGGGTGTTATTTTTGCGCATGGAGTTTTCATCCTCCGCGGGTGCCGATTGCCGGCATGCGCGTTAGATCCAGAATTCCGGATAACGTCGCGTGCGGGGCAGGTTGTTTACGACCAGCGCGACGGCGAGCAGGGTCAGTGATCCCAGCAATGCCGGTACCAACGCGTAGAGAAAGCCGAGTGCATGAATCTGCGGCCCGCCGATGACGGCGATCAGCGCGGTGGCACCCCCGGGGGGATGCAGTGTGCGTGTCAGGTGCATCAGCGCGATTGAGGTGGCAACCGCCAATGACTGTGCGAGCACTGGAAAGTCTTGGAACAACTTCCAGCACAATACGCCGATCAGCGCCGAGACGACATGGCCACCGACGAGATTGCGCGGCTGGGCCAAGGGGCTGCGCGGGGCGCCATAGAGCAGCACGGCCGAAGCGCCGAAGGAGCCGATCACCAGCGGCAGATCACGCGGCGCGAAGAAACGCGCACCGAGCCAGCTGAGCAAGCCGAGGCCCAGCAATGCACCCACCCATGACCAGAATACCTCGTCGCTGTGGATGCGCGGCGGTGCGCCGGCCGTCGTGCCGCGCCACTTGCGCCAGTAATCGCGCCAGCCCTCGATTTTCACCGCCCGCCGCCCTGTCGTCCACGCAGCCGCGCCACGGCATGCCGCCAGGCGAGGTGGTAGATGGTGCGGAAATCCTCGGTGCTGATGTCCAGATAGCCTTCGATGTGGCGCATCGCGTCGAGGATGTCCTCGTCGGTGAGTTCCGGCTCGTGATCGAGGTCGATGTCGCCGGTCTCCTCAGGGCATGATTTCGACGTATTCATAGACCTCATTATCCACCAGGCGCTTTCGTACCGGCACGGTCAGTTTGCCAAACCAGGCGTGCGGGTCGTGTTTGTCGATTTCGCGGCCGATGAATTTGACGAGTTCGCAGATCGGTTCGACGACGTTCTTGCGGTAACGCTCATCGTTCTTGACGTAGCCGAGATAGAGATTCTTCATGCAGTTCCTGCGGCACCAGGCGAAGGCTTCGCAGGACTCGCAGGGCATCGCCGGGGTCGGCTGCAGCGGGCTTTTCTTCAGCCAGTTGCCCTGGATCTCGCCCATCTTCATCTCGTGCGCATACATCATGTCCGGGCAGGGATAGATCTCGCCGCTGGGCATGACGTTGATCAGATGTGAGGAGACACGGCACTGGGTGAGCCCCCCATAGAGCTCGATGCCGCGGTTGGGCAAGAGCTTGTTCCGGACGATGCCCATCAGCGGGATGAACGGATAGAGTTCGTCGGTGTGGGAGAAGAACTTGTCGATCAGCCTGACCAGCACCGCCTTGCGCTTGTCGACCGAATCGCCGAAATACATCTCGTCGGCGACGAACTGCCAGTAGACGTAGTCGATCGCCTCGATCGCGGTGGCCAGTTCGTCGAGCTCCTCGAAGCTGGTGTCCGGATTGCCCCAGGTCACCCGCGCGGTGATCGTGCCGTCGACCTTGTCATGCACCTTGGAGAGGTTGTCGATCACCTGGCGCCAGATGCCGCGCCCACGATAGCCGTCGGTGATCTGCTCGCCGCCGTCGATCGAGACGAGGATGTTGGAGAGCTTTGCCAATACCCAGTCCGGCAGGCCGTCGAGCAGCGTGCCGTTGGTCTGCAGCTGATAGCGGAATTCGGGAAAACGTCGCATCACGTCTTCCATCATGCGACGGTTCAAGGTCGGCTCGCCGCCATAGAAGGTGACGTAGATTTCCTTGCCCTCGAGATGCGTATCGATGAAGCGGGAGAGCTGATCGATGTCGTATTTGAGCTCGGTCTGCGAGCCGAGCACGTCGCCGACACCGAGCGAGCAGTAAGTGCATTTCAGATTGCACTTGAGCGTGGTGAGCAACTGCAATTCGACGCGCCCGCCTAGGATCGGCTCGGGATCGGAAATGGGAGCGCACTGCGGCGCGAATTCGAGCGTGTGCGGGGTCATGAATGCTTCCTCCAAATAGAATCGAATGGGTCAGCGGCCGTGGCCGGCCAGTGTGGTCAGGAGGAAGCGCAGGGCGGGGCGGTCTTGGGCAGCGCAGTGATACCGAAACGCAGCCAGCCGGTCGCGGCTTCCGGGATGGCGCCCAGAGCACGAGCGTGAAATCTGCTCGAGAAAATGCGATCCAGCGTGGCAGTGGCAAGCATGGTGAGGAAATTATAGGCGAGTGCCCCGGTTGGAAACTTGATCCAGGTTGCCTTTGCGCAACTGCGCTTCGCCGGGGACGGTGAACAAGCCTTCGAGGCGCAGCAGCTCGTCGCGGTGTTGGCGTGCCAGTTTTTCGACCAGCCGGGCGCCTTTACGGGTGAGATGCACTTCGACCGTTCGCCCGTCGTTGCGTCCGGGACGACGTTCGACCAGTCCCAGCCGTTCACAGCGTGTGACTAGCGCCACCGTGCCATGAGGCTTGGCAACGAGGCGCTCGGCGAGTTCCCCGACGGTTGCCCAGTCGCGGCCGGGGAAGCCCTTCACATGCAGCAGCAAAAGGTATTGCAAGTTGGTGATGCCGGCGCGCCGGGTCAGCTCTTCGCTCCAATGCACGAAACGTCGCAGCTGATAGCGAAAGTGCGACAGTGTCTCGAAATCCTCTTTGGTGAACTCGACATCATTCATGACGCTCATAACCCATCCGGGGAGTTGACTGCAATCGAGATGCCAGCAAAATAATATCACGGTGTGACATAATTCATCAACCCGAACGAAGGAGATCGACATGAGCGCTACCATCGAGATGCCCGCACGCGATGCCGAAGGCTACCTGGTCGAACCAGCGGAATGGAATGAAGCGGTGGCGGCCGCGCTGGCGGAAGAGCTCGGTATCGAGCTGGGTTCCGATCACTGGGACGTGATCCGCTTCATGCGCGAGTATTACGACGAACACCAGGTCGCGGCGGATGCTCGTCATGTCATCAAGCATCTTGAGGCACGTTATCAGGGCAATGCACGTCAACGGCTGTTCGAGCTGTTCCCCTACGGTTACCCCGCCCAGGCTTGTAAGATCGCTGGCATGAAACGGCCGCGCGCTTGGAGCACGGGTTGAACCATGTCACCACCCACTTTGCACGAAATCGACGAAATCGCCTTGTCCGATGAAGACATCGTCGCGGCGATGCGTGACATTCCGGGCTATCTGGATATCAGCACCGAAGATTTCCGGCAAATCTATCACCTCGCCCATCAACGTGCGTTAGAGCACCTGATGGCAGGCCTCACTCCGGCCAGGCTGATGCGCGGCGGGATGACGCCTTTGACTGGGGATCTGGCGATGGACGAGGCCGCGCGGCGTATCGTCGCCAGCGGTGGCAAGGGCCTGCCGGTGGTCGATGCCGCTGGCCGTGTGATCGGCATCCTGACGGAAACCGACTTCCTGCGTCGGCTCAAAGCCAACAGTTTTCTCGAACTGATGCTGCGTCTGCTGACCGATCCGGCCAGTTTTTCGCATCGTTGCCACGAAACGCGGGTCGCGGACGCGATGACCACACCGGTGGTATCGATCGGCCTCGATGCCGACTTCGACGAAGTGATGCGACGCTTTGCACAGCACCCGGGTCGCAGCATGCCGGTGGTCGATGCCGCGGGACGTTTCGTCGGCATGTTGCTGCGCAAAGACTTCTTGGCTGCGCTCTATCGCCGCTCCTGCACCAGTATGGCTGCGGAAGTGGCCGGCTGACCACGTCGCGCTTGACTGGTTCCGTCCCGCCAGCGCCGATGCTGCGAGATGAGTCGGCGCCCGGCGGGACGTTTTCATTTCCGCCAGCGCCGACTTTTCATTCAGATCGGTCGCCCTTCACCCGCTTCTTCGTGGGTCTTGCCGTCGCGGATGTGATAGATGCGCTTGAAGGTCGGGATGATCTTTTCGTCATGGGTGACGACGACGATCGCGGTGCGATACTCGTGAGCCAGATCGTTGAGAATGCGCACGACGGTGAGCGCGCGCGCCGAATCGAGCGGCGCAGTGGGTTCGTCGGCGAGAATCACCGGAGCGTGATTGGCGAGCGAGCGGGCGATGGCGACCCGCTGCTGCTCGCCGCCGGAGAGCTGCGATACCGATGCGCCGGCGCGATGCGCCACATCCAGCGCGGTCAATAGCTCCAGGGCGCGTTTGCGCGCACTGGCATTGTCCTGACCGGCGAGCATCGGCAGCAGTGCGACATTGTCGGTGACATCGAGGAAGGGAATCAGATAAGGCGCCTGGAAGACGAAGCCGATCTTGTCGCGCCGCAAGGCACGCAGGTCACGGATCTTCCAGCCATCGTCATAAATCACCTCACCGGCCAGCTCCATGCGCCCGGCGGTCGGTTCGATCACTGCGCCGAGGCATTTGAGCAAGGTGCTCTTGCCCGAGCCGCTTGGGCCGACCAGGCCGACGACCTCGCCAGGCCAGACGGTCATGTCGACACCTTTCAACGCATCGACCGCGGCCTCGCCGCTACCGTAGCGTTTTTTCAGTCCGGTCAGCCGGATCGCCGGAATCTCGACCTTATCCACCGATGGCCTCCGCCGGGTCGATGCGCAGCGCGGTGCGGATGGCGACGCTGCTCGCCAGCGCGCAGATCGTCAGGACGATCACGAAACCGGTTATGGCATCCTGCGGCAGGAGCAGCACATACTTCGGGAAGGCCGGCCCCCATAGGCCGGCGGCGATGCGACCGACGAGAAAGCCGATGACGCCGAGCGCCAGCGCCTGTTGCAGGATCATTCCGGCGATGATGCGGTTCTTTGCGCCGATCAGTTTCAGCACGGCGATCTCGCGCACCTTGGCGAGCGTCATCGTGTAGATGATGAAGGCGACGATGGCCGCGGTGACGATGGCGAGGATGACGAGAAACATGCCGATTTGCTTGGCCGACGTGGCGATCAGTTTGGCGATGAGGATGTCTTCCATTTGCGCCCTGGTGTAGGCAGTCAGCCGCTTCCAGCGCTGGATTTCGTCGGCAACGATGGCAGGATCGGCGCCGGGGACAAGACGTACCAGCACCGCATTCACGTTGCGCGCCTGAGTTGCCCCGGCCTGTGCCGCTTCGAGCAGGCCCGGCACGCCAGGCCGGTTGAAGGCCGGGTTGGCGGCGGTGCGCGCACGCTCATTCACCAACGCATCGTTGTCCTTGAGGAACTGGATTTCCTGTGCGTCTTTGAGCGGCACGAAGATCATCGGGTCGCCGGAGGACGACACCAAACGACGCGTGAGGCCGACGACGGTGTAGTCGTGGCGACGAATTTTCACGCGTTCGCCGAGTTTCAGGCCGGTGCGCTCGTCGGCGATGGCTTCGTAATGGCTCTGCAAAATGGGCCGACCGGCGGTGAGATAACGCGGCGCACCTGGGCGGTGGGGGCGATCCACCTCGATGCCGACGATCATCACACGCAGGTCGTGACCGTTGTGCGTGAGCTGGATGGTCAGATAGGCGGCGTTGCCGGTTTCCGCCACACCCTCGATAGCGGCGATGCCACGCCAGACGTCGTCATGCAGACTGGAAGGTTCGGCGTAGGGGCCGAGCGTGCCTTGCTGCACCACCCACAAATCGGCGCCGCTGTTATCGACCAGTACCTGGCCGTCGTCGACCATGCCGCGAAACACGCCAGCCATGGTCAGCGTCGCGCCGATCAATAGACCCAGTCCGATGCCGGTGAACAGGAATTTGCCCCAGCCATGCAGCACATCGCGGGCGGCGAGATTGATCATCGCAGTGACTCGACCGGCTTGACACGTGTGCCGTCGCTGAGCGCCTTGGCGCTATGCACGATCACCGCATCGCCCGCGGCGAGTCCCTCGCGGATTTCGACGAATCCGTTGGCCGAGATCGCACCCGCCGTCACCGGCGCGAAGCGCGCCCGGCCTTCGACCACCTGCCAGACGCCGCTTTGCGCTCCGCGGCGTTGAAGGGCGGCCAGCGGAATCGCCAGCGCCTGCTCGATGGCCGGCAGGCGCAAGGTGACTTCCGCCAATTCGCCGATCGCAAGACCGTCAGGACGTCGATCGAAGACGACGTTGGCGATGCGTTCCTCGGTGATCGAATCGCCGTTCCAGTCGAGGCGCTCGACCCGGCCGGCGAAACGTTCATCGGGTCGTGAGCGCAGCACGATCTCGGCAGGCAGACCGACCGCGAGACCCTGCGATCGCCCCTGGTCGATGCGCACGCGCAGCCACAGCGAGGCCGGATCGACGACCTGCACGACCGATTGGCCGGCGACCACGGTCGAGCCCGGTTCGGCGAGTCTTGCGCTCACTACGCCCGCGACGGGACTGACCAGCCGCAGATGAGCGCGGCTCGATCCGGCACCGGACAATTCCGCCTGCGCGCGTTTCGCTTCGTCGATGGCAGCGGCCAACGCGGCCACTGCGGCGCTGTGGGCCGCGTCGGCCGCGGCGGCCTCGTGGGTCTTGGTATCGGCGGCCTCCTGGCTGACGAAATTCTTGCGGCGCAATTCGGCATAGCGTTCGGCGCTGTTTTTCGCCAGCCGGGCGCGACTCGCGGCCTCAAGCACCGCGGCTTGCGCCGACTGCACGCGTTTTGTCGCCGCTTCCATTGCTGCTTTGCCGGCGACGATCCGCGCATCGAGGTCGACCGGCTCCATTTCAGCAAGCAGCTGGCCGGCCGCGACCGCATCACCCTGATCGACCAACACCCGCGCGACGCGCCCGGCCAGCGTCGGACCGATCGAATAGCTGCGCCGCGCCTCGACGGTGGCGATACCGAACAACGTGCGTTCGAGTCGCATCGCGCGCGCTGTGTCGAGGGTCACCCGGACCGGGGCGAGCGGCCCCTGGGTGGTGACGATCCAGCCGAAAGCGACGAGGAAAGCCAGTGCGAGCGCGCTGAGGATCAGGCTGCGACGGGTCGGGGTTTTCATGGTCGTGCTCCGCGAAAGCCATCCATCAACAGCGGGAAGACGCGCTGCGCCGCTGCGCGCAGATCGAGCGCACCGGAAAACAAGGCGCTTTGCACCACCAGCCCTTGTACCGTACCGATGAACAACAAGGCGGCGGCTTCCTCGTCGAGTGTCGCGGGCAACTGGCCGGCCTGTTTGGCACGCATCAGCAATGACTTCACGCGTTCGCGATAACCGCCGACGATACGGCGCGCCACGCCAGAGAGCACCGAACCGCGCGGCCGCTGCAGTTCGTGGAACAGGAGGCGCGGAACACCCGGGTGGCCGGCAACGAAATCGACTTGAGCCTGGAACAATCGCTCCAGCATTTCCAGCGGCGTGCCGCCCGCTGCGATGGCGGAGTCGGCCAGTCGGCCGAGTTGCTCGCCCAGCCAATCGAACACCGCCGCCCAGATCGAGGCTTTGTCTGGAAAATGACGGAACAGCGCACCATGTGTCACGCCGATGCGCGATGCGATCGCTTGGGTGGTGATGCCCTCAGGGCCGTGTTCGCGGGCTAGATCGACGACGGCGGCGACGGTCTGCTCGCGTCTTTCCTCTGCCGAATGACGCTGGCGCGCGGTTTCGGCGGCAATGGTGGGAACGGTGATCGGCATGGTGAAAACGAAGATTTGTCGTACCGCTAAGTAAGTAACCTGTTACTATCCTACTGCAATTTTCCGTTCCACAATTTCCGGAAAGGTTACGAAATGCGTTTCCCCGATTTTTTCTCCGCCGCACCGGCGATCCGAATGCGTGATCCGCTGACGGATTTCCTTGGCGCCACTAACGATGGCGAGCTCGAATATCGTTTCGAAGATGCCGTGCGGCTTGCCGGCCACAGCTGCCCGACGGTCGCTTCAGCCTTCCTGATGACGCGTGCGGCGCTCGCAAAGCTCTATCCGGCTGAATTGCCCGTGCGCGGCGAGATTCGTGTCGATCTCGCCGACGAGCGTGATGCCGGAGTGGCGGGCGTGATCGCCAGCATCGCGACGCTCGTCACCGGTGCTGCCGGTGACACCGGCTTCAAGGGTATCGGGGGGCGATTCGATCGCCGCGAGCGGCTTTTTTTCGCCCAACCGCTCGAACACGGCAACCTGCGTTTCACGCGTCTCGACAGTGGCGCCGCCGTCGAGGTGGCCGCAGATCTGTCACGTGTGCCAGGCGACCCCCGGATGGCTGAGCTGCTGCCGCGCTGCCTATCCGGCCGCGCCAGCACGCAGGAAATGAGCACGTTTCGCAGCTTGTGGCAGGATCGCGTGCGGCTGCTGCTGCTCGAACACGCCCACGATCCGCAGACGATTCTGATCTTCCCGGTTTGAGGTGCCGTCCCGCCAGCACCGACTCTCCGAGAATGAGTCGGCGCCCGGCGGGATGTCTAAGTCTCTGACAGCGCCGACCTTACAAAGTAGGCGGCACTGGCTGGATCTCACCTATTTATGGCTAGCCTGGTGCGGCGATATGTGATAGGTCACGAACAGCAACTGCCATCAGGCACGCCAATCTTTTTCAGCATGAATGCAAGAGGACAGAAGTTGGTCAATCCACTTTGCGCCAGATTCAAACCGACGAGGACAGGTAACAACAGCCAGTATTCATGAACAAAATGAGCCAGCATCAGACCCAACAGCACCATCAAGCCAGCCACGAGATGCACGATACGATCGACAGTCATGTCCATTTCTCCATTTAGTATTGATAGCTGATTTGGAAATTGATGATGTTTTGTTTCAGCTCAATCGTGTTGGGACTGGTATTTGAGGTCACGCTGTTGTTGAAAGCGTGAACATAAGAGAGTGAGCCAATCACCTTATCACTGAATTTGCGCGACAGTCCAAACGTCAAATGTTTTTCAACAACGGCCAGAGAGCCGAAATTCTGATTGACGTCCTCGGAGCCAATTGGGGATTTGCCATAGTTGAAGCCTGCCCGAATTTGCATCATTCCGCCGATATCCTTCTGCACGCCGATCGCAAAAACCGTCTGATTGCTCCAGCCAAAATTAAAGGCTGCTGGCACTGGACTCCCGGCAGGACGTTTGACGGGTACCATATCAAGCACGTTGGCAAACCAGATTCGTTTCACATCCGCTTCAATCAGCAAATTCGAAGTGGGCTTAAACGCTATGCCAAAAGCAAGCGTTTGTGGTGCGTCCATGCGCATCGACACCTTCCCTTGGGCGGTATTCCATTCGAAATCACTCATCTTTTGCTTGCTTGACCAGGAGATGCCTAGCTGCATTTTGGAGTTGGGTTTCCAGATAGCACCTGCAGTGATACCCCAGCCGAACACCTGATTCTGAGGTAGAGAGAACAACGGATTGGCGAGCGCGAGGCTTTGGTAATTGAGATTGATGGTTCCCCCAATTGCCAAAGCATCATTGATGCGATACGCAAGACCGGGAGAGACTTTAAAAAACTGCTTGGTGGTAACGACGAATTGATTACCAGACAGCGCTGTGGTGTCGGAAAAATCAACGCCCATTCCTGAAATACCACCAAGACCCATGCCCAATGTTAGTTTGTCATTAACGTGGAAAGCCACGGCGCCGGTTGGCATCATATAAAGGTTCGAATCGCTTTCATAACCATTGACCTTCCGCGGTGGGTTGAGGAAACCAAGGCCGAGGTCGAACCGGACATCCTTGATGTCGAGCATGGCCATGCCTGCGGGATTGATGAGCACGGTGGTGGCTTCTTGCGGTGCAGCAACGACGGCCCCAGCCATGCCATTCTGAATAGCAGTCAATCCAATCATGTTATCGCCGTTGGTGGCAGCCGCATGTGTAGTAATACCGGCTAATGCGACAGCAGCCAAGTTTGTGGATAGGCTTTTACTGGTCATTGTTCTACTCCTATGTCAGTTCTGACTTACTACTTCAGGCGCGGGGTGTAGGGGGTGGCCCCGGGTTGGCCACGAAAATGCATGTGACAGGCAACGCATCCGGCTGTCATTTCTCCATAGTGGTGTGCAGCGGCGACCATGTCGCCCTTTTCAGCAGCTTCGGCGATTTTCTGGGCATTGCCTTCTACCGCCGCTTCCATGCTCGGTAGCACCGATAGCGACTCAGTCGTCACTTTCTCGATTTTCAAATAGGGCAGCATGCCGCCTTTCGGTAGCCGATGAAGGGCAAGGCGACGTGCGGCATCGGCTGCCATCGGGCCATTATCGGTGGCAATTGCTGCACCAATCATCTGATGCTCGGCCAAGATCTCCTGCATCACTTGACGAAGTGTCAACGTATCACTGCGGCGCTCATGCCGTAATGCCACATGCATCAGAAATTTCTTGATTTCTGGTGATAATGCATTCGCTTTCTCAGCCAGTTCGGGTGACATCACGGCCATTTGTCGCTGCATCAGCTCCATGCCGCGCTTCATGTCTTCGGGGGTGCCTTGTGCCTGAGCACCGAAGATCACGCTGCTCAATGTCAATGTAATGCCCCATTGCCAAGCTTGCCCGTTCTTCATGAAAAATTTCTCCTGTGTTATGTTCCCGAGCGGTCAGGATAGGAGTGAAGAATTTCGAGCCTGTTGCCAATGGGGCACTTTTGTTACAAGTTGTTACTAAAACCCAGGCGATTGAGAAGATGAGCTGAGGAGGTGTCGGTGACTGAACGCAATTACGTACTGGTTGTCGATGACGACGAAGGCCTACGCGAACTGCTGGTCCGCTATCTGGCCGATAATGGGTATATTGCGACGGCTGTTGGCGATGGAGTGGCGATGAGGGCTCATTTGCGGACATGCCCTGTGGATGTCATCCTGCTCGACGTGATGCTCCCCGGTGAGGATGGCTTGTCGCTGGCACGTAACCTCAATGCCGAGGCGACCGATTATGCACCAGCTATCATCATGTTGTCGGCGCGCGGTGAAGAGGTCGATCGTGTCGTCGGCCTCGAATTGGGAGCCGATGATTACCTTACAAAACCCTTTAGCCATCGTGAGTTGTTGGCACGAATCTCCGCCGTGCTGCGGCGACGCCAACCCACATCGAGTGCAGGAAAGATACGGCGTTTCGGCCCCTACGTCGTCGATATCGAGGCACACTGCCTTACCTGCAATGGTAAAGAGATCAATCTTTCTGGCGCTGAATTTTCTCTTTTGCAGGTGCTGCTTGATCATCCCAATCGCGTTCTCAGCCGTGATGCGTTAGTGGAATTGTTGAAAGGTTATGACCGTGCGCCATTCGATCGCATGGTCGATGTGCGCGTTACACGACTGCGCCGCAAGATCGAACCCGATCCGGCGCATCCGATCTATCTCCGCACTGTCTGGGGAGAGGGATATCTTTTTTCTCCGCGAGGGGTGATAGGCAAATGAGCTGGCTACTGCAACGGTTCATCCCTTCAACATTGTTTGGCCGCACGGCAATGGTCATTGCCGCAGCCTCCATTGCGTTTCAAATGTTTACCCTGGGGGTGATCGTCTATTTCGCATTGATGCCGCTCGGGCGCCTGGCTACCGATGATTTCGCAGCTCTACTGCTGGCTAGCGCTCGAACCTGGCAGGCAGCCCCTGCTGCCGAACGGGGTGCGCTGAAAGAACGATTCAACCAACAATACCGCATAGCGATCAGCGATACTCCAGTAGTAACCGGGGAGTTCGTCAGAATCCTGCCTTACTTCCATTTTCTTGAACATGCCCTGTCCTCCCGTACCGGAATTCCGATTCACCTTGGCAAAGGCGTGGCGAAGGATGGGGCTGTCTGGTATTGGACAAAGGTTCCCGTTGATGATCCCAACGGGGCTAATGCGAACCTGTATATAGGCTTCCCAGCAGATCGCGTCGCAGTACAGCCTTCCGTCGCTCTCATGATCATTTTGCTGGTTGGTGCGATCGTCACCCTGCTAACTTCGGCGCGTCTAGCACATTGGCTTATCCGCCCTTTGTCTCAATTGGCGGCAGCGACGCAACGTATTGGCAAGGGCCAACGACCGGTTCCATTGCCTGAAACTGGACCGACTGAACTGGCAACGCTGGCTCGTGAGTTCAACCGGATGGGGGAAGAAGTGGAAACTCTTCTCGCTAATCGAACCACGCTCTTGGCGGGAATCTCGCATGATTTGCGTTCACCTCTGGCGCGCATACGTCTGGCGCTGGGCATGGCAATCGAAAAGCCTGACCCGGAATTATTGGAGCGCTGCATGCGCGATGTGGAGAACATGAATCAATTGATCGCACGTTGCCTCGAAGTGGGGCGCGATTTTGCCGAACAGGATACGGTCGAGATCAGCTTGTGCCAGCTGCTCGAAGAGGTGGTGCGCGAACATGCCTACGGTGCCGACATCCGGGGCCGCAAAGGAGCAGATTGTCGCGTCCATGCCAAGCCATTGGCTCTGAAACGCATCCTGACAAATCTGGTCGAGAATGCAGTTCGTTACGGAGAAGGACAGCCCATCGACATCGAATACGATCTTTTTCAGAAAAATGTCGAGATCCGTATCCTCGACCGTGGGCCGGGGATTCCAGAGAGTGAACGTGAGGCGGTTTTTCAGCCATTCCGTCGCCTGGATCCTTCACGCAGCAGCCGTACTGGGGGGAGTGGCCTCGGGTTAGCGATCGTGCGCCAGATTGCACAAACTAACGGATGGATCGTCGAGCTCGAAACACGCCCAGGAGGTGGCACGATCGCGCGCGTCAGGCTGCCGCTCGATACGAACTAGCCCTCCCGCCCATCCACCCGCGGCGCGGCGAGCATCGGCAGGATGCGCCAGAGCAGGATGGCGAAGGCGACGAGCCAGAAGCTGGCGGCGAGAATGAGCCACGTCAGATAGCCGGACGGATATAGTTGCGGCGCGACGACGCGGGCAAGGAATCCCAGGATCATGATCCACAGCACCGCCTTGTCGAGGTGCGTGAACACCACCTCGCGGCCGGTGTGGCCTTTCGAGATGCGCACGATCATCGCCGGACCGATGAGGCCCATGACGCCGACGGTGAACAGATGCACCGCCACCGTACCGACCCACGCCAGCTCGATGAAGCGGCCGATGCCCGCCACGATGAGCTGCGCGACGATCAAGAGATAGCCGACATACATGATGCCGATGTCGAGCCGCGAGAGCGCCTTGGCCGGATGCCAGAAGGCGAAGCGCCAGAGCAGCAGCGCGGCGAGCATCAATTCGAGTGCTCCAGCGAGCGACGCGGGCATTGCTTCGGCAAAGACGAGCGCTACGGCAAACCACTTGATCGGCAGGTCGAGGCGACGATCGCGCAGGATCTCGACACCAAAGCCATGGCGCATGAACTGCACCTGCGTGCGTTCGAGCATGATCAGGAAGGCCAGCCGGAAGAGCGCCAGCGACATGCCGACGCCGAGCGCATAGAAGTCGCCCTGCAGGATGAGGACTTTCGCCGGCAAAAAGAGCGGCAGCGCGATCCAGAAGAAGTAGTTGTCGCTGCCGGACGCGCGTAGATTTTGCTTGAGCAGCGTGTGCATCAGCATCACGGTGATCGCGAGCTGGAAGAGCAGCGTGGCCGGCCAGAAGAGCCATGGCGACCAGGCCGTGCCGACGCTCAGCGCGATGCGGTCGAGAAACCAGGCGCCGGCGAGCAACGCGAGCGCGCCGCCGTGCCAGCCGCGCACGCCGACCCAGTTCTTCGTCGCGGTGAGCAGAAAGCCGCCGAGGAGCGCCCAGCCGAAGCCATAGAACATCTCGTGGGCGTGCCATTGCAATGGCGCCTGGACGAAACTCGGCGCTGGCGGAAGCGAGGGCGTCCCGCCGGGCGCCGACTCACCTCCCAAACTCGGCGCTGGCGGGACGGCACCCGAGAACACCAACACCCACCAAAGCGGCAGGATCATCCCGGCCAAGCAGGCGAGCGGAAACAGGGTGCGAAAGCCGAGGGCGAAAATCGGATGGGCCAGGCGTTTCATGCGTTGCCGGTCAGTTGCGCGTACAAGAGCGGCAGGCGGTCGGGCAGCTCCTCGGGCTTTCTGACGATGGTGTAGCCCGCCGGGCCGAAGAGATGCGGCAGATAGCCGGCGCCCTCGCGATCGATGGTGACGCAAAACGGCTTGATGCCGGCTTCGCGTGCTTCGATCAGCGCCATGCGCGTGTCCTCGATGCCGTAGCGGCCTTCATACAGGTCGATGTCGTGCGGCTTGCCGTCGGAGAGGATCAAGAGCAGCCGGCGATTGGCCGGCTGTTTTTCGAGGAGTTGCGTCGCGCGTCGCACCGACGCACCCATGCGCGTATACCAGCCGGGTTTGATGGCCGCGATGCGGCCGCGTGCGATGGCGTCGAGCGGGCGGTCGAAGGGCTTGATCTCGTGGAAGCGCACGAAGCTGCGCTTCAAGGACGAGAAGCCGTAGAAGGCAAAGGCATCGCCGGTGGCGGAGAGCGCCTCGCCGAAGAGCATCAGGCTATCGCGGATCACATCGATCACCTTCTGCGTGTCATTGGCATAGGCATCGGTGGACAGCGACAGATCGGCGAGCACGAGACAGGCGAGATCGCGCTCGGTCGGCCGCTGGTTCAAATACGCGCCGGCGCCCGAGAAATGCCAGCCGGCCAGTCGATCCGCGGCGATGCGCACGCAGGCGTCGATGTCGAGCTCCGAGCCTTCGGGCTGGGCCTTCTGCCAGCGGCGCACCGGCGCGAGCGCGGCGAACTGGTTCTTGAGCTTCCGCGCATGGCGCCGCAGGCGCTCGGGCAGCGGCTGCGCCTCGACTTGGCGCGCCACCATCGTCTGCAGCCGGCAGAAATCCGGCTTCATCGTCTGGCGCTTCCAGTCCCATTCGGGCAGCAGAATGCCGGGGCCGACGAGAAGATCGTCCTCGGCCGCCGCCGGCAGATCGAGATCGAAGCGCACCTTCGAGGCGACACGCTCGCCTCCTTCGGCGAGCGTGAGCTTGTCGAGTGTCTCGGCGGCGCGGCCGGCGTCCGGGTTCTCGTCCTCGTCGAGCGCGCGATTGACGCGCAGATATTCGGCCCAGGACAAAAGGCTTTCGGCGCGGAAGAGCAGGATCAGCGGCGATTCGTTCTCCGGCAGCTCGCCGCGTTCGGCCTGGTAGCGCTTGTTCTCGACCGGCTGTTCCTTCGGCTGCTCGCCCTGTGTTTCCTCACTGCCGGGATCGTGCCGGCGCTGCTTCGTAGCGGCCGGTGGCACGGGATAGAGCCACAGCGGCACCGGCTGCAAAGCCTTCGCCCTCTTGCGGGTGAGCGGCGGCAGCTCGGCGACGCTGCCGGGATCGACAAGCGCCTGGCGCACGGCGCGCTCCTGCGCCGCCTCGTCGGCCGGCATCTGCTCGGGCGGGATGCGCTCGGCGAGCACGGCCTCGACCAGCTGCCGGTAACGTGCCGTCAGGCCCGGATAGCGTTGCAGGGTGACCCAGGTGGCAAACTGGTTCTGGACGATCCAAGCCTCTGTAAATTTTTCCAGCGCCGGCCCCGCGCTGGCCGCCAGCGCCGCGAGCCAGACATAAAGATCGCGGTTCAAACTCGGCGCTGGCAGGACGGCAAGCCGCGGCGGCAAGACGAGGGTTTCGCGGTCGAGCGCGGCATGGGCGGCGCGACTGTCCGTGCCGGCGATGCGTTGCATCAGGCGCCGGCGCGCGCCGTGCGCCACATCGGCCGCCGCCGCGATGCGTAGGCCCGGATCTCCCCCCAGCGCACGGAAGATCACGCCGAGCGTCTTTTCGATGTCCTTGAGTGCGACGGCCGCCTCGGGATGATCGCGCCGCGCCGTCTGGGTGATCCAGCGATCCCACAGTGCGCCGACCCATTCTTCCATTTCAGAGACCCTCGCAGCGCGGCCCGATCCAGGGATAGCGGTAAGGCTTGCCGGCCATCGCCTTGGCCAGTCCCAGCATGCCGAGCAGGATCAGTGTCGAATGGATGGCAGTGAAATAGATGATCACGAACACCCAGGTCCATTCCCAATCCCAGCCAAAGACGAAGAACAGCACGGCATTGGCGGCGATGATCAGCACGCCACCCCAGAGGCTCACGAAGAAGGTCTGATCGAGATGGCAGCGCGCCAAGGGCGGCAGGGGCGGGGTAGCACGACGATGCTTGAGCCATAGCCAGGCGAGGATCAGGAAGGTGAGCCCCGGCGCCAGCATGAGATTGATCAGATACAGCGATTCCGCAGTGATGGCGAGGCGCTGGCCAGGGGTTGCGTCTGCGCGGTTCATTTGCCGAACGTGGCGAGCACGACTTCCTCGAGCGCGGCGGCGACTTCGAGATCGTCGGTGAGCGCCTCGATGAGTGCCGCGCGGCAGGCTGCCACCGGCTCCATGCCGTCGCGGATCAGGATTGCCGCATAGACCAGCAGCCGTGTGCTGGCGACCTCTTCGAGATCGACGTCTTTCAATGCGCGCAAAGCGCGGCCGATATTGACGAGCCGTTTCGCGGTCATCGCATCGCAGCCGGTCTCGCCAATGAGGATCGCCTCCTCGCGCGCGGCATCGGGAAAGCCGAAGCGCAGCGCGACGAAGCGCTGGCGCGTCGAAGGCTTCATGCCTTTGAGGAAATTCTGGTAGCCGGGGTTGTAGGAGACCACCAGCATGAAGCTGTCGGGCGCATGGAGCACTTCGCCGGTGCGGTCGATCGGCAGCACGCGGCGGTGGTCGGCGAGCGGATGGATCACCACCGTGGTGTCCTTGCGCGCTTCGACCACCTCGTCGAGATAGCAGATGCCGCCTTCGCGCACTGCGCGGGTGAGCGGCCCATCCGACCAGTAGGTGGCGCCATCGCCGATCAGATGGCGGCCGACGAGATCGGCGGCGGTGAGATCGTCATGGCAGGCGACGGTGAATAGCGGCAGGCCGAGCTTCGCCGCCATGAACGCGACGAAGCGGGTCTTGCCCACGCCGGTCGGCCCCTTGATCAGCACCGGCAGGCGATTGCGGTGCGCGTGTTCGAACAGATCGATCTCGTTGCCGGCGGGCTGGTAGAAAGGGAGTTCGCTCATGGCTTGGTTGGGCACGGTGCGGGAAAGCGCGGATGCTACTTTATGCGCTGCACTCGTGCGCGTCCTTGACAGCCATCAATGCAGCGTGGTGAGGCGCCGCAGCACATCCCCCCAGCCATGGCTGAAGATCACCAAGAGCGGCACGAGGGTGACGAAGCCATGCAGGATGCGGCGGATGCGCGGATGCGCGGCGGTGATCGCCATGTAATGGTCGATCACCAGCCGACCTTTGAAGGCGATCAGGCCGGCGACGACGAAAGTCAGCGGCCATCCGGCATGGCCGGTTTCGGCAAGCCAGGCGCCGGCGAGGGTGAGCGCCAGGAGCAGCAGCCAGATTTTTTCGGCGTGGCCCAGACGATTCATCGCAGCACGTAGAAGAACGGAAAGATGATCAGCCACAGCACGTCGGTGCTGTGCCAGTACATTGCGGCCGCTTCGAGGCCGCTGTAGTCGCGTGACGAATAGACACCGAGGGCGGTGCGCGTCGCCACCCACGCTAGTCCCAGCAGGCCCCAGCTGACATGCACCAGATGGTTGAGCGTCAGGTAGTAATACACCGTGTAGAAGATGCCGGCGGCGCCGTCGATGCCGTGGGCGACGTTCCAGCGGATTTCGAAGAACTTGACGCACGGGTAGCCCAGACCGAGCAGCAGGGCCGCCAGCACCCAGCGCAGCGTGGCGCGCCGCGCATCGCGGCGAATCGCCGCGACGGCCTTGACCATGCAATAGCCGCTGGTGAGCAGCAGCAAGGTTATCGTGACGCCGGCGACGGTGGCGAGCTGATCCGGCCCTCTTTCGAAGGCGGCCGGATGGTGTGCCTTGGCGATGAAATAGACGCAGAACAGCAGCAGGAACTCGACCAGCACGCAGAAGATGCCAACCCAGATGCCGCGGTTGCCCGGAACGGACTCGCCGACGAGTTCTGCTGCTGTAGTCACTATTGGCCTCAGAGGCTATGAAAAAATTCGTCGCGAGCGCTGCCAGGTTGGGGGAGGCCGGAGCGCAGCCACCGGAGTGTATGTGGCAATACATGAGGATGGTGAGCACCGCCCGACCCCAAGATGGCAAGCGCAGCAGAATTTTTCATGGCCTCTCATTCATCCTGTAGGTGCGTGATGTAGGCCAGAATGTCCTGGATGTCTTTCTCAGTGAGCCGGTTGAGCACGCCGAGCTTCACGGCCTTGGGTTTGGACTTGTCGTCTTCTTCCTCGTCGTCGGCGACCTTGTCGTGCGGCCGTTCGCCCTTGATATAGGCGGCGATCTGCTTTTGCAGGTAATTCGTGTATTGCCCGACCAGCATCGGAAAGCGCGTCTTGCCGCGGCCATCGACGCCGTGACAGTAGGCGCATTCCTCCTGATAGAGCCGTTTGCCGTTTTCCAGATCGCCTTCGAGCTTCGGGATGATCATCACCTTTTCCATCGCCAGCAGGCGCGTCAAGGCGTCATCGGTCGGCTTGAACTCGGGGATCTTGGTCGGCAGTTGGATGCTGGCGAGATAGGCGGCGACCACTTTGATGTCCGCGTCCGGCAGCTCGCGTTCCTGTGTGTAGGGGAACATCGGGATGTTGATGCGCTCGCGCGAGCGGAATTTCTTCAGCGTGTATTCGATGTAGGCGGCACGCTGGCCGGCCAGACGCGGATATTCGCCGCGCTTGCCGCCCTGGCCGAGATCGCCATGGCAGGCGGCGCAGGGGCCATAGATTTCCTTGCCGGATTCCTGCTCCGGCACGGCGGCATGAACAAGCGCCGGTAGGGTGGCCAGACAGAGCACGATGCGGAGAAAAAGGCGTGTAGACATGGGGGCCTCGTCAATGCATGGCAGGGGTTGGGTCGGAGAGGATACGGTAAGGCGCAGAGAACGGCGCCAGCCGTTCGAGAAAATCGAGCAGCTCGAGCACCGGAGAGCTGCGGAAGAAGGTTGCCATCGGTGTTTCCATCCAGATGCGGTCGGCATAGAGCCAGTCTTCGTGAGGGGTGTCGCCGATGCCGTCGCGGTTGCGGTCGAAGCCCTGGTATTCATCCCAGCGGTTGTGCCGCCAGACGTTCGCGGCGGCCGCGCCCACCCCGCTGATCGCCACCGTGGTGAGGTTGTTGTCGAAGCGGTTGTTCTCGAAAGTGTGGCCGCCGGCCTCGCCGTAGAAGAACAGGCCGATGATGTTGTGCGCGAAGCGGTTGTCACGGACGTCGAGCAGGCCGATCTTTTCGGGCGGCGCATCCACCTTGAGACCGACCGTGCAATGCAGCACGCTGTTGCCGGTGACGATGCCGGAATCGCTTTCCTTGAAGACGATGCCGGCACCGCCGCCGGTCAGCGCATGGGCGATGTGATTGCCGCGCAGCACGACGTCGCGCGAATAGAGCACGACGATACCGGTGGCCATCCGTTCGATGCGATTATTCTCGATCAACAGGCGCGGCGAGAAGACCACCTGCATGCCATAGCGGCCATCGCTGAACTGGTTGCCGATGATCACGCTGTCCTGCGAGTTGATGAAAGTCAGGTCGCGCGCGCGCCGAAAGCGGTTGTTCTCGATGCGGTTGCCGCTGCCATGCCACATGCGGATCGCATCGCCGCGCATCGCCAGCGCGAGCGGCTTGCCGGTCACTTCGTTACCGCGCACCACGGTATTCGCCGCCTGACGCAGATGGATGCCGAACAGCACATCCTCGATGCGGTTGTTCTCGATGACGTGGTCGCGGCCCTCGGCTAGCACGCCGGCATCGACGCCATCGTGCAGCGTGCCGCTGCCGACGATCGTGAAGCCGCGCAAGCTCACGCCCCGTCCGCCGATGCTGACCACCGTGCCGCGACCCTCGCCGCGAATCTCCGCCTGACCGCCGCCGTCGAGCGCTAGCGGCTTGTCGATGCGGACCGGGCCGGCATAGACGCCGGGGGGCACGCGCAGCACGCTGCCCGGCGCCGCGGCATCGATCAGCGCCTGCAATGAGGGCGCCGCCAGCGCGGGAAGGCTGAGGAACAGAAGAAGGAGCAATTTCATGCCGGGATCGCAGCGAGGCTCGTCGAACCGAGCATTGAAGCCTAACTTTCGTCTAATGGCGTTGATGGGGATCAAGCGCACGAACCGGGGTCATGGGTAAGATTTTGGTATGGATTCTCTTTTCAAACCAGCATCCGATCGGATCGTTCGTCGCTGGGCCTGGCTGGGGGCCGTGGTGTGGACCTTGCTGGTCGGCGTCTCGCTGGGCTGGAACATCTACCGCAGCCGGAGCGAGGCCATGGCGATGGCCTATGCCGAGGCGCGTGCCGTGCGCGACAAGGACATGGCCTTCCGGCGCTGGGGGCTCAAGCATTCGGGCGTCTATGTGCCCGTGACGGAAAAAGAACAGCCTTCGCCCTCTCTTGCTCATCTGCCCGATCGCGACCTCGTCACCACCGATGGCCGCAGCCTCACCCTGCGGGCGCCGGCGACGATGGTGCGCGAAATGATGGATGACTATGTGCGAGAAACGGGCGGGGCGCGCGGACGCATCGTCGGCCTGCGCACGCTCAATCCGGCCAATCAGCCGGATGAGTGGGAAAAGCGCCAGCTCGAAGCGTTCGAACTCGGTGAGATCGACGAAGTCTGGGAGGTCGCCGATCTCGACGGCCAACCGCACTTGCGCTATCTGAAGGCGTGGTTCATGGGAGAAGGATGCGTGCGCTGTCATGGCATCCTCGGTTACAAGGTCGGTGATTTGCGCGGTGCGACGGGCGTGAACCTGCCTTTGGCGCCCTATCTTGCACACGCCGACGGCGTGATCCGTGGTTTGGCGCTATCGCATGGGGTGTTCTGGTTCCTGGGGCTGGCGGGCATCGGCTGGGCAGGTCGCGAGGTCGGTCAGCGGGCGCGCGAGCGTGAAGCGACGCTCGCACGCATCGAACATCTGGCGCGCCACGATGCGCTCACCGGGCTCGAAAACCGCTACAGCCTGTTGATCCGTCTCGACCAGGCTATGGCGACGGCGCGTCGCAACGAATCGAAGCTTGCCGTGATGCTGATCGACATGGATCGTTTCAAGAACATCAACGATACGCTCGGTCATCAGGTCGGCGATCAAATGCTCGTCGAAGTGGCGCGTCGCCTCAAAGCAGAGGTCCGCGAATCCGACATCGTCGCGCGCCTCGGAGGTGACGAGTTCGTCGTCGTGCTGACGGCGATCGCCGCTTCCGGCGACGCGCTCGCTGCCGGCAACAAGCTGCTCGCCGTCCTCGCCGAGCCCTATCGCGTCGATGGGCAATCGCTCCATTCGACACCGAGCATCGGGGTCAGCCTGTTCCCCGACAATGCACGAAATGCCCGTGAGCTACTCAGCACCGCCGATACGGCGATGTATCGCGCCAAGGCGGAGGGGCGCAATCAGCTGGCCTTTTTCACTCCCGAGCTCGCAGAGGCCGCGCATCATCGGCTCGAGATCGAACGCGAACTGCGCCACGCCTTGGCCAGCAATGGGCTGGCCGTGGTTTTCCAGCCCCAGGTCGAGGCCCGCAGCGGACGAGTTCATGCCTTCGAGGCCCTGGTGCGTTGGCCACATCCCCAGCGCGGCTGGATTTCGCCCGAGGACTTCATCCCGGTGGCCGAGGAAACGGGACTGATCGAAGCCGTGGGTGAATGGGTGTTGGAGCAGGCCTGCGCGCAGGTCGCGGCCTGGCGTGCGGCAGGGTTCGCAGGGATACGCGTCGCGGTCAATCTTTCGGCCCGGCAGCTGGCGGCTACGACGCTGGTCGAACGGGTGTGGGCGATCATGGAGCGCCATGCCATCGCCCCGGGTGAGATCGAAATCGAAGTCACCGAATCGGTCGTGATGGCCGATGCCGAGAAAGCAATCCAGCGATTGCAGGGGCTGCGTGCCCTTGGCCTGAAGATCGCCATCGACGACTTCGGCACCGGCTATTCCTCATTGGCGTATTTGAAGCGGCTGCCGCTCGACGTGTTGAAGATCGACCGCGCCTTCGTTGCCGACATCGAGCATGACGGCAACGATGCGGCGATCTGTGCGGCCACCATCGCCCTCGCCAAGAGTCTGGGATTGGCCGTGGTTGCCGAAGGCGTCGAAACGGAAGGGCAGCGCGCCTATCTGGTCGGCCTTGGCTGCGATTATCTGCAGGGCTACCTGTTTGCCCGTCCCGGCCCGGCCGGAACCTTTACTGCGATGTTGCGGCAAGTAACGTGAAATACAAAGCAAAAAGAGCGCTAACCTTCGTTTCCTTGACGGCAGCATACCTTCGCGGCGCAAGCCGCGCACAAAGTCTCCCCTCCCGCGAGGGGCGGAGGCGGGGTTTCGCGAAGCACTGCTTCGCGCCGCCGGAGCCGGCCGGCTGTGCAAAGCCGGCCGTGGGACAGGCTGGGGGGAGGGTGGGCGTTTATTTTTGCGCATGGTCATGGTATTTCATCCTCCGCGGGTGCCGATTGCCGGCATGCGCGTTAGCCGGAGACGAAAACCCGGCGCGGCTTGTCGCGGGATCGATCACCGCTTCGATGAGGCAGGCGCGCGGCAGCGGTGTGAGGGCCTCCGCGAGCGCCTCCAACGAGGTCACGCGCCGATGCTCGAGACGGAAGGCGGCGGCAAGCGCAGCGAAATCGCCGCCTTGCGGCGCGCGCCAGCCGCGTTCGAGCAGTTCCGCCGGCAGCGCTGGCGCGAACGGCAGATGATCGAAGATGCCGCCGCCGCCGTTGTTGAGCAGCACGACGGTCACGCCGTGACGGGCGGCGAGGGCGAGGCTCGTCGCGTCGTGCAGCAGCGTCTGATCGCCGATGAGCGCGACGGTGGGCGCCTGGCTCGCCTGTGCGATGCCGGCGGCCGTGGCGAGATTGCCATCGATCCCTGAGGCGCCGCGGTTGCCGTAAAGCGTCAGGGGCGTCTCCCCCAGGCCGCCGAAGGCATCGACGGCGCGGATCGCCAGCGAGTTGCCGACGAAGACCTGGCTGCCGGCGGGCAGCCGTCTGAGCAGCTCACGCGCGATCGTGCCCTCGAAGAAGCGGGTGTCGGTCATGGCGCGGGCGGCGGCCTCGGCGGCCAGCCACTGGGTGGAAAAGTCGGCGCTGGCAGGACGGCACATGGACGCGAGCGCCGAGGCGATCGCGAGCGGCTCGCCGCGCAGCCAGGTGCTGCTCTGCCACAGCGGATCGGGCCAGCGGGCAGGCGGGGCGACGAGGAAGTGCTCGGCATCGGCGAGAGCTTGTGAAAAATTCTGCTGCGCGGCCCGCTGGCTGCGTTGCGCGGTGTTGGCTTCGGCCGCTTCGCTTAACCTCGGCTGCGCCGAGGTTAGCCTACGCCGAAACTCCGTTTTCGCTCCCTCGCCTAACTCGATGTTATGTCTCGGTCGCTGCGCTCCGGGCGCCTTGCCATCAGCCCGCTCGCGACGAATTTTTTCACAAGCTCTGAGACTATTGAGCCAGCGTTCGATCGTGCGCGAGACGGGAAAGGCGCCGAAGCGCAGCACCCAGGCCGGCCGGGGTAGGTCGGTATCGCGCAGAAAGCGCGCGGCGTGAGCGACGAAGTGCGACTTGTCGTGTGGGCCGAAGCGCAGGTTGGCGAGTGCTTCAGCGATCACGGGCGCATCGAGCGCGATGCCCAAGCGTGCCACCGTATCGGCAAAGCCATCCGGATAGTGCGCCTCGCCGCAGACGATCACCCCCGGCCGGCTGGTGAGCCGCGCGGCGATCGCTGCGAGCCCTTGCGGCACTGCGGCGGGCGGCGCCTGGACGGCCACGGCGGCCGGCAAAGGCGACGGCGCGGGGATCGTTTCCGGCAAGAGCGGCTCGGCAAACGGCACGTTGACATGCACGGGTCCGGCGACGGGAAAGCTCGCCGTCTCGATGAGTCGTGCCGCGAAGGCGGCAAAGAAGCGCGCCTCGATCGCCTCATCCGGCGGCGGCAGCGCATGAAAGGCGCGCACATGCTCGCCAAAAAGCTTCGTCTGATCGACGGTCTGGTTTGCGCCCCAGCCGTGGATTTCCGCTGGGCGGTCAGCCGTGAGGACGATCAGCGGCACAGCGGCGAGGTTCGCCTCCATCACCGCCGGCAAGAGGTTCGCCGCGGCGGTGCCCGAGGTGGTCACCACCAGCGCCGGCCGTCCGCTCGCCTTGCCCAGCCCCAGCGCGAAGAAGCCGGCGGCGCGCTCGTCGTTGATGACCTGGCAAGCCAGCTCCGGACGGCGCAAGGCGGCCAGCGCGAGCGGCGCCGAGCGCGCGCCGGGGGCGAGCACCGCATCGCGCACGCCGGCGGCGGCGAGTGCGGCGATCAGGCGATCGGCCCAGGCGAGATTGCGCGCCCCCGTGTTCATGCGGCGGCCCGCCGATGCGGACTGGCAAAGAGCGCATCGCGCATGGCGCGGAATTTCGCCTCGGTCTCGGCCAGCTCCTGTGCCGGGTCCGAGCCGGCGACGAAGCCGGCGCCGGCGTAGAGGGTGATGCGTTCGCCCTCGATCAGGCCGCAGCGCAGGGCAACCACGATGTCGGCATCGCCCGCGGCATCGAGCCAGCCAAAGCCGCCGGTATACCAGGCGCCGCGCCGGTCATGGTGACGTTCGAGCCAGTCGAGCGCGGCCGGCGTCGGGGTGCCGCCGACCGCCGGCGTCGGATGGAGCCGGGCGATCAGATCGAAAGGCCCGACCTCCGCGCGACGGCGCGCGAGGATGCGGCGGCGCAGATGGCTCAAGCCTTCGAGCTGCATCACTTCGGGCGCGGGCGGCAGCAGGATGTCCGTGCACTGATCCTCGAGCGCCGCGATGATCGCCTGGGCGACGAAATCGTGCTCGCGCCGGTTCTTGGCGTCGGAAAGCGCCCGGGGGGAGGTGTGCCAGCCGGTGCCGGCGAGCGCATCGACACTGACCGTCGTCGCCGAGAGCATGAGCAGGGTTTCGGGCGAGGCGCCGATGAAGGCGAAGCCGGGGCCGCCGATGGCGTAGGTTGCGCAGGAAGGGTGGTGACGGGTGAGGAAGTCGATCAGCGCGGCGGGTTCATGGGCATCGCCACGCAGCTCGAGCGTGCGGGTCAGCACTACCTTGTCGAGCTCACCGCGCCGGATCGCCGCGAGCGCCGCACGGCCGCGCGCGAGGAAGGCCTGCTCGGCAAGCGGCGCCGGTTCCAAGCTGAGGGGCGAGCTGCGGCGCGGGGATCGCGGGCGAAGCAGATCGTTCCAGAGTGAGCGCCAGCGGGCCAAGGCCGTTGGCGCGCGTTCTGCGGCCGTGCTCAGGGTGAGACTGACTTGTCCGCTCCTTTCGGTGAGCAGAAGCTCCGGCACCCAGAGGCTGGCATTGGGCAGGGGCGCGCCGCCTTCGGGGGCGAAGGCGAAGCCGGTGAAGGCGCGCGGCGTCTCGCCTAAATAGCGCCAGCCGGCGACGAGGCCCCGGCGTGCGGCGGCCAGCGCGGTGAACCGCCCTTCGCCGCTGCTCGTGGCTTTGAGCGCGACGCCGACCCCGGCAAGGCGTAACCCCTGGTCGGGACGCTGCCAGAAGCACCAGTCCTCGAGCGCATCGAAGCATGCGACCGGCCAGTGGGGCAGCGGGAGCGTCAGGGACAGCAGCCGCGCGGCCGGGGTCTCCTCGCTGAGCGCGGCCAGCTGCCGTTCGATGCGTGGCCAGTCGATCATCGCCAGAGACTCGGCAGCGCGCGCCGGTCGAGCTTGCCGGAAGCGAGCCTGGGCAGCCGCGCCACGCGCAGGAAGCGCCGCGGCCGGCGGGTGGAAGGTAGTTGGGCGCGACACCAGGCCTCGACCGCCGCCTCATCCGCGTCGCCCTCGAAAGCCGCGGCGATCAGATCGCCCCAGACCGGGTCAGAGAGCCCCGTCACCGCCGCCGCACGCACGCCGGGACAGGCGGCAAGCCGTGCCTCGACTTCGAGCGGATGAACCTTCACGCCGGCGGAGTTCAGCACGTCGTCGACGCGGCCGAGGATCGTGACGTGACCGTCGGCATCGATCCTGGCGAGATCGCGGGTGGCGATCCACTCGCCGACATCGGCCTCGTTCAGGTAGCCGGCCATGCGGGCGGGGGTGGCGACTTCGAGGGTGCCGGCCTCCGACAGGCGTACCCGCACGCCGGGCAACGGCCGGCCGTCGACGAGGGCGGTGGCGCAGGTTTCCGTCATGCCATAGGAGAGGCGGATCGGCCAGCCTGCCGCGCGCGCTTGGCTTTCCAGCAGCGGGGAAAGCGCCGCGCCGCCGATGAGCGCACATTTCAAACTCGGCGCTGGCGGAAATGAAGGCGTCCCGCCGGGCGCCGACTCACCTCCAAAAGTCGGCGCTGGCGGAAATGAAAGCGTCCCGCCGGGCGCCGACTCACCTCCAAAAGTCGGCGCTGGCGGAAATGAAGGCGTCCCGCCGGGCGCCGCCTTGTTTCGGAGAGTCGGCGCTGGCGGGACGGCACCCTCGATGAGTTGCGCCAGCATCGCCGGCACCAAAGAGACGTGGGTGATGCGCCGCTCGGCGAGGGCGCGTGCTACGGCTGCGACTTCGAAGCCTTCCTGCACGATGGCCGTCGCGCCGGCGCGCAAAGAGCGGTAGAGGGTCATCGCGCCGGCGATGAAATGGAGCGGCAGACAGCACAGCCAGGCATCCCGCGGCTGCAAGTCGAGCGCGCGTGCACTGATGCGCGCGGCAGCGGCGATCGACCGCCGGGTCAGGCGCACGCCCTTCGGCTCTCCGGTCGAGCCGGAGGTGGCGATGATCAGCGCCAAGCGTGGGTTTGCCGCCGCCGCGGCCTGTTCGATGAGCCGCGCGCGTGTTGCACTGGACAGATGGGGCGGCAGGGGAAAAGCGGTGCCACCGCCCAGGGCGCAGTCGATGAGGCCGAGCGCGATGGTTGCTGCATCGCCTTCGAGCACGGCCAAACCCCGGCAGCCTGCTCTGCCGGCGAGCTCGCCATAGGAAAAGCTGCGGCCATCGGGCAAGACGAGCGCGGGCCGGTCGGGGTCGGTGCGGGAGAGCCAGCGGCGGAAGAGGTGCATGAGTGCATTCTAGGCAACTTGGCTTTGATGAACCCATGAGTCAGATCAAGCCGGAGATCGACGTGGCGGGCATGCATCGTGGTAAAAACCATACTCCATGGAGGTGTATCTGTTCGCCAGCCTGATCGCGCTGGCTGCGTATTTCGTCCGCGGCATCGCCGGTTTCGGCTCGGCGCTGGTTGCCTCGCCGCTGCTGGCGCAAATGCTGCCGCTGGCGATCGTCGTCCCGCTGGTGGTGATCCTCGACAATTCCGGCTCGATCCTGCAAGCCTGGCGCCATCGGCGCCTGATCGTCTGGGAGGATCTGCGCCCGCTGCTGCCGTTTTCGTTCGTCGGCATCGCGTTGGCGATGGCGCTGCACAACTGGATCGACGCTCGGCTGTTGAAACTGGCGCTCGGCGCTTTCGTCATCCTGTTCGGCGCGTATCAGTTCCTGCCCCAGCCGAGCGCGCATCTGTCGCGGCGCTGGGCGGCGCCGGCAGGCCTGCTCGGCGGGCTCGTCGGCGGACTCTTCGGCACCGGTGGGCCGTTCTACGTGATGTATTTCCGCCTGCGCCAACTGGAGAAAACCGTTTTTCTCGCTACGATCGCGATGCTGTGGGTCGTCGATGGCGGCTTGCGCATCGCCGGTTTTGCTCTCGGCGGCCACTATGGCGAGCAGCATCTGTGGCTGCTCGCGGCGATGGCGCCGACGGCCTGGCTCGGATTACACTGGGGCCAGCGGGTCCATTTCGGCATTTCACCAGCCGCCTTCCGCCATATCATCGGCGGATTGCTGCTGGTCAGCGGCGGCATGTTGATCTGGAGGCAGACATGAAACGACTCGCCGGTTTCTTTTTGTCGTGGCTGATCGCGCTTGCCGCCCATGCCTGGGAAGCGGGCGGCCCTTATCCGTTCGGCGTGCTCAACCACCGCTCGCTGACCTTCACCGCCGAATACTGGAATCCGATCCTCGCCTGGGTATCCGAACGCGCGGGTGTCAAGCTGGAACTGCGCGTCGCCCGCACCGCCAACGAGACCACCGACATGGCCGCGCGCGGCGAGCTCGCCTTCGTCTATTCGAATCATTTTTTCACGCCGGAACGCGCGAAACTGGGGTTTTCCGTGCTCGCCCGTCAGGAAGGCGAAGGCATCAAGGGACAGGTGGTGGTGCGCGACGACAGTCCGGCAAAGCGTCTGGAAGAGCTCGCCGGCAAGAAAGTCGCTTTCGCCAATCCTTATGGCTTCACCGGCTATTTCGTCCCTTATGACGCGCTGCTCAAGGCGGGGGTCAAGGTCGAGCCGGTCTTCGCCGGCACCCAGGAGGCGGCGATGGGGCAGCTCAAGTTCGGCCAGGTCGCGGCCGCCGGCGTCAACAGCCAGGTGATGGCCGATTATGCGCAGCGCGAGCATTTCGCCTATCGGGTGCTCTGGGAATCGGCGCCTTATTTCGATCTGGCGGTGATGGCGCATCCCAAAGTGCCGGCGGCCCACCAAGAGGCGGTCAGGCAGGCTTTCCTCGCGCTGCGCGAAGAGGCCAGCGGCCGCGCGGTGCTGCTCGAGGCGGCAAAGAAGCTCGGCCTCAGTGAGCCGCGCGGCTTCGTCGCCGCATCAGACGCCGATTACGAGAATTACCGGCGCTTCTTCCGCGAGACCCTGGTGCCCGTCAAAGGACAATGAGCCTGCTTGCCCGTCTGTCGCTGCGCAGCCGACTGCTGATCGCGCTGGTGAGCATTGGTCTGCTGCTGTTCGTCCTGGGCGGTCTGGCCGTGCTCAAAATCGCACAGGGGGTTGCCACTCAATTGCTCGTTCAAACCGCGCAGCGTGAAGCACGGCTGTTGGCGACGACGCTCACCGAACCGCTGATCCTCAAGGATTACAGCACCGTCGAGCAGCTGATGGGCCGCGAGGTGGCCAATGCCGAGGCGAATGCGGTGCGCTTTGCCGGCGATGGGGTGGAGATCGAGGCCTTGGACCAGCCGGCCGCGTTGCGGCGCCCCGCCTGGTTCGCGGCGCTGTTGGGACTGGCACCGGCCCATGCCGAGGAAGCGATCATCGTCGGCGGCCGCGACTACGGCCGGCTCAGTGTGACCATTGCGCCCGGCTTCGTCGAAGAGCGTCTGTGGCGGCTCGTCGGTATCGGACTTCTGATCGCCGGCGGCGCGATGATCCTGCTGGCGTTGGCGACGCATGTCATCCTGCGCGCCAATTTCGCCGCTCTCGAGGCGATTCGCGCCTCGGCGCGACGGCGTGCGGCGGGGGAGCTTTCCTCACGCGTCGAACTGCCTAAACATGCGCCGCCGGAGCTCGTCGAGACGGCCCAGGTGTTGAACCGCGCACGCGATCAATTGCAGCAGAAGCTGGACGAGCTGGCGACCGAGAAGGAGCGCTGGCGCATCACGCTCGCTTCGGTCGGCGACGGCGTCGTCGTCACCGATGCCGACGGCGATGTCGCTTTCATGAACCCAGTCGCCGAGCGGCTGACTGGCTGGACGCTCGATGAGGCGCGCGGCAAGCCGATCGAGACCGTGATGCCGCTCGTCCATGAAGACACCCGTGCGCCGCAAGCTAATCCTGCGCGGCTGGCCCTGCGCAGTGGTGAGACGCAGGCGATGGCCAATCATACCTTGCTGATCGCGCGCGACGGTCGTGAAACGCCGGTGCATGATTCGGCGGCCGTCGTACCCTCGGTCGCCCACGATACGCCTGGCGAGCTTAGTGGCGCGGTGCTGGTGTTCAGGGACGACTCCGAGCGGCGCGCCTTGCTGCGGGAGCTGCGCCTGATGGCCTTCCATGATCCGCTCACCGGATTGCCCAACCGCCGCGCGCTGGTCGGGCGCATCGAGCGGGCGTTGCGCCAGGTGGGCGAGGAAGGCCGCAGCCATGTGTTCTGCTACATCGACCTCGACCAGTTCAAGTTGGTCAACGACACCTGCGGCCATGCCGCCGGCGATGCGCTGCTCGTCGAAATCGTCGGCCTGATGAAGAACGCCGTGCCGGCGCCGGATGCGCACGGGGGCGAACGCAGCCTGCTGGCGCGTATCGGCGGCGACGAATTCGGCCTGCTGTTGTTCGACTGCTCCCTCGATGACGCCGTCGCCACCGCCAAACGCCTCGTCGAGCTGATCACTACTCACGGTTTTCGCTATGAGGCACGCCAGTTCCATATCGGCGCCAGCGTCGGCGTGGCAGCGCTCGAACCCGGCATGGGTGTCGACGCAGTGCTCGGCCATGCCGACACGGCCTGCTATCATGCCAAAGATCAGGGACGCGGGCGTGTCGAGGTGCATAGTGCCGCCCACGCGGGCATCCGCGCGCTCGACGAGGAGATGCAGTGGGTGGCCCGTTTCGACGAATCCCTGGCCGCGCGCCGCTTCCGCCTCTATCGCCAGCGCATCGCGCCGCTCGCGGCGAAGAACGGCGGCGAACACTACGAAATCCTGCTGCGCGTGCTCGATGCCGAGGGCGTCGCCGGTCCGCCGGGGCGGGTGCTCTCGGCGGTCGAGCGCTTTGGTTATGCGCATTTGCTCGACCGCTGGGTGTTCGATGCGCTGCTCGATTACCTCGCCCGACATCCTGAGGATCACGCCCGCTATGCGATCAATCTCTCCGGCGGCACGCTGTCACAGACCGAGTTCCTCGCCCATGTCCAGCAACGCCTGGCGGCAACGAAGATCGCGCCGACGCGCCTGCTGTTCGAAATCACCGAAACCGCGGCGATCCATCATCTGGCCGAGGCGCGGCATTTGATCGCCACGCTCTCCAGTCTCGGCTGCCGCTTCTGTCTCGACGACTTCGGTTCGGGACTGTCCTCCTTCGCCTATCTGAAGCAGCTGCCGGTGAGCGTGTTGAAGATCGACGGCGGCTTCGTGCGTGCCTTGCACGAAGAAGCCAACGACTACGTGATCGTCAATGCGATCGCGCAGATCGGCCGCGATCTGTCGCTCGAAGTGGTCGCCGAGTGGGTCGAGAACCAGGAGATTTACGACCGGTTGGCCGAGATCGGCGTCGAATACGTGCAGGGGTATTTCATCCACCGGCCGGAACCGCTGCCGGAGTGATTCCCAGTCCTGCGACGTTCGGCAGTTGCAGGATGCCGCCGCTGATGGCGGGGGGCGCGGCCACGTCGAGCGCGAGCCATGCCGAGGTGCCGAGTCCATGCGCGAGATCGGGCGCGAGCGCCGCTGCGAGATGCGCGGTGGCGGCAAGCCCGACGGCCGAGTCGATCACCGAGGTGAGCACGACCTCGATGCCGGCTGCCTGTGCCGCTTGCGCGATGCGACGGGTCGGCGTGATGCCGCCGAGTCGTGCGGGTTTGAGCACCAGCCGGCGCACCGCACGGCTTTCGATGAGCAAAGCGAGGGATGAGTCCGGCAGCGATTCGTCGAGGGCGAGCGCGAAAGGCAGCTCCGCCTGCAAGGCGGCGAGGCTGGCGAGCGACGGCTGGGCGAGTGGTTCTTCGACCGCATCGATCGCCAGATCGCGCAGCGCCAGCAGGAAACGTCGCGCATCGTCCTCTCGCCAGGCGCGGTTGGCGTCGAGCCGCAGGCGCAGCCCATCGGGCAGTGCGCGCAGACGGGCGATTTCCTCGTCGATCGGCGCGAGCCCGACTTTGATCTTGCCGATGCGATAACCCTCCGCGGCGGCCTCGCCGAGTCGGCGCGGCAAGTCGTCGTCCAGGGGCCCGAGCGCGGCGTTGACTTCGACTGTATCGCGATTGCCGCCGAGATGACGCCACAAAGCTTGGTTCGCGCGGCGGGCGCCGAGATCGGCCTGCGCGGTCTCGATCGCCCAGCGCGCTTCCGGAGGCAGGGTATGAAAATCGGCGCTGGCGGAAATGAGGACGTCCCGCCGGGCACCGCCTTGTTTCGGAGAGTCGGCGCTGGCGGAAATGAGGACGTCCCGCCGGGTGCCGCCTTGTTTCGGAGAGTCGGCGCTGGCGGGACGGCACGCCCAGCGGTGGAGCGCATCGAGGACCCGTTGCGGATCGCCGCCAGAAGGCAAGGGCGCGCAATCGCCCCAGCCTTGATACCCGTCGGCGTCGATGAGATGCAGCAGCGCCCCACGCCGCTCGGTCAGTATGGCGCTCGCCGCCACCCAGGGCCGCACCAAGGGCAGGCGGTAGGGGAGGACTTCGGCGCGCATCAGCGGGGCTACGGCCGCCGGCGATATTTCGAGAAATCCGGCGGGCGTTTTTCGAGGAAGGCGTTTTTGCCTTCCTGCCCTTCGGCGGTCATGTAGAAGAGCCCGGTTGCCTGGCCGGCGAGCTCCTGGATGCCGGCCAGGCCATCGGTGTCGGCATTGAAGCCGGCCTTGATCATCCGCAGTGCCGTGGGCGAAAGTTTGAGCATCTCACGACACCAGGCGACCGTTTCCGCTTCCAGCCGTTCGAGCGGCACGACGGCATTGACGAGCCCCCATTGCAAGGCCGTCTGCGCATCGTATTGGCGGCAGAGGAACCAGATTTCCTTCGCGCGTTTCATGCCGATCGTGCGGGCGAGCAGGCCCGCGCCGAGCCCGGCATCGAAGCTGCCGACGCGCGGGCCGGTCTGGCCGAAGCGCGCGTTCTCCGCAGCGATGGTCAGATCGCAGCATAGATGCAGCACGTGGCCGCCGCCGATCGCATAGCCGGCCACCATCGCGACGACGGGCTTGGGCAGGCGGCGGATCTGCATTTGCAGATCGAGCACGTTCAAATGCGGCGTGCCGGTGGCGGCATCGTGATAGCCGCCGTCATCGCCGCGCACGGTCTGATCGCCCCCAGCGCAGAACGCCTTGTCGCCTGCGCCGGTGAGGATGATGACGCCGACGTCGGGGTCGCGGTGGGCCCGTGCGAAGGCATCCTGCATTTCGACGATCGTCTCGGGGCGGAAGGCGTTGCGCTTTTCCGGCCGGTTGATGGTGATCTTGGCGATGCCGTCGCCGGAAAGCTCATAGCGGATGTCGCCGTAGCTGGCGGCGGGAGTCCAGGAAATCGTCATGGCGGTAACAGGCAACCGAGGGCAAGGAGGAGGCCGAAAACGAACTGCGCGCGTGCAGTGCCGGCGAGCACTTCATTGAGTTGACCCCCTTCGGCTTTGCGCATCGCGCGCACGAGCGCAAGACAAACCGGCAACGCGGCGAGGGTGAGCCAGACGCCATGCCGGCTGGGCAGCAGCGCCGCGATCAATGGCACGAAAAGGAAGGGCGTGACCATCAAAACGGCATAGGTATCGCGAGCGGGCGCGTCACCCAGGACGGCCGCTAGCGTGAAACGGCCGGCGGCGGTGTCGCTGGCCACATCGCGCAGGTTGTTGACCAGCAGCACTGCGGCGGCGGGCAAGCCCAATGCGGCGCCGGAGAGCAGGGCGGCAGGGGAGGCGCGCTCGGCCTGCAACCAGTGGCTGCCGGCCACCGCCAGCACGCCGAAGAACAGCCAGACGAAGAGCTCGCCGAACGGCGTATGCGAGATCGGTCGCGGCCCGCCCGAGTAGGCGTAGCCCGCCGCGAGCGAGGCCAGGCCGATGGCGATGATCGGCCATCCGCCCGCAATGGCGAGGAAGATGCCCAGGACGAAAGCCATGCCGAAGACGAGCAGCGAGGCGCGGCGCACCGCATCGGCGCTTGCCCAGCCGGCGGCGGTGATGCGCAAGGGGCCGAGACGTCCGGGCCGGTCGTTGCCGCGCTCGAAGTCGGCGGCGTCGTTGAAGAGATTCGTGCCGATCTGGATCAAGAGCGCGCAAGCCAAGGTCGCCAGGGCCACCCAGCCGCGGGGCGGGGTACCCTCGGCCCAGGCGATGGCGAGGCCGACCAGCACCGGCGTGGCGGAAAGCGGCAGGGTGCGAGGCCGGGCGGCGGTCCACCAGATGCGCCAGCCGCTCGGTGGCGCAGCAATGGCGGTGGCGGGCGGTTCGGGTTTCATGCGGGCTTGGTGCCAAAGTGCAGGCAGGCGATGCCGAACGAGAGGTTTTCCCATCGCACGTCGGTAAACCCCCCCGCGGCGATCAAAGCGGCGAATTCACGCTGGTCGGGAAAGCGCCGGATCGATTCGATCAGATACTGATAAGCGCCGGGCGCGCGCGCCACCGCGGCGCCCAAGCGAGGAATGACGAGCTTCGAGTAGGCGTCATAAAAAGGGGCGAACCACTTGTGCGGGCGGGAGAATTCCAGACAGACGAAGCGGCCGCCGGGTGCGAGCACACGATGGATTTCGGCCAGTGCCGCAGAGAGCCGGGTGACATTGCGGATGCCGAAGGCGATCGTCAGCAGATCGACGCTGCCGTCCGCGAAAGGCAGGGCTTCGGCCTCGCCGGCCAGCCAGCGGATGCGCGTGTCCGCGGGACGCCGCCCTGCTTGCATCATCGGCACGCTCGGGTCGCAGACGATGACGCGCCGGCCACAGCCGTCGAGCAGGCGCGCGACATCGCCGGTGCCGCCGGCGAGATCGACGACGATGCCATGAATCCCTTCGCAGCGGCGGGCGAGACGACGTTTCCAGAGCCGGTGGATGCCGAAGCTCATCAGGTCGTTCATCAGGTCGTAGCGCGGCGCGATGCTGTCGAACATGCGCCGGATGCGGCTCTTCCGCTCTTCCGGGGCGACATCGAAGCGACCGAAGCTCTCGTCGAGCGCGTGACGAGCCGGCATGGTCATTGGAGCAGGGCGTTGGCGGCGGCTTCGAGTTCGCCTCGGCTGATGCGGCCGAGCTTGTGGCCGATGAGCTTGCCCTGGCGGTCGATGAATACGGTGAAGGGCAGCCCCGCCTTGTCGTTGCCGAGCGTCTTGAGGAGCTCCGTGCCGCGTGAGCCAGCAAAGAAATTCGGGTAATCGATCTCGTAGGCCTTGAGGAAATCCCGCGCATTGGCGCTGTTGTCTTCGATCGCGATGCCGATCACGGTGAGTCCCCGGCCGCGGTATTGGCTGTCGATGAGCTTGATTTCCGGCATTTCGTCACGGCACGGCGAGCACCAGCGCGCCCAGAAATTGACGATCAAGGGCTTGCCACGGAAGATGGCCAGCGTCGCCGGCTTGTCTTGCGCATCGACGAGCTGGGCGTCAAACAGCGGGGCGGCATCCTGCGCCCATGCCAGCATCGGCAGCGCAAGCAGCCACAGCATCACCCATGCCAGCCGCTCCGTTTTCCGTTCCATGTTCCCTGACCTCTGATTCCTGACCTCTGACCTCTGGCCTCTGATCACGGTAAATCTCCGCGACGGAAGATGAAGTAACCGAGCCCGGCAGCGATGAGTCCCAGCGCCGTCGGATAGGCGAGCGCGAACAGCTTGTAGCCGGTAGCGCCGAAGGTGTCGAGGATCACATACGCAGCCGGTCCGAGCACGATGAGCTGCGGGTCGAACAAGGCCAGCGCCGCGGTGCGGAACACCTGCAAGGGATTCGCGAGTGCGATGCCGATCGCTACCTCGGGGGCGACCCGCCCCTGGATCATCACGCCCAACAGGATCAGGTCGAGGAACAGCAGCAGGATCAGCCAGGTCAGGAAGGCGGCGCCCTGCGCCATGTCGGTGCTGCGCGCGATCGCGGAAATCAGCATCCCCAGTCCCAGGAAACAGGCAGCCATCGCGGCGAGGAGGGCCGTGTAATAGCCGAACATGTCCCAAGGAATCTCGATCTCCTTGATCATCGCGATGCCGACCGCGGCCAGCATGGCAAGGAACACGGGCGCGAAGATGACCAGATAACGGCCGAGGATCTTGCCCCAGAACCAGGCGGCCAGTCCCACCGGCAGCGACAGCAGATACTCGAAGACGCCCGCTTCGCGATCGCCGGCGACCGAGCGCACTGTGGTGATCAAGACGAAGATCGGCATGATCGCCATGGTGAGCTGGATGTAGGTGACCAACAGGCGCGATAAGCCGATGAAGCCGAGCACGCGCGATTCGGTGAGGCCGAACAGGAACAGCAGGGCGACGATGCCGCCAAACACGCCGGTGTAGATGAGGAACCAGCGCGCGCGCAGCGATTCGACGATGTCGAGACGGGCAGTGAGCCAGAGTTGTTTCATTTTTGTGGATTCCTGACTTTGGCGACGACGTGTTCGCTCATCGTGGCAAAATCGACCGAGCCGGCCTGGGGATGGGCGACGGCACCGTAGTTGTAGCCCATCGGCGAGTATTTGGCGATGTAGTGGGCGGTTCTGGCATCGAGCCAGCGCACGGCGTTGCCCTGGCTGGTGACGTCGGCGACCCAGATCTTCGTCGCCGGATCGCGGATCCAGGGATACTTTTCCGCCTTGTCGTGGAGGAACAGCGCGATGCAGCCGGGGTCGTCGAACTTGAACACGTTGTTCTTCGGCCCGCCACGCAGCTCGCCGGCAAAGCGTCGGTCGGAGATGCCCATGTTGCAGACCACACAGGTATCGCGATCCCATTTGATCGGCTGCATGCCTTCGGGCCAGCCCTCGTCGTTGCCGCAGCCGCCGAGCGAGGCGAGTGCCGCGGCGATCGGCGAGAGCGCGAAGGCGGAACCGAGAAATTCACGGCGTTTCATGGCAGGAGCTCCTCAAGGTGCCGTGTCGCCAGCGCCGACTTTTTCGGACAAGCCGAGATCGGCGAGCAGGGCGACATAACGCGAGAGCATGCCGAGGAAGCGCAGGCGGTCCGGCCCGGCCACTTCGCCGCGCCAAGTGATGCCGTCATCATCGGTGGTGAATTTCCAGCTCGTCAGCGTCTTGGCTAGTGCGGCGTCCTGACGGCGCACGACGAGGCGGCAGGCGAAAAGACCCGAGAGCGAGACATCGTCGGCGACCTTGTCGTCGAGCACGATCTTGCCCATGTCCATTTCGATGACGCGATTGACCAGCGCGGCGACTTCGTCGATGCGGTGGCTCGAGATGATCATCGTCGCATCGTGCTGGCGTTCGGCCAGGAGCTCGAAGAAGATCTTGCGTGCCGCCGGGTCGAGGTTGGCGGCCGGCTCGTCCATGATCAAGAGCTTCGCATTGCGGCCGAGCGCGATGGCGATCAGGAGCTTCTGCTTCATGCCGCCGGAGAGCCGGTTGAAAGGGCGCGTGCGGATCGAATCGACGGGCAGGCCAAGACGCTCGGCAATCGCGTCGATCTGGCCGTGATCGGCCCCGGAGAGTGCGGCGGAGAATTCGATCAGCTGGCCGACCGGCATCTTCAAGGGCGGCGGCAGCTGGGGCACGAAGCCGATCTTGCCGAGCACCGCGGTGCGCTCGGTGCGTGGAGTATGGCCATCGATGGTCACCTTGCCTTCATGGACGTATTCGCCGAGCAGACAGCGGATCAAGGTGGTCTTGCCGGCGCCGTTCGAGCCGATCAGCGCGATGCGTTCGCCCAAGCGCACGTCGAGATCGATGCCGTCGAGCACACGCGCGCGGCGGAAGGATTTGGAGAGGTTTTCGCAGCGGATCATTTGCAGGTGGTAAGAAACTTGAGGATATGGCGAGCGAGCTGTTCGTCGATTTCGGTATGACGCGGCACCGGTTGTTGTCGTCCGGTGACGGGATTGCGATAGAGGTCGTGACGTGATCCGTGGCGAACGAAGATGCAGCCGGCTTCGGTCAGTTTGGCAATCAGTTCCTGGCGCTTCATAAGGTCAAGGGGACTTCCTTGACCCGATAATCGCTTGGGACGTCGTCCATGACCATCAGCAGATAGGCATCCTTCATGTTCTCCTCGAGTTCTTCGAGAGTTTCACCCTGGGTCATGATCTCTGGATGATCGACGAGCTTGCCAATCCAGAAACGATCGCTTTTCCAGTAAATCATGTTCAGCTTCATGGTTCGCTCCAGCGGTGTCATCCGATCGAGGCGTCAGTCTACATCAGCTTCGATAGCCCCTTGATGTCGAACTTCAGCGAACCGGTCGGGCAGGTGTCGACGCACAGCCCACAGCGCGTGCAGTCCGGGCCGATCGGCACTTCGGTGTCGACCGCGCGGCCTTTGATCACCGTGTCCAGTACGTGCGGCACCAGACAGACCTTGCGGCAGTCGCCCTCGTGGAAGCAGCCTTGGAGCGTGTATTTGACGCGCAGCGGTGAGACGATACCGACCACGCCATAGGTCAGCCCGATCGGGCAGGCATAGCGACACCAGGCGCGGCGCACGAAGAATACTTCGAAGACCAGGAGCGCCAGCACCCAGAGCATGGCCAGCACACCGCCGCTGTAGATCAGGGCCCGCGAGACGATGCCGGTCGGCGAGATCGATTCATACACGGTGTAGCCGGTAATGAGCGCCAGCAGCGCGAAGATGACCCAGGAGACGGTGCGCCAGCGGCGATCGATCGGCGTGTCGGTGACGAGCTTCTTTTGCACCAGGAAGAGGTGGAGCTTTTCGGCCCATTCGGCGAGGAAATGATAGGGACACACCCAGGAACAGAAGGTGCGCCCGCCGAGCAGGATCCACAACGCCAGCACCGTGCCGGTGCCGATCAGGAGGTTGGTGATGATGTGCTTGTGGGCGAGCATCACCTGCAGGGCCGAGTTGAGGTCGATCAGGTGGAAGCCGGCGAAACGCGAGGCGGTGAGCGCGCCTTCGAGCAGCTGGATGTCGAAGTGGTAAGAGACGACGAACAGCAGATTGACGAAGATCAGCGTCGCCCAGCGGATGTTGCGCCACTTGTGGTTCTTCTCGCGGGCGCGGTGCGCCTCCTTCGCGGCGGCGAGTTCCGCCTTGTTGGTCATGCGCTTCAACTGATGCACCTCGATGGCGCGTTCTTCGATCAGCGTGGGCTTTTGCGGTTCGGCGCCGAACATCACCTTGATCTGTTCGACGAAGCGGCGTTTGAGTGCGTTGCTCATACCTTAAGTCCTCCAGCCTTCGCCGGGTATGACCTCGATGCTCGCCGGCTCGGTCGGGCAGATCATCTCGCAGACCCCGCAGCCGACACAGGGCTCATGCACGACGGGCGTCTTTCGTTGGCTGCCATCCGGCGCGAACACGGTTTCCAGACTGATCGCACCCTTGATCGGGCAAGCCTGCACGCACAAATCGCACAGTTCGACATCATAGGGATGGTCGGCGACCTTGATCGGCCGCCAGCGATCGACGCTCATGTAGCGCAGCTCGCCCTTGAAGTCGGGGCCGCGCGCCTGCCCCTTGAAGCCCTTGCCTTGCATCGCGAGGCAGGATTCGGGACGGGTGAGCCGGGCGACACCGATGCGTTCGGTGAGATTGAGCGTCGGCTCGGGGTCTTTCTCCTTGGCGAGCAAAATCGGCTTTTCAGCCAGCTTCGCACCCGGGCGTACGCTCATGTAGGCCGGCTTCTTGTAGGTCAGCGCCCCGGTTGGGCAGGCGAGGATGCACTGCACCGCGTCGCAGGAAAAATCGCAGGCTTGCTCGCGCGCTTCGATGTAGGGCACGCCGACGCCGAAGCCATCGGCAAGGTCGGCGAGTTTGATCGCATTCACCGGGCAGACCTGCACGCATTGTCCGCACTTGATGCAGCTGGCGAGAAAATCCTTTTCATCGAGCGCACCGGGCGGGCGCAGGCGTTTCTTCTGCGCATAGGCGACGGGCAGAAAGCCCGACAGCGCAGCGCCGAACACGCCGCCACCGAGCAGGATGGTGCGCATGAAGCGGCGGCGCGCCTGCAGGCGCCGCTCCTTGGAAAGGGGCGGTTTGGCGCCGGGGGCTCCCTGGGGGGGCGGGGGTGCCGTGTCAGCAGCGCCGACTTTGGGGGTGTCGTCTTCGCTCATCCTGCATTCCTCGCGGGTTTGTGCATGCGCGGTTTCGGGTCGCGCGCCTGCAGTTCGGGAGAGGTGATCGGGGCCAGCCGTTCGAGGAAATCGAGCAGCTCGAGTACCGGCGAAGTCTTGAAGAAACGGGCCGGCGGTGTTTCCATCCAGATCTGGTCGGCGTAGGCGTACTCCTCGTGCGGCGTGTCGCCATAGCCATCCCCATCCTTGTCGAAACCCTGATAGGTGTCGAAGTAGTTGCCGCGCCAGGTGTTTTTGTCGCCCTGGCCGCGTCCGGCCTGATAGATGTCGGTCAGATTGCCTTCGAAGATATTGTCGTCGAGGAAGTTGCCGCCGAGTTCGCTGGTCAGTTGCACTGCGATGCCGTTGTAGGCGAAACGATTGCCCTTGAAGCGGATCGTCGTGTTCGGCTGGAACGGCGACAGATCCGAGCCGACGCCCACGGCGCTGTAGATGATCTCGTTGTTCTCGATGAAGATGTCCGAGGCTTCCTTGAAGCCGAGCGCCATGCCGGTCGCACCGGTGGCATGCGAGATGATGTTGTTGCGCGCGCCGCCGCCCTCCATGTACATGAAATAGATGCCGACTGCATTGTCGTAGAAACGGTTGTTCTCGACGATGTTGTTGTTGGCGAACATGAAGTGGATCGAATAGCGGCTGCGCCGTCCTTCGTTGCCGCGGTAGATGTTGCGATGCGAATACCAGGCGACGTTGTCGCGCGAATCGGTGACGAGGTTGTTTTCGATCAGGTTGTTGTTGCTGTACCAGAGGCGGATGCCATCTCCACGGATACCCAGATCGAAGGGTTTCGAGGAGATGCGGTTGCCACGCACGATGTTGTTGCTCGACTGCTTGAGGTCGATGCCGAACAGGCAGTTGTCGATCTGCAGATTCTCGATCACGTTGTTGTGGCCGCGCACGTCGAGGCAGGAATCATCGGTGTCGTGGTTGGCGCCGGAACCCGTCAGATGCATGCCACGCAAGACTGCCCCATCGGTTTCCAGCGAGAACACCGTGCCACGATCGCCGGCATCGATCGTCACCTTGCCCTCTCCGTCGATGACGAGCGGTTTCTTGACGACCACCGGCCCGGCGTAGTTGCCGGGGGGTACTTTCAGCACCGAGCCGGCCGGCGCGGCATCGACGAGCGCCTGGAACGGCGGATAGCCATGCATCCGTTTGTCGCGCTCGTAGAGCGGATAGGTGGGTTTGGGCCGATCGATCGTGACGCGCGGCGCGTTCGACAGGTCGGCCGTTTCGCCCAAGCGGCCGGAGGTCTCGCCGATGCCGACCTTGTCGCTCACCCCTTGCGCGGTGACGAGCAGCGAGAAGCCGCCGAGCATCAGACCCGGCACGATCGACCGCCAGCGCGCCATCTCAGCTCCCCGCTGGCTGATTCAGCTGCTTGCGCCGCATCAAGAGCGCCAGCATCAGGCAGACGAAGACGATCAACAGCAGTCCGTAACCCCAATACGGGTAGGAATAGGTCGAGAACTGCGCAACCTTGCCTTCGCCGAACACGGTGGGCATGAAGGGTTTGACGGTGAATGCGCCCCACGGGTGCAGGTTGTGACCGAAGAACCACAGCCAGGCAGAATATTCGATCACGAAATAGAGCGGCAGCAGGGCCGGCACCAGCGCCAGCAGCAGTTCGAACTTGCGCGGCCCCTTCCAGACGCCGATGATGACGATCAGCATCGCCACGATCATGCCGGCGATCACATAACCGGTGATGCGCCAGACGTTGTCGCCCCAGACCTGGATTTTTTCCGGCTCGCGGAAGAAGGTGCCGGTCTCCTCCATGTATTCCTTGACATGGCTAGCGAGATGGCCGAGCACGTACTGATCGACGATCGCCCACGCGGCGACGGCGGCAAAGCCCAGTGTCAGGATCGCCAGACGACGCTTTTTGTCGGTGCACATGAAGCCGAGCAGCATCACCGCGAAAAAGCCGAAGAAGAACTTCGCCAGCGGCTTCTCGACCGGTGCGCCGGTGGCGATCGGGAACATGCCGACGTAGTGGTTGATGGTGTTCATCTCATGCACGCAGTCCAGGCCCTGCGCGCCGGTATCGACTTTCTTCTTCTGATCGAGAATCGGGTTGTAGCGCTCTTCACTGCCTTGAATGTCGGACTGGATCACTTCCTCGGCCATGCGGCTGCCCTTGCCGGCGGCCTTGCAGCCGTTATAGACGCCGTCGAAGTGGAAATGGATGCGGATGCCATCCGGGAAAGCATCCTTCGGGTAGTTGGGGGCCGTGAGCGAAACCCACCAGATCGGGGTGAAATAGGCGGCGATCATCGCGATCAGCGCGATCAGGGTCAGTCCGCCGATCAGTTTGTTGTTTGCTTGCATGTCCGTTCTCTTCGATTGAGGGGCCCGTCCGCGAGCGCGGACGGGATGCCAGGATACCTACAGAATACCGAAAAAACTGCTCGCCCTCCCCCCCAGGGCGAAATATGCGGCTTACTTCTTCTTGCCGCCCTTGGCTGCGGGCTTGGCCGCGCACATCTTGCCGGGCATCGACAGGCTCGCCTGATAGGCCGAGATCGCCACCAGTTGGTCATTGGTATAGGGTTTGATCACCTTCACCATGTCCGGGTTGGCGTTGCGGCGCTTGCCGTCGCGGATCTCGGTCATTTGACGCAGCAGATACTTGTAATGCTGACCGGCGATGACCGGATAGAACTTCTCGGCATTGCCTTCACCGTGCATGCCGTGGCATTCCTTGCATTGCTTTTCATAGAGCTCTTTGCCCTTGGCGATTTGCTGCGCAGCATCGGGACCTTCGTATTTGCCGTGGTCGGTCGGGATGCAGAGCGTCTGGATGTAGGCCGCGGTATTGGCGAGCTCCTGAGGATCCTTCAGGGCTTCCTTGGCGAACGGATACATCGTCGGGTTGTCGCGTAAGCCCTCGACGATGTCGGCCATCTGCTTGAGCAATACGGTCGCGTGCTGGCCGGCGAGCTGCGGGAAGGTGCCATCGTCACGGCCGGCGCCATTGGGCAAATGGCAGCCGCCGCAGACCTCATAGCTTTCCTCACCTGCCTTCGGATCGCCTTTGAGATGGAGAGCTTCGGCCTTCTTGCCTTCCATCTTGTTCCATTGATAGTCCTTGCTCTCGATGCCAGACTTCTTCTGCGCTGGCACTTGGGCAAGTGCTGCGGTTGCGGGGAGCAGGGCGGCCGCGATGGCCAAGGTGATGACTTTCTTCATGCTGGGTTTCCTTTCTCTGTGAAATGACGCCAACCCCTGTCGGCTATCAGGGAGAGCAGCATATCCAAACGAGATTGCCTGCTCCATTGGTTGCCTCCGATTCTTTCTATCGGAAGATTCCGATTTACTTCAACTTGGACAGATATTCGGCGATCGCCTTCATCTCCTCGTCATTGACGAGGTGCATCACGCCCTTCATCGCCGCGGTCTGGCCATTGTTGCGCGCGCCGCTCTTGATGTCTTTCATCTGCTGCAGCGCATATTCGGCGTTCTGTCCGGCGAGCTTCGGATAGCTGGGCATGATCGGCGTCTTGGCATCTTTGCCATGACAGGTGAAGCAGGTTTTTTCCTTGTAAAGCGTCGCGCCATCAGCAGCGAAAACCGGGGCGGAAATGGCCAGCGCGAGCACCGTCGTGAGGGTTCCTTTCAGCATCATCGGGGTTTCCTTTCCTTGGGTAGACCGGGTGAATCGCATTCTGATCGATTCACCCGGCGGGTTCCTTGAACTAGATCAATTTACTCAACAATGGCCACTCGCCTTACTTCACTTTTTTGGCGCCTTTTTGTTCGAGGTAGGTTTTGGCGCGCAGGCCGAGGTCGGCGGCCTTGACCTGGTATTGCCAGACCTGTTCGGCCCAGAGGGCGGCCTGTTCCCAGTCCTTCTTGGCGGCGGCTTCCTCATGCTTCTTCTTGGCTTCGGGGATCTTGTTGAGCTGGTCGGTGGCATCCTCGACCATGGCGACGGCATCCGGGAAGTCCTTGTAATTGACCGAGGTGATGAAGGCGACGACGGAGTCGATGACGGCCTGGGTGTCGGCGATCTTCTTCAGCTGGGCCTTGTAGTCGGCTTCCGTATAGGCCTGGGCGGCGAGCGTGGTCTTGGACGGCTTCCAGCCCTTCGGCTTGACCAGCAGATAGCCCTGCATTTCGAGGTGCAATGCCGAGCAGAACTCCGTGCAGTAGTACGGATAGACGCCTTCCTTGTCGGCCTTGAACTTCACCGTGACGGTCTTGCCGGGTTCGACGGACGCATGGACGTTGTAAGTCGACACCGTGAAGCCGTGGGTTTCGTCCTGGGCGCGTTCGAGGTTGGTCAGATGGATCGTCACCTCGTCGCCCACTTCGGCCTCGATGGTTTCCGGCGTGATGTGCGAGCGGATCAGCGAGCCGAACACCTCGACCTTGTTGCCCTTCTTGACGGTGCGCTCCTCACCGGCCTTGACGGCGGCGGGGTGCGGATTGTCGGTGCGGCTGTTGGTGCCGAGCTTGTAGCGGATCGCCGGCTTGAGCTTCTTGGCGTCGATGGCGACGACGTAGTGCGGCTCGCCCAGCGGCAACGGCATGTCGTAAAGGAGCTGCATCTTGTCGTTGCTGATGTCGATCAGCTGGTGGTTCTGCGGATGCAGGGGACCCACAGGATTGAAGCGGTCGATCGACAGCTTGTTCAACGCGACCAGATAGCGGCCCTTCGGCTTGGTGGTATCGCCTTCCATCGTCATCAGGTGGCCGATGTTGTAATGGACGGAGATCTTGTCGAGCACCTTGCCTTCGCAGAAGTCCCATTTCGCCACTTGCGAATCGACATACAGCGAGGTGTAGGCGACGCAGGGCTTGGAATCGAACTGCGTGTGCAGGGGGCCGAGACCCAGCGAGACCTGGGTGTGCAGCGTGTCCTTCATGCTGAGCACCGGGATGCCATAGGGGTCCTTCGACTCGAACTTGCCGGCCTTGATGGCGGCCATGATCTTCTCGAAGCTATACACCGACACATGGGTGTCGAGCTTGCCGGCGACGATGATCTTGGTGCCGTCCGGGGTGACATCGACGCCGTGCGGGCTCTTCGGCTCGGGGATCAGGAACAGGATGCCTTCCTTGACCGCGACGTCCATCGGTAGCACGTTGTGGCCGTTGATCTTCTTGGCCTTGCCTTCCTTGACCAGTTCGGCGGCGCGCTTCCAGTTGATCACGTGCAGGTAGTCGGTGTCCTTGGCGGAGCAGCCGGCCTCATAGGGCGGACGACCCTTCTCGATGCCGCCCACATAGCGCTCGGAGCAGAACGAGTTGGTGAAGCTCCAGCCATCCGACGGGCCCTTGCCGGCATCCGACAGGTCCTGCGAGTAGGGCGGTAGTTCGACGGAGAAGGATTCCGCCGGCACGATGCGGCCTTCCTTGCGGTCGAACTTCCAGTAGGTCATGCCGCCGCGGTACTTCTCGTTGAACTCTTCGAGCGGATAGAACTTGCGCGGTTCGAGCGGGGCGGCGTATTGCGAGGCTTCGAAGACGTAGTCGGTGTTCGGCGTGACGAAGGCGCCGCCGTGCTCGGACTTGAAGATCGGGTTGACGACGATCTGCTTGGTCTCGAAGTCCCTGAGGTCGATCACCGCGATGCGCGGGTTGGCCTTGTCGTTGATGAACAGGAACTGGCCATCCGATTCGCCGTTGGTCTCGGAGATCGCCGGGTGGTGGGTGTCGCCCCAGGTGATGTCCTTGCCGTCGATGCGGCCGCCGGCGAGCACCGCCTTCGACTCTTCGTCATAGCCGTAGCCCTGCCAGGGCTCGGGGGTGAATACCGCCAGATACTTGAGAATGCGCATCGAGGGGATGCCATAGACGATGATCTGGCCCGACTGTCCGCCCGAACTGAAGGCGACGAATTCATCGCGCCCCCCCGTCGGCACATAGGTCTTCGCCGCCGCCAGCAAATCCTGCTGACTCAAATTCCGCCGCTTCATCACATCCTGCAGCGTCTCGGCGCCAAACGCCGAGCCCATCACCGATACTCCCAAACCTGCCGCCATCAACCATGGTATGGCTCGCTGGCTGAATCTCTTCATGATCTGCCTCCCGATAAAAATCACGCAAAGTCGCGGCACATCGCCACATGCGGCAACCGGCCGCATGCGACAACTTGTCGCACTGACAGCATACTAGTTTTCGCGTTCGGGAAACAGAATCGGCTCAGGCTGATTTGGCAGGTAGGAAAATTCCTATTGTCGACAGGGTACTTCAGCTTTCGGGCAGCAGCCCTTGTCGCACCGCATAGCGAACCAGCTCGGCGATGTTCTCGCAGCGCATCTTTTCGAGGATGTGCATCTTGTGGGTGCTGACCGTCTTGACGCTCAGATTCAGCCGTTCGGCGATCTCAGAGACGCTCTCGCCCGCGACCAGGGCCTGAAAGACCTGATACTCCCGATCGGAAAGGCGCAGGTGCGGTGGCGTGTCGGCATCGTCTCCCTGCAGCATGTCGAGCGCCAGTTTCTCGGCGACCGTCGGGGTGATGTAGAGGCCGCCGCCCGCCACCTTGCGCAATGCCGCGACCAGCTGATCCTCGGCATTGTCCTTGCACAGATAGCCGGAAGCGCCGGCCTTGAGCGCCCGTACCGCATACACGTCCTCCTTGTGCATGCTAAGGATCAGGATCGGCAGGCGCGGAACGAGCTGTTTGAGCTGCTTGATCAGCTCGATGCCGCTTCGGCCGGGCATCGTCATGTCCAGCAGCAGCACGTCCCAGGGTTCGGCTTGCGCCTTGGCGAGCGTTTCGTGACCATTGGCGGCCTCGCCGCCGACGACGATGTCGGGCGTTTCGGAGAGAATCTGTTTCAATCCGGCGCGCAAAATCGCGTGATCATCAGCGATCAGGACTTTGATCATCGTGGGATTCCTTTGCGAGTGGTAGCCAGCCATCGATGCGCGTGCCTCGGCCCGGCTGGCTTTCGATATCGAGATGGCCGCCCAGGATGGCGGCGCGCTCGCGCATGCCGATCACGCCGAAATGCTTCTTGCCATCGTTGCCTTGTAGGCTCGTGAACCCCTGTCCGTCGTCTTCGACGCGCAGATGAATGCCCTGGTCGGTTTCCTCGATGAGGACGGTCACCGTTTGGGCATGGGCATGGCGGGCGACGTTGGTCAGTGCTTCCTGGACGATGCGGAACACGGCAGTGGCAATCTCTCCCGGCAGATCGAATTCTTCGCGGTTCATCCGCAGCTGGCAGTCGATGCCGGTGCGCTCGCTGAATTGCGCGACGTGATGCTCGATCGCGGCGGCCAGTCCCAGGCTGTCGAGCATCGCCGGTCGCAGGTCTTCCGAGATGCGACGTAATGAGACGATGCTCTGCTCGACGACGGAAAGGGCTGCGCCGACCCGTTCTGCCGCCGGGCTGCCCAGGTTCGAGGCGCTGCACTTGTTGCGCAGCCAGCCGAGATCGAAACGCAAGGCGGTGAGCGCCTGCCCCAGTTCGTCGTGCAGCTCGCGGGCGATGCGCGTACGCTCTTCTTCACGCACGGTCTGCAGGAACGCTGCCAGCTCGCGCAAGCGCGCTTCCGAGGCTTCGAGCCGTTCCTTGTGCTTTTTCAGCGTGTCTTCGTTGGCGCGCCGCTCCATTTCCAGTTGCACGTGTTCCGCGGCGCGACGGCGCAGGAAAATCCAGTAGGCGAGCAGGGTGATCATGCCGGCCAGCCAGATGCCGATGTGCCAGTACTGGATCGTCCGCCAGGTCGGCTCCTGCGCGTTCCAGTAGGTGTTGAGGTCGATCGTCACGGCCGCGCCGCCGCGCAACCCGCCGACGGGGATCAGGGTTTCGCGATGGCATTCGAGGCATTCCTCGTCCATGCGCATCGGGATCATCACGCGCATCAGGCCATGGCCTTTTTTCTTCGGCATCGCCTCGGCGACGATCTGCGAACCGCCCTGCAAGGCTTTCAGCGCCTGGGCTTCCCATTCGTCCGGTGCATTGTCGCGGTTGGTGAGCTGCAGCGAGGTCAGGCGTTCCTTGCTGCCGTAGAGTTTGTTGCTGACTTCCTGGATGCCCATCAGAATGTGGATCGAGGTCAGCGAGATCAGCTTGTCGAGTTCTCCGGTCGAACGCAGCGCCAGCAGGCGTTCCTGCTCGCTGAACCTGTCGACGCTGGGCGCGCGGCTCTCACGGATGAACACGCCGCCGACTTCCGAAGCCCACTTGCGGATCGCCATGTCCTTCTTGAGATTGGCGATCGCATCGATCCGCGCCAGCTCCTGGGCGGTGTGGTTCAGTTGCTCGCGCTGCGTCCACAGCGAAAACAACACCAGCACGGTCCACACGATGCCGGTCAGGATGAAAGCCAATGGATGCGTGACCAGCGACAGCGGGTGGCTGCGGCTCGATGCTGGTGTCGGGAAAGTCGGCTTGCCGTCTTGCATGGATCGCTATTTTGCTCCGGGCAAAAAAAAGAGGGGCGGTTGCCCGCCCCTTTGCTCTGCCTCGAACCTCTGCCGCCTTACTTCACTTTTTTGGCGCCTTTTTGTTCGAGGTAGGTTTTGGCGCGCAGGCCGAGGTCGGCGGCCTTGACCTGGTATTGCCAGACCTGTTCGGCCCAGAGGGCGGCCTGTTCCCAGTCCTTCTTGGCGGCGGCTTCCTCATGCTTCTTCTTGGCTTCGGGGATCTTGTTGAGCTGGTCGGTGGCATCCTCGACCATGGCGACGGCATCCGGGAAGTCCTTGTAATTGACCGAGGTGATGAAGGCGACGACGGAGTCGATGACGGCCTGGGTGTCGGCGATCTTCTTCAGCTGGGCCTTGTAGTCGGCTTCCGTATAGGCCTGGGCGGCGAGCGTGGTCTTGGACGGCTTCCAGCCCTTCGGCTTGACCAGCAGATAGCCCTGCATTTCGAGGTGCAATGCCGAGCAGAACTCCGTGCAGTAGTACGGATAGACGCCTTCCTTGTCGGCCTTGAACTTCACCGTGACGGTCTTGCCGGGTTCGACGGACGCATGGACGTTGTAAGTCGACACCGTGAAGCCGTGGGTTTCGTCCTGGGCGCGTTCGAGGTTGGTCAGATGGATCGTCACCTCGTCGCCCACTTCGGCCTCGATGGTTTCCGGCGTGATGTGCGAGCGGATCAGCGAGCCGAACACCTCGACCTTGTTGCCCTTCTTGACGGTGCGCTCCTCACCGGCCTTGACGGCGGCGGGGTGCGGATTGTCGGTGCGGCTGTTGGTGCCGAGCTTGTAGCGGATCGCCGGCTTGAGCTTCTTGGCGTCGATGGCGACGACGTAGTGCGGCTCGCCCAGCGGCAACGGCATGTCGTAAAGGAGCTGCATCTTGTCGTTGCTGATGTCGATCAGCTGGTGGTTCTGCGGATGCAGGGGACCCACAGGATTGAAGCGGTCGATCGACAGCTTGTTCAACGCGACCAGATAGCGGCCCTTCGGCTTGGTGGTATCGCCTTCCATCGTCATCAGGTGGCCGATGTTGTAATGGACGGAGATCTTGTCGAGCACCTTGCCTTCGCAGAAGTCCCATTTCGCCACTTGCGAATCGACATACAGCGAGGTGTAGGCGACGCAGGGCTTGGAATCGAACTGCGTGTGCAGGGGGCCGAGACCCAGCGAGACCTGGGTGTGCAGCGTGTCCTTCATGCTGAGCACCGGGATGCCATAGGGGTCCTTCGACTCGAACTTGCCGGCCTTGATGGCGGCCATGATCTTCTCGAAGCTATACACCGACACATGGGTGTCGAGCTTGCCGGCGACGATGATCTTGGTGCCGTCCGGGGTGACATCGACGCCGTGCGGGCTCTTCGGCTCGGGGATCAGGAACAGGATGCCTTCCTTGACCGCGACGTCCATCGGTAGCACGTTGTGGCCGTTGATCTTCTTGGCCTTGCCTTCCTTGACCAGTTCGGCGGCGCGCTTCCAGTTGATCACGTGCAGGTAGTCGGTGTCCTTGGCGGAGCAGCCGGCCTCATAGGGCGGACGACCCTTCTCGATGCCGCCCACATAGCGCTCGGAGCAGAACGAGTTGGTGAAGCTCCAGCCATCCGACGGGCCCTTGCCGGCATCCGACAGGTCCTGCGAGTAGGGCGGTAGTTCGACGGAGAAGGATTCCGCCGGCACGATGCGGCCTTCCTTGCGGTCGAACTTCCAGTAGGTCATGCCGCCGCGGTACTTCTCGTTGAACTCTTCGAGCGGATAGAACTTGCGCGGTTCGAGCGGGGCGGCGTATTGCGAGGCTTCGAAGACGTAGTCGGTGTTCGGCGTGACGAAGGCGCCGCCGTGCTCGGACTTGAAGATCGGGTTGACGACGATCTGCTTGGTCTCGAAGTCCCTGAGGTCGATCACCGCGATGCGCGGGTTGGCCTTGTCGTTGATGAACAGGAACTGGCCATCCGATTCGCCGTTGGTCTCGGAGATCGCCGGGTGGTGGGTGTCGCCCCAGGTGATGTCCTTGCCGTCGATGCGGCCGCCGGCGAGCACCGCCTTCGACTCTTCGTCATAGCCGTAGCCCTGCCAGGGCTCGGGGGTGAATACCGCCAGATACTTGAGAATGCGCATCGAGGGGATGCCATAGACGATGATCTGGCCCGACTGTCCGCCCGAACTGAAGGCGACGAATTCATCGCGCCCCCCCGTCGGCACATAGGTCTTCGCCGCCGCCAGCAAATCCTGCTGACTCAAATTCCGCCGCTTCATCACATCCTGCAGCGTCTCGGCGGACCATGCGGTCGCCGCTGCGAGACCCATGCCGGCGGCCAGTAACAGCGGCACGGTTCGCTGGGTGAGTTTTTTCATGCTTGGACTCCCATATCAGTTGATCGACGACACCCAAATGCGCAGCGGCCGGGTGCGACAAAGCGCCGCTGCGACAATTTGCCGCACAATCTAGGCTCCGCTCCAGAGCTTGACCTTGATCGGAATCAAGTTACCGGCCATTTTTTTTGCCTGCCGGGCGTGATACCTTTGGGGGGCGATGTTGCCCCGCAAATCCCTGCTCGTCGATGCCGCGATGATCCTCGCCCTGATCCTGATCGGGGCGATCGGCTACAAGCTCTCGCCGCTGTTGCTGCCGAAGGCGGATCTGTTCGTCCAGCCCGACGCCGGCTGCGATCTGCACCGGGCGCCGTGCACCGCCAGCCTGCCCGGCGGTGGCCGCCTCAGCTTCTCGCTTTCACCACGGCCGATTCCGGTGGCGACGCCGCTCGACGTCGAGGTAGCGCTCGAAGGACTGGAGGCCGAGCGTGTGAAGGTCGATTTCGCTGGGGTGGAGATGAGCATGGGTTACAACCGGCCGACGCTGCGGGCGATCACGGCGCAACGCCATGTCGGTCAGGCAACGCTGCCGGTGTGCGTGACCGGGCGCATGCTGTGGCAGGCGACGGTGCTGGTCGAAAGCGGCGGTCAGCGTATCGCCGTGCCTTTCAGATTCGAGGCGGGGCATTAGATGCGACTCTTTCTGATCCTGCTCAACGTCGCGCTGGTCGTCGCGATCGTCTTCGTGATCTTTTTCTGGAATCCTCAGATCCAGGAAGCGCCGCTGCCGGGCACTCACGATGCGCGGTTGGGCGCGGACGCACCCGCCAGCAGCCCAGCGGATGGCGCTGTGCAGAAACGCGTACCCTGATCAGGGCAAGCGGGCGCTTTCGTTTTCGCGGGCGATAGCGAGAAAGTGCGCGAGCCGCCGTGGGTCGATCCTGCCGGCGGCAACCGCGGCGCGGATCGCACAATCGGGTTCGTTCTCGTGGCGGCAGTCGCGGAAACGACAGTGACCGAGATACGGCAAAAACTCGACGAAACCAAGCTCGATCTCGCCACGCGTCAGATGGGCGAGCCCAAAGGCCTGCAGGCCGGGTGAGTCGATCAGCGCGCCATCGCCTTCCGGCAGGGGGTAGAGGCGTGTATGCGTGGTGGTGTGCTTGCCGGAATCGAGTGCGGTGGAAATCTCGCGCGTCGCGGCAGCGGCTTCGGGAATCAACGCATTGACGAGCGTCGACTTGCCCATGCCGCTTTGGCCGACCAGCACCGATGTCTGCCCGGCCAGCCAGGGTTTCAGGGGGGAAGCGTCGAGACGGGCGGAGAGTTCGACGATCGGCAGACCGAGCCGGGCGAAGGGTTCGAGTTCGGCGCGCGCCGCCTCCAGCCCGGCGGTGAGGTCGCATTTGTTGAGGACGATCACACAGCGCAGCTTTTCATGCGCTGCGGCGACGAGCGCGCGGGAGATCAGTTCCGGCGAAAAGCTCGGTTCGGTCGCGACGACCAGAACGATTTGGCTGGCATTGGCGGCGATCAGTTTCTGCTTCCATTGATCGCTGCGATAGAGCAAGGAGGTTCTCGGCCGATGGGCGAGGATCGGCGCCTCGTTGCAGTGCAGTTGGCCCAAGCTGACGCGGTCGCCGCAGGCATAGATGCTTTTCTTGCCGCGCGGAATGCCGATGACGATGCGGCCGTCGGCGAGCGTGACTTCGTAATGACGGCCAAAGGCGGCGGTCACGACGCCGTCACTCATGTTCGCGGTGGTGACGGGGTCCTTGCCCGTGCCGGGGAGCGGATTGTCCTTGCGCAACCTCACGGCGTGAAGAACAATGCGTCGATGCGCGCTGCGTTGGCGAAATCCTTGTCGGTGAGCCCGCCGGCGCTATGGGTGGTGAATGCCACGCGGCAGCGGTTGTAGCCAACCTCGAGATCGGGATGATGGTCGCTGCGGTGGGCGATCCAGGCGAGGGCATTCACGAAGGCCAGCGTCTCATGGTAATTGGCGAAATGGTAGGTCTTGACGATGGCATTGTCTTGGCGTGCCCAGCCCTCGAGCGCGGCAAGGCGATGAGCGATCTCCTGCTCGTTCAGCATGGTATGGGCTCCTTATGGACAAACGATTCGAGATGGGCGATGCGTTGGCTCGCGGGCGGGTGCGAGTCGTAAAACAGCGAATAGAGCGGGTCCGGCGTCAAGGTCGCTGCGTTGTCGCGGTAGAGCTTGACCAGGGCGCTGATCAGCGCCCTGGCATCGGTTTGCTGCGCGGCGAAGGCATCGGCCTCGAATTCGTGGCGGCGCGACAGCCACGAAAACAGCGGTGCGAGCGGAAAGGCGAACACCGGCAGCACCAGCGAGAAAAGAATCAGCGCCATGGCAGTGTTCGGTGCCGTTCCGTCAGCGCCGACTTTCAAGCCGGCATATAACCACGGCTGGTCGATGAGCTGGCCGAGCAGCCAGAGTACCGCCAGCGCCAGTGCGGCCATCACAGCGATGCGCTTGGCGATGTGGCGGCGTTTGTAATGACCGAGCTCATGGGCGAGCACGGCTTCGGTTTCGGTCGGCGTGAGTTTATCGAGCAGCGTGTCGAAGAAGACGATGCGCTTCGATTTGCCGAAGCCGGTGAAATAGGCATTGCCATGTGCGGAACGTTTCGACCCATCCATCACGAACAGCCCTGCGCTGGTAAAGCCGCAACGTTCGAGCAGCGCGGCGACACGCTGCTTCACTTCGCCATCGGCAAGCGGCGTGAACTTGTTGAACAGCGGTGCGATGAAGGTCGGATAGACGATCAGCACCAGCAGGTTGAACGCGAGCCAAGTGAGCCAGACATCAAACCACCAAAATCGCCCCATTGCCTCCATCAGCCAGAGCACGAGCGCGATGAGCGGCGCACCGATCAGCACGGTCAGCACGAGCTGCTTCATCAGATCGGTGACGAAGAGCGCCGGGGTCATCTTGTTGAAGCCGAAGCGCGCCTCGATGCCGAAGATGCGCCAGAGCGTGAAGGGCAGACCGACGAGGAAGCCCGTCAGTCCGACGCTGGCAAACAGGGCGAGACCGTAGGGGATACCGGCAGCAGGGAAGAGGCTGCGCCAGAAGTGGTCGAAAGCGGCGAGGAGGCCGCCGAAGGTCAAGGCCAGCAGCAACAGCGTATCGGCCGTCAGTTCGAACAGCCCGAGGCGCAGTTTGGCCACGGTGTAATCGGCGGCCTTGCGATGGTCGGCAAGCGCAATGCGCTCGGCGAAAGCGCTCGGCACCGCATCGCGATGCGCCGCGACGTGACGCATCTGGCGAATAGCGAGCCAGATGCGCAGCGCACTGCTGAGTGCCAGCAGCACGAGAAAGAGGGCGGAGAAGACGCTGGCCATGAACGAAAAAATGGGTCAGATATGTAAGAATGCAAGCCGTTCAACCCAGATTGTCCATTGGAACACGAGCGGGTTTCGAAGGCGAGGGCGAGCAGGTTTGCGTCCCCGCGACGAGCCAATAACGGTGTCTATTGGCGAGGAGCGGGGGCGCGAAGATGCCGCCCGCAGCCCGAAAACTGCCGTGTAGGGCGCTGAAATGATCGTTTCGCATGCCCATGGCGCATCAGCCCGGTCTAATGGATAATCTGGGTTCAATACTTCGGAAGCGAAGCGCAGTATGGCACAAGACCAAAACGCCCTCGTCTGGCTCGACATGGAGATGACCGGCCTCGACCCGGATCGCGACCGCATTCTCGAGCTGGCGATGGTGATCACCAATTCCCAGCTCGAGGTGATCGCCGAAAGCGCCGTCTGGGCGGTGCATCAGGACGATGCGGTACTCGAGGCGATGGACGACTGGAACAAGAAGACCCACGGCAAATCCGGGCTGATCGAGCGGGTGCGGGCTTCAGTGCTCGGCGAGGCCGAAGTCGAGGCCCAGGCGCTCGACTTCCTGAAACGTTACGTGCCGGCTGGCAAGTCGCCGATCTGCGGCAATTCGATCTGTCAGGATCGGCGTTTCATGGCCCGGCACATGCCGAAGCTCGAAGCCTGGTTCCATTACCGGAATCTCGATGTCTCGACGCTCAAGGAGTTGTGTCGACGCTGGGCGCCGGCGATCGCCAAGGGGGTCAAGAAAGGCGGCAAGCACGAGGCCTTGGCCGACATCTACGAGTCGATCGAGGAGCTCAAGTATTACCGGGCGAACCTCCTGAAAATCTGATCACTCGCGGATACGCTGGTCGAGATACCAGCGCTCCTTGCGGTCGCCCGCCCGGTGGCCTTGCCAGACTTCCTGCCAGCCATCGGGTGTAACGCGGTCGCGCTGGTCGACGACGAGCCGCCAGGCACACTGGCGGCCGGCCTTGGGTTCCATCGTGCGGATGCCGGTGTAATAGTCGAGCACGGCGCGCTGGGCGTGACCGAGGCCGATGCGCTCGATGCAATCGACGCTGGCAGGCAGTGCGGCCTGCAGCGACTGAACCACCGGCCGGTAGGATTTGTAATGATCGAGCCAAGATGACCAGAGGCTCATGATCAGCGCCCACATCAGCGTCAGACCGCTTGCCCAGCGCAGCGTGGGACGCCAGCTGGCGCGCCGCAATCCCCAGAACAGCAGCCAGATGAGCGTCAGCAAGGCGGCAAACCCCAGGGCGGCGTACGAATACTCGACGGTATGCCCTGGCGCGAGACGGGCGAAGTTGCGCGCGATCTTGGCCGGCCAGCCGAGCGCCTGGGCGCTGGCGCCGAGCCAGATCAGGACTGCGAAGAAGGTGAAGGTCACCCAGCCGAACCAGTCGAAGGCATTCGCCGCGCCACGGCGCAGCCGGTCGGCGCCTGCCGCCGCGACGAGCAGCAGGGGTAGCAGCAGCGGCAACAGCGCCAGGCTGCGCGCAGGACCGGAAAGAAACCAGAGGAGCCCGAAGAACACACCGAGCAATGGCAATGCCAGCTTGACCGGCTCACGGCGACTCACCCAGAGACTCCAAAGCGCGAGCGGCCAGACCGGCCAGGTCACCCAGCCCAGGTACTCCAAGTGTTGCGCAGCGGGCCAATTTCGCCCACGGGTGACTTCGGCGAGCTCGTTTTGCCACCACTGCGCCAAGAATTCCGGAGAGGATTGCAGGAGCGCCCAGGGCCAGGCAGCAGCGAGCGGCACGGCGATGGCCAGGGCGAGCGCGAAACCTGCCCAGTCACGACGCAGAATCGGCCCTGGCAGCACGGCAAGCGCCATCACCACTCCCACCAGCCCATGGGCGGGAAAGGTCAGACCGAGACCCAGGCCGAGGAGGACGGCGCCGAGCCGCCGGCCTTGCAGGCTCAGTCCGGCGCCCCACCAGGCCAAGGCGGCGAACGCCAGGCCGGCGATGCCCGGCTGGGCTTCGTGCAGCGGCAACAGCAGCCCCAGTGTGCCCAAGGCGAGCAGGACGACGATCCGGCCGGCGTTGTCGCCATGGAAGCAGCGTGCCGCACCCGCCAGTGCGACGAGGAACAAGGCGCCGAACAGCGTCGTCGCCAGCCGCGCGGCGACGTGAAAGCCGAGCAGTCCGCCGAACAGCTTGCCCGACAGGGCAGCCACCCAGTGATAGAGCGGTGCGGTATGCGGCCAGGGCTCCCCGGCGATCGCCGGAGCGAGCCAATGGCCATCGTCGAGGAAACCCCAGGCGATGTCGATGTGGATCGCATCCTCATACTTCCAGGGGTCGTGCTGCAGGCCCGTCAGCAGATAGATCGCCGCCAGCACGACGACGACCGCGAGCGGCAGTCGGGGAGAGTGCGGCTGGGCGGGCACGGCGAAATTCATGGTGGCGGAAAAAACGCAGGGCAGCCGCGGCTGCCCTTGCAGGATCTACGGGCTGGAACGACTGCCCTGGTCATGACGCCAATGCAGGGAACCTGCCTTGGCTTGGGGTGGCGATGCCGTTCAGGCCGCCGCGCCGGCGCGCTTGTATTTCTGCTTGAAGCGTTCGACGCGGCCGGCGGTGTCGACGATCTTCTGTTTGCCGGTGTAGAACGGGTGGCAGGCCGAGCAGACTTCGATGTGCAGAGGCTTGCCAACGGTCGAGCGCGTCTTGAAGGTGTTGCCGCAGCTGCAGGTCACCTCGATCTCGGTGTAATTCGGGTGGATGCCTTCTTTCATTTCACTATCCTTATTGCTGTCCGGGCTGGCCGGCGCTCGTTGCGGAAAGCCGCGCATTATCCTGAAAAAGCGGCGGGAAATCAACCGTGATCAGCCGCCCCGGCGCATCGCGTCGAAGAATTCCGCATTGTTCTTGGTAGATTTGACCTTGTCGAGCAGGAATTCGGTCGCCTCCAGGTCGTCCAGGCCATACATGAGTTTTCTCAGCACCCAGACCTTTTGCAGCACGTCGGGTTTCAATAGCAGCTCCTCGCGGCGGGTGCCGGAACGGTTGACGTTGATCGCCGGATAGACGCGCTTTTCCGCCATGCGCCGGTCGAGGTGGATCTCGGAGTTGCCGGTACCCTTGAATTCCTCGTAGATCACTTCGTCCATGCGGCTGCCGGTGTCGATCAGCGCGGTGGCGATGATGGTGAGACTGCCGCCTTCCTCGATGTTGCGCGCGGCGCCGAAGAAGCGCTTCGGTTTTTGCAGCGCGTTGGCGTCGACGCCGCCGGTGAGCACCTTGCCGGAAGCCGGCTGCACGGTGTTGTAGGCGCGCGCCAGCCGCGTGATCGAGTCGAGCAGGATGACGACGTCCTTTTTGTGCTCGGTGAGCCTTTTCGCCTTCTCGATCACCATCTCGGCGACCTGCACGTGGCGCGTCGCGGGTTCGTCGAAGGTCGAGGCGACGACTTCGCCGCGCACGGTGCGCTGCATCTCGGTGACTTCCTCGGGGCGTTCGTCGATCAGCATCACGATCAGCACCGCCTCGGGATGGTTGGCGGCGATCGCGTGGGCGATGTGCTGCAGCATCACGGTCTTGCCGGACTTCGGCGGGGCGACCAGGAGGCCGCGCTGGCCCTTGCCGATCGGCGCGATGATGTCGATCACCCGGCTGGTGATGTTTTCCTCGGCCTTGATGTCGCGCTCGAGCTTCAGGTGCTCGGTCGGGTGCAGCGGCGTCAGGTTCTCGAACAGGATCTTGTTCTTGCAGACTTCCGGCGATTCGCCATTCACCTTGTCGAGCTTGACCAGCGCGAAGTAGCGCTCGCCGTCCTTGGGTGTGCGGATTTCGCCTTCGATGGTGTCGCCGGTGCGCAGGTTGAAGCGGCGGATCTGCGAGGGCGAGACATAGACATCGTCCGGGTTGGCGAGATAGGAGGTATCGGCCGAGCGCAGAAAGCCATAACCATCGCTCATCACTTCGAGGCAGCCGTCGCCGTAGATGACCTCGCCTTTCCTGGCGTGTTCCTTGAGGATGGCGAAGATCAGTTCCTGCTTGCGCAGACGGTTGGCGCCCTCGATGCCGAGAGCGGTGGCCATTTCGATCAGCTGGCTGACGTGATGGGTCTTGAGTTCGGAAAGGTGCATGGTTGTGCGTGAGCGCGGGCGCGCTGGGCTCGGAAAAAAACGACTGGGGAGTGGGGAGATGCGCCGGAGGAGGGCCGGCTGCCCGAAATCGTCTAGCGGCTGGCGCCACGCGACTCCGGGCGGACTGTAACGGGATCAGAGATTGCTGTCAATGAAGGCGGTGAGCTGCGACTTCGACAGCGCGCCGACCTTGGTGGCCTCGACGTTACCGTTCTTGAACAGGATCAGGGTCGGAATGCCGCGGATGCCATATTCGCCCGGCGTCTTGGGATTCTCGTCGATGTTCAGCTTGGCGACCTTGAGACGGCCGCTGTATTCCTTGGCCACTTCGTCGAGAATCGGCGCGATCATCTTGCAGGGGCCGCACCATTCGGCCCAGTAATCGACCAGCACCGGAATCGGAGATTCCAGCACGTCGCTCTTGAAACTGGCGTCGGTGACGTAATGGATGTGCTCGCTCATGGCAATGCCTCGAGATTGGAAAAGAGGGGAATCAGATTTCGAGATTGTCGATCAGGCGCGTCGTGCCCAGTCGGGCCGCTGCCAAAACCACCAATGGCGGCACCGGGCCATCGGTGGGCGGCGATTGTAGATCAATTCGGCTGCGCACGGCAACGTAGTCGGGTGCCCAGCCGTGCGCAGAAAGCTCGGCCATGGCCTCGGCCTCGAGGCGCGGAAAGTCGCGGTTGCCGGCCCGCACTGCCTGCGCGACTTCGCACAGGCAGCGATACAGCCTTGGCGCCTCGGCGCGTTCGGCTGGCGAGAGATAGCCGTTGCGCGACGAGAGCGCCAGGCCATCCGGCGCGCGCACCGTTTCTCCGGGAATCACCTCGATCGGCAGGGCGAATTCGCGCACCATCGCTGAGAGCACCAAGAACTGCTGGTAATCCTTCTTGCCGAACAGCGCCGCCTGCGGCTGGACGATGGCGAACAGCTTCATCACCACGGTCGCCACACCACGGAAATGGCCCGGACGGAACTCGCCCTCGAGAATGCTGGCATGTTCGGCCGGCGGCTCGACGACATAGCGCTGCGGGGTCGGATAGAGCTCTTCTTCCGCTGGGGCGAAAAGGTGGTCCACGCCTGCGGCGACGAGTTTCTCGCAATCCGCTTCGAGCGTGCGCGGGTATTTGTCGAAATCCTCGCCGGGACGGAATTGCAGGCGGTTGACGAAGATCGAGGCGACCACGCAGTCGCCGTGCGCGCGGGCCTGCTTCATCAGCATGATGTGGCCTTCGTGCAGATTGCCCATGGTCGGCACGAAGACGATGCGGCCGGCGTCTTTCAGCGCGGCGCGCAGGCCGGCGATGGCGTGATGAATCTGCATCTTTGCGGTTTATCAGTAGCAGTGTTCGGGGGCGGGATAGCGGCCTTCCTTGACGGCGGTGACATAGGCGCGCACGGCGCCTTCGATGCTCTGCGCCTCGAGCATGAAGTCCTTGACGAAACGGCCTTTCTTGCCGGGGTAGAGACCCAGCATGTCGTAGAGCACCAGCACCTGTCCGTCGCAGTCGGGGCCGGCGCCGATGCCGATCGTCGCACAGACCTTGAGCGTGCGCGTGATCTCCGCAGCCAGCGCGGAGGGGACCATTTCCAGCACCATCAACGCCGCACCGGCCTGTTCGAGCGCGATCGCATCGTTCATCATGCGCGCCGCCGAGGCCTCATCGCGCCCCTGCACGTGGTAGCCGCCGAGCGCATGCACCGATTGCGGTGTGAGGCCGATGTGCGCGCAGACCGGCACGCCCCGTTCGACGAGGAAATGCACGGTCTCCGCCATCACCTCGCCGCCTTCGAGCTTGACCATCTCGGCGCCGGCGGCGAGCAATCGGCCGGCATTCCTGATCGCCTGCTCCTTCGATTCGTGATAGGCGCCGAACGGCATGTCGGCGATCACCATCGCCCGATGCACCATGTGGCCGACGCATTCGGTGTGATAGACCATGTGCTCCATGGTCACCGGCAGCGTCGAAGTCCTGCCCTGGATGACGTTGCCGAGCGAATCGCCGACCAGCATCGCATCGACGCCGCAGCGGTCTTCGAGCGCGGCGAAGCTGGCGTCATAGCAGGTCAGCATGGCGATCTTCTCGCCGGCATGCTTCATGCGGGCGAGGCCGGGAAGGGTGACCGGCTTGTTGGAGGCGAGATAAGTCATCTATGGGCTGCGAAAGATGAAATAGACGGCGCCAAGGATACACAAAGCCGCCCACAGGTAGTCGAGTTTGAGCGGCTGGCGCATGTAGAAGACGACGAAGGGCACGAACACCGTCAGCGCGATGACTTCCTGGAGGATCTTGAGCTGCGGCAGCGACAGTTCGTGATGGCCGATGCGGTTGGCCGGCACCTGCAACAGGTATTCGAACAGCGCGATGCCCCAGGATGCCAGCGCGGCGATCCACCACGGGCGGTCGTTGAGATTCTTCAGGTGCGCATACCAGGCGAAGGTCATGAAGACGTTCGATGCCGACAGCAGCAGCACGGTCTGCCAAAGGACGGGGAGGCCTTTCAGGAAACTCATGGCAACTTCTCGATGCGCTGGTCGGCCACCTGCGGCAGCAAGGCAGCGAGCGGGCCGCGACCAGGAATGGCCAGATCGGGTGCGATCTCGGCCAGCGGCGCGAGCACGAAGGCGCGTTCGGTCATGCGCGGATGCGGCAGCGTCAGTTCGGGCAGGTCGAGGATCTGGTCGCCATACAGCAGCAGGTCGAGATCGAGCGTGCGTGGCGCGTTGCGGATCGAGCGTACGCGCCCGAATGCGGCCTCGATGGCGAATAGGCGGGTGAGCAGCTCGGCGGGGGCGAGTGCAGTCTCGAGCTCGACGACGGCGTTGATGAAGTCCGGCTGATGCTTCAGGCCGACCGGCGCGGTGCGGTAGAGCGAGGAGCCGGCAATGAAACGGGCATCGGGCATCTCTTGCAGGGCAGTGATCGCGGCGCGCACCGTGCGCAATGGATCGCCGAGGTTCGCGCCGAGCGCGATATAGGCAATGGCGGTCATGGCGTGCTCACTCGTTCAGACTCGGCGCTGGTGAAACGGCACTGGCTGGGCATTCGGCGGGCTTTTTGGCGCGCCGGCGCCGGCGTTTCTTCGTGCCGGCGGTCTCGGGTTTCAGCATCGCTTCGCGGGTGGCATGGTCGGCCTCGGCAAAGCGCGCCCACCAATCGACGATTTCTTCGGGCAGCTCGCCGCTTTCCGCCCGCAGACGCAAAAAATCCCAGGCGGCACGGAAGCGCGGCTGCTCGATGAGGCGGAACGGCGCGCGGCCGCCGCGTTTTTCGAAGCGCGGCTGCAAGAGCCAGATCTCCTTGATGTCGCCGATGATGCGGCGCGTGATGGCGAGCTTTTCCGCCTGCGTGTCGAGCACTTCGTCCATCGCCGCATGCAGCGCCGGCAGGGCCGGTTCGCCGTTTTGCTTGCGCGCTTCCCAGTTGGCGAGCACCTCGTGCCAGAGCAGGGTGGCGAACAGAAAGCCCGGCGAGGTGCGCTTGCCTTCGCGCACCCGTCGGTCGGTGTCGGCAAGCGCCAGCATGACGAATTTCTCGCCCAGCGGCTGTTCGAGGATCACGTCCAACAGCGGCAGCAGGCCATGGTGCAGACCTTCCTCGCGCAGGCGTTTCAGACATTCGACGGCATGCCCAGAGAACAGCAGTTTCAGCATTTCGTCGAAGAGTCGCGCGGCCGGCACGTTCTCGATCAGCCCGGCCATCTCGCGGATCGGCGCCTCGACGGTCGGGTCCATGCGCAAATCGAGCTTCGCCGAGAGGCGCACCGCGCGCAGCATGCGCACCGGGTCTTCGCGGTAGCGCGCGCGCGGATCGCCGATCATGCGCAGGGTCTTGTGCTGCAGATCGCGCACGCCGTGGTGGTAATCGAAAACCTGTTGCGTGGCAGGATCGTAGTAGAGCGCATTGATCGTGAAGTCGCGGCGGGCGGCGTCTTCCTCCATCGTGCCCCAGACGTTGTCGCGCAGCACGCGGCCATGTTCGTCCTTCAGCGTATGCTCGTCGTGGGCGGCACGGAAGGTGGATACCTCGATGGTCTCCTGTCCGAACATCACATGCACGATCTGGAAGCGCCGGCCGATGATGCGGGCGCGGCGGAACAGGCCGCGCACCTGCTCGGGCGTGGCGTCGGTGGCGACGTCGAAATCCTTGGGATCGATGCCGGCGATCAAATCACGCACCGCGCCGCCGACGACATAGGCCTTGAAGCCGGCCTGCTGCAGCGCCTCGCAGGTGCGGCGCGCGGCCAGTGACACTTCCTGCGGATGGATGCCATGCTGTTCGGGGCCGATGATCTCGACCGGGTGCGGGGTGGGTTCGCCGCGCCTGAAGACGCGGCGCAACAGCTTGCGGATCATGAGGCGCGCATCATACCCGAAGTGACAGGATCGGCCAGCCGCGCGCGGCGGCATGGGCGCGTAAAGTGTCGTCGGGGTCGACGGCGACCGGGTGCGTGACGCGTTCGAGCAGCGGCAGATCATTGTGGGAATCGCTGTAGAAAGTGCTGTGTTCGAAAGCGCCCCACCACAGCCCCATTTCTTCGAACCAGAGGTTCAGACGTGTGATCTTGCCCTCCTTGAAGGCGGGGATGCCGCGCGGCGCGCCGGTGAAACGCCCGTCCTCGCAGGCCGGCACGGTGGCGATGAGGTGCGGGATGCCGAATTCGCGGCAGATCGGGCCGGTGACGAAACTGTTGGTCGCGGTGACCATCACGCACAGATCCCCGTCGTCACGGTGGCGGGCGACGAGCTGGCGTGCGCTCGGGGTGATCAGCGGCAGGATGCGTGTGGCCATGAACTCGCGATGCCAGGCGTCGAGCTGGCGGCGATCGTGGCGCGCCAGCGGCGCGAGCTGGAATTTCAGGAAGGCGTGGATGTCGAGCGTGCCCGCCTTGTAGTCTTCGTAGAAAGCCAGGTTTCTTGCTTCATGGACTTCGCGGTCGAGCACCCCTTTCGAGATCAGGAACTGCGCCCACTCGAAATCGGAGTCGCCGGCAAGCAGGGTGTTGTCGAGATCAAACAGGGCGAGATTCATCGTCAGTGGGAACGAGGGTGAGTTGCAGGGCTTCCTTGAGCAAGGGCAGGGTGGCGTGCTGTTTGCGTTCGAGGGTCGTGCGGTCGAGGTGGTCGAGTACCGCCATCAGGGAGGGCAGATCGCGCCGACCGTGGGCGAGCAGGTAGCGCACCAGACCGTCGTCCACTTTCAGGCCGCGTTCGAGCGCATGGCGGCGCAGCGCGGCGGCCTTCTCCTCGTCGTTGAGCGTCTTGACGGCGTAGATCAGCGTCTGGCCGATGCGTGTGCGCAAGTCTTCGCGCAGCTCGAGCTTGGTCGGCGGCTTGCCGCCGGCCAGCAGCAGCCCGAGACCGATCAGCCGCGCGGTGTTGAAGATGCGGAACAGCGCCACTTGTGCGTCTGCATCGAGCGCGTCGACCTCATCGACGATCAGCAGGCCGCCTGGCGGCGCGTGGAAATCGGCGCTGGCGGAACGGCACCCCGAAAGGAGCAGCACCGGCCGTCGCCGCAGGGCGCTCGCGGCGGTCGCGCTCAACAGATGGCTCTTGCCGCAGCCTGTCGCACCCCACAGGTAAATCGCATCGAAGCAGCCTGGCTCGGCGAGCAGGCGCAGCCGCGCCACCAGCTCGGCGTTTTCACCGACGATGAAATTGTCGAAGGAGGGCGGCTGATTGGGCCGCAGATCGAGCAGCAGTTGGGTCAAGGCAGTGTGTGGGCGATGAGGTGATTCCGGTAGAATCCGCGCGCAACTTGCTTGCGGCAATGCGAATTATCGCCGCAAATCCGCCCGTTTCGTTTTCAGCCGGCCTTCGACCATGAATTCATCTTCCTCCTTGACCTATCGTGACGCGGGTGTCGATATCGATGCCGGCGACGCGCTAGTGGAACGCATCAAGCCCGCAGCGAAGCGCACACTGCGTCCCGAGGTGCTCGGCGGCATCGGCGGCTTCGGTGCGCTGTGCGACCTGCCGAAGAAGTATCGCGAGCCGGTGCTGGTCTCAGGCACCGATGGCGTCGGCACCAAGCTGAAGCTCGCCTTCCAGCTCAACCGTCACGACACCGTCGGCCAGGATCTGGTCGCGATGAGCGTCAACGACATCCTGGTGCAGGGCGCCGAACCGCTGTTCTTTCTCGACTACTTCGCCTGCGGCAAGCTCGATGTCGGCACTGCTGCATTGGTGATCGAAGGCATCGCGAAAGGCTGTGAGCTCGCCGGCTGTGCGCTGATCGGCGGTGAGACGGCCGAGATGCCAGACATGTACCCGGAAGGCGAATACGATCTGGCCGGCTTTGCGGTCGGTGTCGTCGAAAAGGCGAAGATCGTCGACGGCCGCTCGATCCAGCCAGGCGACGCCGTGCTCGGGCTGGCATCCTCCGGCGCACATTCCAACGGCTATTCGCTGATCCGCCGCATCGTCGAGCGCGCGAAACCCGACCTTTACGCCGACTTCCATGGCAAACCCCTCGCCGAGGCGCTGCTCGCCCCGACGCGCATCTATGTCAAGCCGCTGCTCGCCCTGATGGAACGGCTGACGGTGAAGGGCATGGCGCACATCACCGGCGGCGGCATTACCGGCAACGTGCCGCGCGTGCTGCCGGAGAACGTCACGGCGGTGATCGAGCGCGCGTCCTGGCCGCTGCCGCCGCTCTTCCAGTGGCTGCAGCGTGAGGGCAACGTCGCCGACGACGAGATGCACCGCGTGTTCAACTGCGGCATCGGCATGGTGGTGATCGTCGCCGCCGAAGATGCTGTGCCGGCCGCGGAATTCCTCACTGCCGCCGGCGAGACCGTTTATCGTCTGGGCCGCATCGAAGCGCGCCAGCCGGGACAGGCGCAGACCCTGATCTGCTGAATATTAGCCGCCGAGCCGGGCACGTTCCTCACGCTGTTCCTCGGTGATGAAGTGCTGCAACAGATGCTCGTCCTGGCGCGGTAGATCGACGAAGCGGCAGCCGATGCGCCCCACGACCTTGTTGCCGCGTTCGAGCGGTCCGACGTTGCGCACCTCCAGCGTCACGACGAGACGCAACCCGCTGCGGAATTCGATCAGGGCGCCCGGCAGCTGCTGGCCGACTTCGAAGGGGGGATGCGGATCGGGCATTTCCATCGCCAGCCCGCCGATGCTGATGTCGATCACCGGCAGTTGCAGCGGCGTCTGGCCTTCCGGTGCGGGCAGCGTGCAGATCGGGCGCCGGGTGAGCGGCAGCACCAGGCGGAAGAATTCGCGCCGCTGCAAGCGGGTATAGCGCTGTGGCAACTGGGTGACGAAAGCGCGCCGACCCTGAAAGACGGTCTCCTGGACCGCGCCGGTCATGAACTGGTTTCTCACCCCATGCGGCGCGCAGATGAAAAAGTTGCGCTCGCTCTTCAAGAGCTTCTGGTTGGTTTCTTCGCTGCCGCCCCAGTCGAAGATCAGCCGGTCGTTGTCCTCATCGACCGCGAGCAGCACGGTGAGAAGCATGTCCTTGCCCTCGTTGAACACGACGCTGACCCGTTCCCCATCCTTGATCAGCTGATGCAGATAGAAGAGGATCTCGCGACGATGGTTCGTGCTGTATTTTTCGAGCTCTTCGGCCGGTATGGACTGAACGGTCATGCGTTGGCGCGGGGCGCGTGTTTCAGATGGGATTCGACTGCCGACAGTATTCTGGCAGTCGCCTGCGCATCCCCTAAGGCCGATTCGAGGTCGAATTCATGGTCAATTACACCCGCATCCCGGAATGCGCGCAGCCAGGTGAGCTGCCGCTTGGCGAACTGTCGGGTGGCGAAGATGCCGCGCTCGGCGAGTTCCCGGGCGGGTAGCCGTCCCTCCAGCATCTCCCAAACCTGGCGATAGCCGACGCAGCGCATCGAAGGCAAGTCGGCGGAAAGCCGGTAGCGGGCGCGCAATGCCTCGACCTCGCCGATGAGGCCGGCGGCGAGCATCGCGTGGAAGCGCCGGGCGATGCGCTCGTGGAGGACATGCCGTTGCGGGGGGGCGAGGGCGATCGTCAGCAGCCGGAAGGGCAGGGCATTCATTTCCTGCCGTTGCCAGAAGTCGCTCAAAGGCCGGCCGGTGAGCCGCAGCACTTCGAGCGCGCGCTGGATGCGCTGGCTGTCGGTGGGCGCCAGCCGCGCGGCGGTGAGCGGATCGGCTTTTGCCAGTTCGGCGTGGAGCGCCGGCCAGCCTCGATGTGCGGCTTCCGCGTCGATCGCGGCGCGCATTCCCGGATCGGCCTGCGGCAAGTCGGCGAGCCCTGCGATCAAGGCCTTGAAATAGAGCATCGTGCCGCCGACCAGCAACGGCGCCTTGCCGCGTGTAGCGATTTCACTCATCACGCGCAGCGCATCGCGACGGAATTGGGCGGCCGAGTAGCGTTCCTCGGGGTGATCAGGTCGATCAGATGGTGCGGGAAACGCGCCAGCGTCTCGCGGTCCGGCTTCGCAGTGCCGATGTCCATGCCGATGAATACCTGCGCCGAGTCGAGGCTGACGATCCCGACCGGAAAGCGGCGGGCGATTTCCAGCGCCAGCTCGGTCTTGCCGCTCGCGGTCGGACCGATTAGGGCGATGGCGGGCGGCAGGGCGGGATTCGTCGCAGTTGAAATCGACACGTCAATGCCCATTTACGAAACGAGAGTTTTGAAGGAGGGCGTATGAACATCCTGTTCAACAATCCGCAGCTGTATCTGATCGATTATCCGGGTATCGATGCGCTCGAAATCCTCGACAAGCGCAATGGCCGGATCGGATTGCTGCGCGGCGCGGTCGCGAAGCGCATGCGCGAGGAATTCAGGGAGTTCCTGACCCGGGCGCACGATGAAGAGGAATATGAAGACTTCCTCGACGCCCATGATGCCATTCTCTTCCAGCCGGTTTCGTTGCATTGAACCCAGATTGTCCATTGGAACACGAGCGGGTTTCGCAGGCGAGGGCGAGCAAGTTTGCGTTCCCGCGACGAGCCAATAACGGTGTCTATTGGCGAGGAGCGGGGGCGCGAAGATGCCGCCCGCAGCCCGAAAGCCGCCGTGTAGGGCGCTGAAATGATCGTTTTGCATGCCCATGGTGAATCAGCCCGGTCTAATGGATAATCTGGGTTGAATTCGCCCCCTCAGCGACCGCGCATGAACAGGCGGTCGAGTTCGGCGAGCGAAAGCTGAATCCAGGTCGGCCGGCCGTGATTACACTGGTCGGCGCGCTCGGTTTCCTCCATCGCGCGTAGCAGCGCATCCATTTCCGGTAGGGAAAGGCGGCGGTGAGCGCGCACCGCGCCATGGCAGGCCAGCGTGGCGAGGATTTCGTTGCGATGTTGTTCGAGCACATGGCTGGCCGGATGTTCGGCGAGCTCGGCGAGCAGCGCACGCATCAGTGACTCGACATCGCCGCCGGCGAGAAGCTGCGGCACGGCCCGCACTGTGAGTTGCCGAGGGCCGGCGGGCGCGATCTCGAAGCCGAGCCGCTCGAGGGTCGCCGCATGTTCCTCGGCGCAGGCGAGCTCGGCGGGGCTTGCCGAAACGAGCAGCGGGACCAGCAGCATTTGCGTCGCCGGCCGGGCATCGGCCGCCGCCTTCAGCTGCTCATAGAGGATGCGTTCGTGGGCGGCGTGCATGTCGACGATCACGAGTCCCTTGGCATTCTGCGCCAGGAGGTAGATGCCGGAAAGTTGCGCGAGCGCGTGGCCGAGCGGGTGGTCGACGCTATCGACGGCCGGCGCTGACGGAGTCGCATCCGCAAACGCCCGTTGCACGAATTCGAGATAGGCGGCGGCTTCCGGCTCGCGTACGGAAAAGCTCGTCTGCTGCGCTACGAAAGTCGGCGCTGGCGGGACGGCACTCGCCGGGGCTTTTGCGGCGGCCAGCGGTTCGGCCAGCGCCCGCTGCAGGGCGTGGAACACGAACTGGTGCACGGCCTGGCCATCGCGGAAGCGCACTTCCGTCTTCGCCGGATGGACATTGACATCGACCAGCATCGGGTCGATGTCGAGGAACAGCACCCAGGCGGGATGCAGCGCGCCATGCAGCACGTCGGCATAGGCGGCGCGTGCCGCGTGGGCGAGCAGCTTGTCGCGCACGAAGCGGCCATTGACGAAAAAGAGCTGTTCGGCGCGCGTGTTCTTCGCATAGGCGGGCAGCGCCGCGAAACCGGACAGCCGCAACGGCCCGGCTGCACTGTCGATTTGCCGGGCGTGGGCGAAGAAGGCCTCCCCCATCAGTTCCCGGGTGCGGCGCGCCAGATCGACGGGCGGCAGGCGTCGGCGCACCTGGCCGTTGTGGGCGAGAGTGAAGCCGATCTCGGGACGGGCCTGCGCCATGCGCGTGAGCACCTCATCGCAGTGCGCGAACTCGGTGGCCACCGACTTGAGGAACTTGCGCCGCGCGGGCGTGTTGAAGTAGAGATCGGCGACCGTCACTACCGTGCCGGCGGACAGGGCAGCCGGTTTCACTGCGCCGCTTTCGGCATCGAGTTTCCAGGCGTGGGGAGAATCCGCCGTGCGGCTGGTGATCGTGACCCGCGCGACCGAGGCGATCGAGGCCAATGCCTCGCCGCGAAAGCCGTAGCTGGCGACGCGTTCGAGATCGTCGAGCGTGGCGATCTTGCTCGTCGCATGACGGGCGAGCGCGAGCGGTAAGTCCTCGGCGTCGATGCCGCCGCCGTCGTCCGCGACGCGGATCAGCTTGACGCCGCCTTCCTCGAGTTGCACGTCGATCCGGCTCGCGCCGGCATCGAGGCTGTTCTCGATCAGTTCCTTGAGCACCGAGGCAGGACGTTCGACCACCTCGCCGGCGGCGATCTGGCTGATCAGGAGGTCGGGAAGGGGGTGGATGCGGGACATGGGCCCGTGCATTGTAAACTGCCGCCATCATGGAGCTCATTGCTCAATTTCTCGACATCGTCCTGCATCTGGACCGGCATCTCGCGCTGCTGGTGGCGGACTATGGGGTATGGATCTATGCGCTGCTGTTCGCGATCGTGTTCTGCGAGACCGGATTGGTCGTGACGCCTTTCCTGCCGGGCGACTCCTTGCTGTTCGTCGCCGGCGCGCTGGCGGCGACGGGCGGCATGGACATCACCGTCTTGATCGCCGTGCTGATGAGTGCCGCAGTGCTCGGCGACAACGCCAATTACTGGATCGGCCGCTGGGTCGGTCGGCGCATCCTGCATTGGGGCGAGGGCTCGCGCTTCTTCAACCGCGCCGCCTACGAGAAGACCCATGCCTTCTACGAGCGCTACGGCCCGCTGACGATGACGATGGCGCGCTTCGTGCCGCTGGTGCGCACTTTCGCGCCTTTCGTCGCCGGCATCGCGCGCATGACCTATGCGCGCTATTTCGCGTTCGACCTGCTCGGTGCCGTGCTCTGGGTGTTTTCGCTGACGCTCGCCGGTTACTGGTTCGGCAACCTGCCGCTGGTGAAGAACAATCTGTCGCTGGTGATCGTCGGCATCATTCTCGTCTCGGTGATGCCGATGGCGATCGGCTGGCTGCGTGCGCGGCTCGCCGCGGCCCGCCAATGAAGCGGCGCAGTTTGCTGCTGGCCGTTTCATGTTCAACGCTTCTTTCCGCCTGCCTGTCGAGCCCTGGACAGCTCGCCAAGACCGACATCGACCGCATTGCCGACCTACATCGGCGCGAGGTGTTCGCCAGCCTCGCACGACTGGCCGACAAGCTCTACCGGCGCAATCCACGCGAATGGAAGAAAGGCGGCCATCCCAGCCGCGAGGCGGCGCTGGCAAAACTGACGGATCCGCAGCGCCTCGGCCGCTCGCCGGAACCGGAGGGCCGGCGCGGCACGGCGCTGATTCTCGCCGGCCTGCGCGAGGATTATGCGCACGATCGCGTCGCCGCATTCATCGGCGGTCTCAACACGATGCTCTTCGACGCCTTCGACGGCAAGACCGAATTTTTCATTCTCGACGACCTCGATGCCCAGCGGCTCTACAATGCGGCCCGCAACGTCGAGATCGCCGCCTGGAAGCTCGCCAATGCGCGTCGCAGCCAGCCCGAAGGCGAGCTGCCGGCGGGCACGCCGCTTTTGCTCTCCAACGAAATGGGGCCGATCCAGAACCTCAGTTTCGAACGCGAATTCGGCCGGCTGATCGGCAGCCTCGACCTCCTGTCGCAAATCGTCGCCGACAAATCGAATCGCACCGTCGTCAAGGTCGTGCACAGTCTTGCGACCGCCGTCTTCCTTCCCGTCAAATAGCGCTCATGAATTCTTATGTGATCCTCATCTCCGGCCGCGGCAGCAACATGCAGGCGCTCCTCGAAGCCCGGCTGCCCGGCCAATGCGTCGCGGTGATCAGCAACCGGCCCGAGGCGGCCGGGCTCGCCTGGGCTGCCAGCCGCGGCGTGCCGACGCGCGTCGTCGATCATCGCCAGTACCCTTCCCGCGAAGCCTTCGATACCGCGCTGGCCGAGGCAATCGAGCGCGTGGGCGGCGAACTGGTCCTGCTCGCCGGCTTCATGCGCATCCTGACCCCGGACTTCGTCGCACACTTCGCCGGCCGGCTCATCAACATCCATCCCTCGCTCCTGCCGGCCTTCCCGGGCCTGCACACGCACGAGGCGGCGCTCGCCGCCGGGGTGCGCGTGCATGGCTGCACGGTGCATTTCGTCACGCCGGCGCTCGATTGCGGACCGATCATCATCCAGGCCGCCGTGCCGGTGCTGGCGGGAGATACGCCGGACGCTCTGGCGGCACGGGTGCTCCGGCAGGAGCACATCATCTACCCGCAAGCCGCGCGGGCGGTGCTCGAAGGCCGTTGCCGGCTCGTCGACGGCAGGGTCGTCTGGGATGACGATGCCACCTCTGCCGATCTCGCCTTGCGGGTTCCCGCGTAATTCCAAGACGATGCTGCCGTTCTGGCTGGCGCTGGCTGCCTCGCTGACGCTGCATCTCGGCGTGTTGCTATCGGCGGGCTGGTCCCTGCCGCTGGAAGGAGAGAACGAACCGGCCCGTCTCGAAGCGACCTTGGTGTCGGCGCCCATGACGCCAGCGGCGCCCCAGGCAACCCCGGTGGCAAAGAAACGCCCGCCGCGCAAGTCGGCGAAACCGCGGTCGGCGCCGCCAGTGCCGCCAGCGTTGGATCTGCCGGACGCCAGTCTGCCGGCACCCGAGCCGGTCCTCTCCTCGCCGCCCATGCCGGCCGAGCCGGAAATCCCGCCCGCCGATACGGCAGCAGCGCCGGTCGCCGAGTCTGCTTCGTCTGCCGAGGGTGCCGTCCCGCCAGCGCCGACTTTCGAGATTCGCTGGCCCCCGAGCGGCCGCATCGTCTATCAGGTGACGCGCGGCGAGCAGGGGTTCGTCATCGGTCAGACCGAGCAGCGCTGGGAGTGGAATGAGGCGCACTATCTGCTGCAAACCATCGCCGAAACCACCGGCCTCGTCGCGCTGTTCCGGCCGGCGAAGGTCGTCCAGACCAGCCGCGGCGGCTTCGATGCCCACGGCGTGCGGCCCGCGGAGTTCATGGTCGAGCGCGAAGGTCGGGAGACCGAACATGTGCGCTTCCAGGCCGAGGAGGGGCGTGTCGTGTTTCCCCGCGGTGGCAGCGCGCCGTTCGCGGCGGGCGTGCAGGATCTGCTGTCGGTGTTCTTCCAGCTCGCCGGACTGCCGCTCGATACGCCGGAATATGCCGTCAGCGTGGCGACGACCCGCAAGCTGGCGAACTACCATGTCACGGTGGATGAGGTGTCCCGGCTCGAAACGCCGCTGGGCGCTCGGCCGGTGCGTCATCTCTCGGTGCTGGGGCGGCCCGGCGAGGATGTCACCGAGCTGTGGCTGGATGAGCAAACGCGCCTGCCACTGAAAATCCGCCATCGCGACCGCAAAGGCGAGGTCTTCGACCAGATCGTCATCGCCATCGAACCCGGATTGCCCATTGCCGACACGGATCTGCCACGATGAAAACTTTGTCTTCCAGCCTGATCGACCTGACGGTCGACGCCTGCCGCGAGTTGCTGCAATTCCGCCAGCCGGCCGATGCCGTGTTGTCGGCTTTTTTCCGCGCCCGCCATTGTGGGCCGCGCGAACGCGCCTTCATCGCCGAGGCCGCCTATGCGCTGTTGCGCCGCAAGCGTTCGCTGGCGGCCTGGGTCGGCCCGCAGGCCGATGTGCGGCAACTGGTACTCGCGGCGCTGGTGCGCCATGGCGGTATCAGCCTGCGCATGCTGGATACGGCGCTGCCGAAGCGCGATGCCGAGTGGCTCGCCGCCTTGAAGGCGCAACCGGAGCCGGCATTGACGCTCGGCGAAGAGACCGACCTGCCCGACTGGCTGGTCGAGCGTCTCGGAGCGCTGATGTCGCAGGACGAACTCATTGCGCTCGCCCGGGCGCTGAACCAGCCGGCGCCGCTCGATCTGCGGGTGAATACCCTCAAGGCGCGGCGTGACGATGTGCTGGCGCGGCTCGATGGCGAGGGCATCGCCGCGGCGCCCTGTCCGTTCGCGCCCGAGGGCATCCGGCTGGCCGGCAAGCCGGCGCTGGCGAAGCACCTGCTGTTTCTCGATGGCAGCATCGAAGTGCAGGACGAAGGCAGTCAGCTCCTTGGCCATCTCGTCGCTCCCAAACGCGGCGAGATGGTCGTCGATTTCTGCGCCGGCGCCGGCGGCAAGACGCTGCTGCTCGGCGCGTCGATGCGCTCGACGGGGCGGCTGTATGCCTTCGATGTGTCGGCCAGGCGTCTGGCGAAACTCAAGCCGCGCCTGGCGCGCTCGGGGCTCTCCAACGTCCATCCCGTCGTGATCGCCAACGAGAACGACGTGCACGTCAAGCGTCTGGCCGGCAAGTGCGACCGCGTGCTGGTCGATGCACCTTGCTCGGGACTGGGCACGCTGCGGCGCAATCCCGATCTGAAATGGCGGCAGACGCCGCAGGACGTCGCCGAGTTGACCGCCAAACAGGCCGCGATCCTCGCCGCCGCGGCACGCCTGGTCAAGCCTGGCGGGCGGCTCGTCTATGCCACCTGCAGCCTGCTGCCCGAAGAGAACGAGGCCATCGTCGATGCTTTTCTCGCCAAGGAGCCGCAGTTTGCGCGACATTCCGCCCGCGAGGTGCTCGCAGGGCAGGGCATTTCGCTCGACCTCAAAGGCGAGGACCTGCATTTGTCGCCGCACGTTCATGGCACCGATGGCTTTTATGCCGCAGTGCTGGAGCGGGCGAAATGAAGGCGTGGCTGCTGATTGGACTGCTGGTGCTGGCGCCCGCCGCCGCGGCAGTCGAAGTGCCGGCCGTCGGCCGGATCGAGGTGCTGTTCACACCCTGGGACGACGCCGAAGGCGCGGTGCTGCGGGCGATCGATGCGGCGCAGCGCAGTTTGCACGTGCAGATGTTCCTGCTCTCCAGCCGCAGCATCGCCCGCTCGCTCATTGCCGCCCATGCGCGCGGCGTCAGGGTCGAGGTGCTCGCCGACAGGGAGATGGTGGTCAACGGCGAGAACTCCCAGATAGAGAAGCTCGCCGCGGCGGGTATCGCGGTGTGGCTGGAAACCCGCTATGCTGCTGCCCACAACAAAATCCTGCTCATCGACGTCGATAGCGATCATCCCGTGGTCATCACCGGCAGCTACAACTTCACCTGGTCGGCGCAGGCGCGCAATGCCGAGAACCTCTTGATCCTGCGCGACAATCCGGCGCTGGCGCAGGTCTATTTCGCCAATTGGCGGCGTCATCACGCCGAGGCCATCCCCTTTGCCGAGGCGGTTCGGCCATGAGCGCGGCAACGGAACCCTTCGGCCGGCTGCTGCTGGATCTCTGGGACGATCTGCAACAGCCCGACGTGCTCTGGCAGGTCGCCGTACTGGCCGGATGTTTCGTGCTGGCCTGGCTGTTCGACCGCTGGGTGCATTCCCGCTTCGCGCACGCAGGCGGGACAGAAAGCGCTGCGCGACGTTTCGGCCAGCGGGGTCTGAAGCGTATCGGCCTACCGGCGGTGATGCTGCTCCTGGTGCTCGCCGCGCGGCCGCTGCTCGCGCAGTGGCATCACGTGAATCTGCTCAGCCTGGCGGTTCCGCTGCTGACTTCGCTGCTGGTCATTCGCGCCGTGATGTTCGTCGTGCGCCACACCTTTTCCGCCACGGCGCCCTGGCTCGCAGGCTTCGAGCGTAGTTTCGCGTTGCTGGTGTGGAGTGGGGTGGCGCTGCATATTCTCGGTCTGATGCCGCAATTGATCGAGTTCCTCGAAGGGATCGGCTTCACGCTCGGCCGCACGCGGCTCAATCTGTGGCTGATCCTGCAAGGCGTCGGCGCGGTGCTGACGACGCTGCTGGTCGCCTTGTGGGCCGGGGGGGTGATCGAAGCGCGGTTGATGGGCGCGCAAAGTCTCGACGGCAATCTGCGCCTGGTGCTGGCACGCTTGACTCGGGCATTGTTGGCGCTGCTCGCGGTGCTGATCGCGCTGCCGATGGTCGGCATCGATCTCACGGCATTGTCGGTATTCGGTGGCGCGCTGGGCGTGGGGCTGGGCTTCGGCATGCAGAAGATCGCCGCCAACTATGTATCGGGCTTCATCATCCTGCTCGACCGTTCGATCCAGCTCGGCAACCTGATCGAGGTCGGTGGCCAGCGCGGCGTCGTCACGCGCATCACGACACGTTACACGGTGTTGCGCGGCATGACGGGCATCGAGACGATCGTGCCCAACGAGATGCTGGTCAGCTCGGTGATCAACAATGAAACCTTCAGCGACCCGAAGGTGCGCATCGCCACCCAGGTGCAGGTCGCCTACGGCAGCGATCTGGAAAAGGCACTGGCGATCCTCGTCGAGGCGGCGCAAGCGCAGTCGCGCGTACTCGCCGATCCGCCGCCGAAGGCCTTCGTCGTCCGTTTCGCCGATTCGGGCATCGATCTCGAAGTGGGGTTCTGGATCGCCGATCCCGCCGAAGGCACGCTGCAGATCAAGTCCGACATCCATCTGGCGATCTGGCGGGCCTTCAAGGCGGCGGGGATCGAGATTCCCTTCCCGCAGCGGGAAGTGCGATTGTTGCAATGAAGTTGCTGCTGGCGGAAAACTGGAACGCTCCGCCAGCCGCTCCGTTCATTCGGGCACGCAGATTTCGCCGCGCATCGCCGCCAGTGCGGTGCGTAAGGTCAGGAGCAGCAGCACGAGGCTCAGCACGATCAAGAGCAGCCAGGACAAGCCGAAGAAGAATCCCGAACCGCGTTCGGCCATGATCAGCGTGGCGATGGTGATCGCGGCGAGCGGGAAGGAATAGGCCCAGGTCGAGAGAAAGAAGCGCAGGCGGAAGAAGCGCAGCGCATTGCTGGCGAGCAACAGCGTCAGAAAAAGCGCGACGTTGTAAAGGATCTGCCCGAAGGCATCGATCTGGCCGCCGTTGAGTTTCAGCCAGGCGATGAAAGCGACCGCCGGCGGGGCGATCAGGATGAACAGCGTCGGCGTCAGCCGTTCGGGCAGGGGTTCATGGAAGAACAGCCGGTTCATCACGATGGTCAGCAGCACGACCCAGAACACGAGGCCGATGCTGAAGAAGAACCAGGAGATCTCGACGGGCGCGAAGTTGACGCCGGCCACCGGCACGATTACGTTGCCGACGATGGGGATGAACCAGGCCGGATTGGCGTGTTTGATCTCATAACGCGTATGGTGGATCCAGCTGCTCATCACGATCAGGGTGAAAGCCAGGTGCAGGGCAGCGCCGACGATCCAGAAGGCATAGGCGAGGCCCGCCTGCGCATCGACGAAAGCGACGGCCAAAAGCAAAAGGGAAATCGAGACAGCCGGAAAGAAATTGAGCCGGATCGGGTTCGAGAATTCCTTTTTCACGGCCTCCCAGTGTGAGGCCATCTTCGCCAGATAGCCGAGCGCGACCATCACGAACAGGATGAGCGACCACCATTGCAGGGAAAGACCGATCCCGGCCGGCAGGCCGAGTACGTGGCCGGCCTTTTTCCAGGCGATGGCGAGACCACTGGTGCCCATGACCGTGGCGAACAGGGGAATCGGATAGTGGGCGAGGCGCGAGTGAGGCGCGGAAGGGGTTGCAGGGCTGGGGTGCGTCATGGGCTTTTTCCTTTTCGTTTTGGGAGCGACTTCGATGAGTTGGATTCGCCTGGAATTATATTAGCGGATGCTTAAGCACAATGTGTTCCAGCCGAAGAAGGCTTTTCCAACCAGCAGGCAAGTCAGCGCTGCTGTCATCCATGGCAGAATAGACAGAAATCCTTGACAGTAACGTTTCATGACCCCGCATCCACTCGCCGAGCTGATTTCCTATCTCGATACTTTGCCCGAGCCGCACATCCTTTGCGACCGGGATTACCGCATCCTCGCGGCGAACAAGGCCTACCGGCGCAGTTACGGCGGGGGGCATGCGATCGTCGGCCAGACCTGCTATGCCGTCTCTCATCGCTATCCCGCCCCTTGCGACAAGGCGGGTGAGACCTGCCCGCTCAGGCAGAGCCTCGTCTCCGGCCAGCGCGAGCGTGTGCTGCATTTGCACCATACGCCGGAGGGCGAAGCCTATGTGAATATCGAACTTGCACCGGTGCGCGACGCGCAGGGCGAGATCGCTTATTTCGTCGAGAAGATGGAAACGCTCGGCGTGTCGCAGGGCTTGCCGGATGCGCGCGCGCTGGTGGGGCGAGCCCCGGCCTTCCGGCGCATGCTCGAACTCGTGGCACGGGTGGCGCCCTCCGATGCCACGGTGATGTTGCAGGGAGAATCCGGCACGGGCAAGGAGCTGGTGGCGAAGGCGATCCATGATGCCAGCCGGCGTGCCAGCCGCCCTTTCGTGGTGGTGGATTGTTCCGGCTTGACCGAAACCCTGTTCGAAAGTGAATTGTTCGGTCACGAGAAAGGCGCCTTCACTGGGGCTGCGATGCGGCGCATCGGTTTGGTCGAGGCGGCGTCCGGCGGCACGCTGTTTCTCGACGAATTGGGCGATATTCCGCTGGGACTCCAGGTCAAACTGTTGCGGCTGCTGGAAACCGGCACCTTCCGTCGCGTCGGCGCCAGCGATTTCCTCAAGGCCGACGTGCGCCTGATTTCCGCGACTCACCGCAATCTGCGCGCGATGGTGGCCGAGGGGCGTTTCCGCCAGGACTTGTATTACCGGTTGAATACCTTCCCGATCCATCTGCCCGCGCTACGGGAGCGGATCGAGGACGTGCCGCTGCTTGCTGAAGCCTTGTTGGCGCGTGTCGCGCCGGGGTGCAGCCTGCGCCTCTCGGAGGAAGCGCTTGCCTGCCTGATGGCCTACGACTATCCCGGCAACGTGCGCGAGCTGCGCAACGTGCTCGAACGCGCGACCCTATTGTGCGATGGCGATGTGATTCTGCCGGAACATTTGCCACCCGAGTTGATCCACGGCGGCGATGCGACCGCGCCCTCCGGTGGTCCGGTCGTTGCCGCCCAAACGCTGGAAGACATCGAAGACGAGGCCTTGCGGCGGCGGTTGGCGGCTCACCACGGCAACCGCAAAGCGCTGGCGGCCGAGCTGGGGATCAGCGAGCGGACGCTGTATCGCCGCCTGCAAAGGATCCGCGCGAAGAGTGGAATTGGCAGTGTGTCATGAAGTGGCAGTCATCGCTGCCATTTTGGCATGAATGATCGGCTCTTTTTCGTCGGCTTGTGCAAGCCCCGATTCTTTATCTATCTGTTTTTAAGTCAATTATCCTGCCAGAGGTCGATCTGGCACGCCTTTTGATATAGAAAGTAGTGAAGCGGTGCATTGCATCGGGTCGCTGGTAAGTTAGAGTGCCAAGTCCCCCCTGATCTTGGTTTCTCTTGACGAACCTCCTCCTCCTCCAATGTGCTTTTCGAGATCTTCCCTCAGGCTCGACAAGCAGGTAATCCAGCGACTCGCACCGCTTCTTTTTTTTCTCCCGCGCAGAAAACAAGAACGCCAGCGCTGGCGCGCTGGCGTTCTTTTCCATACCCGGCCGTGGGCGCGGGCTATCCTGGAATGGCTTACTTGAGCTTCACTTCCTTGTAGAGCACGTGCTTGCGCGCTTTCGGGTCATATTTCATGAATTCCAGCTTTTCCGGCGTGGTGCGCTTGTTTTTGCTGGTGGTGTAAAAGTGACCGGTGCCCGCGGTGGATTCGAGCTTGATTTTTTCACGTCCGCCCTTGGCTGCCATGATCGCTTACTCCTGTCTCAAACGGCTTCGCCGCGTTCGCGCAGCTCGGCGAGAACGACGTCGATGCCTTTCTTGTCGATGGTGCGTAAGCCCGCGTTCGAGACGCGCAGCCGCACCCAGCGGTTTTCGGATTCGACCCAGAACTTGCGATTCTGCAGGTTGGGCAGATAACGACGCTTGGTCTTGTTGTTGGCGTGGGAAACGTGGTTCCCCACCATCGGGGCCTTGCCCGTCACTTGGCAAACGCGGGACATGCTTGTCTCCAGAAAACATCGATTGCGGAAAGCCGCGCATTCTAACCGACCGTCAGGGGGCGGGCAAGCGTTTTTTTCGGAAATTCAGAGCAATCCCCGCTCGGCAAAGGACAGCGGCGGCGCGTGGCCGGCGACGATGAAGTGATCGACGAGACGAACTTCGACCAGTGCGAGCGCCTGCTTGAGGTTGCGCGTCAACAGCTCGTCCGCGGCCGAGGGCTCGGCAACGCCCGAAGGATGGTTGTGGGCGAGGATCACGGCGGCGGCATTGCGGGCCAGGGCGCGCTTGACGACTTCGCGCGGATACACCGAAGTCTGGGTGAGGGTGCCGCGGAACAGTTCCTCGTCGGCGATCAGCCGGTTCTGGGCATCGAGCCAGAGGGCCAGAAAAACCTCATGTTGCAAGGGCGAGAGCGCCAGCCGCAGCCAGTCACGTACCGCATTGGGGGTGGCAAGGGCGGGTCGTTGGCGGAGCTCTTCGCGCAAGCCGCGGCGCGCGAGCTCGAGGGTGGCGGCCAGTTGCGCCGCCTTGGCCGGTCCGATGCCATTCACGGCTGTCAGCTCCGCCGCCGAAGCGGCGCACAGCCGCGTCAGGCTGTTGTCGAAGTGGGCGAGCAGTCGCCGGGCGAGATCGACCGCACTCATGCCCTTGACGCCGACACGCAGAAAGATCGCCAGCAGTTCGGCATCCGAGAGGGCTGCGGCGCCCTGCGACAGCAGTCGTTCGCGCGGGCGTTCGTCGTCGGGCCAGTCTGTGATCGCCATGAGCTAGAATCCTCGAACCGTTCTCCTCTATTCTATCTGTCATGAATGACTTGCAAGGCAAACGCATCGTGCTGGGCGTCACCGGCGGCATCGCGGCCTACAAGGCCTGCGAACTGGCACGGCTGATCGGCAAGGCGGGAGCCGACGTCGATGTCGTCATGACCGAGGCGGCGACGCAGTTCGTGGCGCCGCTGACTTTTCAGGCGCTCACCGGCCGGCCGGTGCAGGTCTCGATGTGGCAAACCGATCGAGCCAACGGCATGGCCCACATCGACCTCACGCGAGGGGCGGACGCCCTGCTGGTCGCCCCGGCGACGGCCGATTTCATCGCCAAACTCGCCCATGGCTTTGCCGATGATTTGTTGTCCTCGTTGTGTCTCGCCCGAGATTGCCCGCTGCTGATCGCGCCGGCGATGAATCGCCAGATGTGGATCAATCCCGCCACGCAGCGCAACGTCGCCCAAGTGCGTGGTGATGGCGTCGTCATCCTTGGTCCGGCCAGCGGTGAACAGGCCTGTGGCGAAGTGGGGGAAGGGCGCATGCTCGAAGCCGAGGCGCTTTGCCAGGCGCTGATCGCTTTCTTCCAGCCGAAGCTGCTCGCCGGCAAGCGTGTCCTGCTGACCGCCGGGCCGACCCAGGAGCCGCTCGATCCGGTGCGTGTGCTGACGAATCTCAGTTCCGGCAAGATGGGCTACGCGTTGGCGCGCGCCTGTGCCGAAGCCGGGGCATCGGTGACGCTGGTGTCCGGCCCGGTGTGCCTGCCGACGCCGGCCGGAGTCACGCGCATCGATGTCGTGAGCGCGCTCGAGATGCGCGATGCCGTCATCAATGCCCTGCCGGCCGACATCTTCATTGCCGTCGCGGCGGTGGCCGACTACCGCCCTGCCGCGCCCGCCGCTCACAAGATCAAGAAAGGGGCTGAGCGGCTGACCCTCGATCTCGTCGCCAATCCCGACATCCTGGCCGAGGTGGCCGCACTGCCGGATGCGCCGTTCTGTGTCGGCTTCGCTGCCGAGAGCCAGCAGCTCGCCGAGTATGCCGAGGCCAAGCGTCGTGCCAAGCGTCTGCCGCTGGTCGTCGGCAATCTCGTCCAGGACGGACTGGGCGGCGAGGCGAACCAGATTACCCTGTTCGATGCGGCCGGCAGTCATCCACTGCCGCCTGGTGACAAACTGACCCTGGCGCGTGCGATCGTGCGCCATATCGCGGAGATGATCCATGCACACGATTGACGTTCGCATCCTCGATCCCCGTCTCAAGGACGAGAAAGGCGGTTATGCGCCGCATTACGCCACGCCGGGGGCGGCGGGGATGGATCTGCGCGCCTGCATCGAGGCGCCGGTGCGGCTGCATCCGAACGAAACGATGCTGGTGCCGTCTGGCATCGCGATCCATATCGCCGATCCGGGCATGGCGGCATTGATCCTTCCCAGATCGGGACTGGGCCACAAGCATGGCATCGTGCTCGGCAACCTCGTCGGCCTGATCGATTCGGATTACCAGGGCGAAATCTTCATCTCCCTGTGGAACCGCGGCCATGAAGTCTTCGCGCTCAATCCCCTCGATCGCGTCGCCCAACTGGTGATCGTGCCGGTGCTGCAGGTCGGCTTCAATATCGTCGACGACTTCGAAGCCTCTCATCGCGGCGCAGCCGGATTCGGCAGCACTGGCAAAGCTTGATCTGGGGGTGCCGTCCCGCCAGCGCCGACTTTCCGAGGTAAGGAGGCGCCCGGCGGGACGCTCGTTTTACGCCAGCGCCGACTTTCGTCGAGCGTCGGTGCCTGGGCGCCACTTTCGTTTCCACCCGGGCAGTCGCATAACCGGCCAAAAAAGAACCCCGCGTAAGCGGGGTTCGTCGTATTGGCGTCAGAACGGGGCTCAGCTCGACATCTCGGTGAGGATGTTCCTGAGCCAGCTCTTCGCGAAAGTCGCTTCGGTCTTGACCATCGACCAGTCGGCCGGGGAAACACCGCCCGAGTTGGGCACCGCGATGATTTTGCCATCCTTGGAGGCATACACCGCGGCGACGCTGATCGCTTCGTCGTCGGTGATGTAGCTGTAGCAGGTGTTGATGCCGGATAGCGGAGTCACCGGGCGGCCGTTCATCAGATTGACGATGTTGGTCGCGCAGACCTTGGCTTCGGAGTTCGCCGAATAGCCGGACTTGGGCATCGCACCGGCGATCGAGGCATCGCCAATGACGTGGATGTCCTTGTGTTTGGTCGATTCGAAGGTATCGGCCACGATCGGGCACCATTTCTTGTCGTCACCGACGAGGCCCGCCTGCACGGCGATATTCGCGGCACGCTGCGGGGGGATCAGGTTGACGACGTCGCCCTTGACCTCGTCGAGGCCCTCGATCAGCACCGACTTGTTGGCGGCATTGATCGCGGTGACCTTCGATGCCTTGCGGTAGTCGATGATGCCCTTGTAGTGCATGTCCCAACCCTTCTTGAACAGCGGGCCCTTGGAAGCGATGTCCGGGTTGGCGTCGACGACGATGATCTTCGACTTCGGTTTGTGCTGCTTCAGATAGCGGGCGATCATGCTGGTGCGCTCGTAGGGGCCGGGCGGGCAGCGGAACGGCGAGAGCGGCACGGCGAGCACGACGGTGCCGCCGTCCTTCATCGCTTCGAGCTGCTTGCGCAAGAGCACCGTCTGCGGGCCGGCCTTCCAGGCATGCGGCATGATCTCGGGCGTCTGTGCGTTGTAACCCTCGATCTCCTCGGTACGGAAGTCGATGCCCGGGGAGATGACCAGACGGTCGTATTTGAGCGTGCCCTTCGAGGTGACGACGGTGTGCGCGGCGGGATCGATCGCGGTGACCTCGGCCTGCACGAACTTGATGCCGTGGTTGGCGATCAACTTGTCGTACTTGATGGTCAGCGAGGAGAGGTCGGGCAGGATGCCGCCGATGTAGAGGTTGGAGAATGGGCAGGAGACGAAATGGTCATTGCGTTCGACCAGCACCACCTCGATGCTCGGATCCATCATGCGGATGTATTTGGCGGCGATGGTGCCGCCGTAGCCGCCGCCAACGACGACGACGCGGCGCGCCGAGCCTTTCGGCATGATTTCGGCCGCCGAGCCACTCGATACGGCCGGGCCTTGCGTCGCGCAGCCGGCAAGGGCCAGGCTCGATGCGCCACCCACGAGTTTGATGAAGTTTCTACGATCCAGTGTCATTTTCCGTCCCCCTTACTTGTTCACGCTGGCATAGAAGTGGAGCAGGGCGTCCAGGTCTTCCTTGGACAAGGGCTTCACCTTCTCGGCCATCTTCTCCGGCATCTTGCGTTTGCCGGACTGATAGAGCTCCATCTGCATCTGCAGGTAGGGCAGCCATTGGCTGGCCATCACCGGTGTATCGTCCTTGCCGTCCTTGCCATCGTCGAGGTGGCAGCGGGAGCAGTTGGCTTCCTGCAGGTCGGCGCCCTTCTTCGCCTTGGCCATGTCGACCTGCTGGTGGGTGAAATGCAGCTTCTGCTTGGAGAAGAACTCACCGAGCTGGTCGATCTGCTGATCGGTATAACCCTTGGCCAGGCGTCCCATGATGCTGGAAGGACGTTCGCCGCTCTTGAACTTTTTCATCGCTTCGACGATCGCCGTCTTCGACTGCGCGGCGAGGCTGGGCATCGTCAAGCCGGCGCTGCCGCCGTGCGTGCCGTGGCAACCGGCGCAGGCATTCGCCAGCATCGCCGTACCCGGGTCGGCGGCCAAGGCCGTCGCCGAGATCGTCAGGGCGCCTGCCGTGAGCGCCCAACTGCTCCATCGTTGCTTCATCGTTTTCTCCTCCTGTGATGAAAAAAAAGTACTGCCGATGCTGCTTCCCCTGTTACTGCTTGACGACGTTGTAATAGTACTTCACACCTTCAACCGTCTTGTCGAGACCGAACTGGTAGTTGAGCGAGACGTAGTGGTAGCGGGCCTCGGCGCCGCCGTCATGCAGGGCGAAGCCGAAGTCGTAGATCTTGCCCGGTTCGATCTTGTGGTCGCCCGTGCCGCCGCCGGCGAGCGTCCGGGTGAAGGTGACGACCCACTTGTTGCCCTCCTTTTTGCCCTCGGCCTTGACGAGACCCTTGCCGCCTTCCATGACGCGCTTGTCGGCAATGTAACCGTCGACGGGTTTTTCACCCTTGCCGCTCCTCCACTGGATCAGATCCATGAACTTCCCGCCATCGAGCGCCGCGCCCTTGATGTATTTGGTCTTCTTGTCGTCCTTGGCATCCTTCATCGAGCGCAGGTCGTTGTGGCAGGTGACCCAGCAGCCGGCGCGCTCGGCCAGTTCGATCGCCGGTGCGCCGCCGTCGGCGAAGCCGCCATCGAACATCATCGCCAGCTTCACGTCGTTCTTCTTGTCCATGCCGAAACTGCCCCCCTTGGGCTGCTCCCATTCGACGCGTACATAAAGGTTTTGTCCGTCATGCGCCATCTTGAAAGTGGCGGGCACCCAACCGGCGCGGTCACTGATCGGTTTCGGTTCGAGCTGGGTCTTCGAGTTGCCGGCGGGATTGCCCTTGATGATCTTGTCGCCGACCTCGTTGGCGTCGCCTTCGTGGCACTTCGAACAGGCGCGTTTCTTGTCGACGATGTCCGGTACTGCCGAGTGATCGGCTTTGTTCATGATCCACTCGAGGCCGGATTGTCCGGGGTAGAACAGCTTGATCTTGCGTTCGGTCACCTTGCTCCAGTCGGGTTCGGCGGCAAAGGCCCCGCTGGCGACGAATACTCCCATTACAGCCAAAGCAATCTTTTTCATGATGAGATGACTCCTGTATGGTTTGTCTCTGGGGAACTGTTGATCAGCCTTCCGACTTCTCGCCACCCTGCTTCAGTTGCTCGAGGTATTCCTTCGGCAGATGGTGGGAGACGCCCTTGTGGCATTCGATGCAGGTCTTGCCGTCCTCGACTGCGCCTTCATGCTTCACCGCCGAGCGGTCTTTCTGTTTGTCGGGATCCATGTACTTGAAGTCGTGGCAGTTACGGCATTCCTTGGAATCGCGCTCTTTCAGACGTTCCCAGACGCGCTGCGCCATCGTGTAACGATGGGCCTCGAATTTCTCCGGTGTGTCGATCGTCCCTTTGATATGGCCGATGACGTCACGAGCGGCGAGGATCTTCTGGAACGCCTTGAACATGTAGTCTGTTGGCGTCTTGCTGCTGGCGACATGGCAATCGGCACATTGCGCCGCGGCGCCGCTGCGGTTCTTGTAGTGGACGGTCTGCTTGAGCTCGTTGAAAGGAATCTGCATTTCATGGCAGGAAGTGCAGAACTCCGAGCGGTTGGTGTATTCCATGCCCGTGTTCAGTCCGCCCCAGATGACGATGCCGCCGAGCACGCCGATGACGATCATGCGCAGCATGGAACACTTGGGTGGATTTTTCAGGCGGTTGATCAGGCCCGAATCTTCATTGGTCGATTTGTTGTCTTGTGTGTCAGCCATCGTCAATTCTTCCTCCTGAGTTCATTATCGATCGACCGGCGGAAGGAAGATTCGCATTTGACGGATGCGTAGTCGTCGCTGGCCCTAGCGAAGCCATGGAGTCTGGCAGACGCTCTCCCCGACATGAAACCTCCTCCGTTTTTTATTCCATGCGGATAACGCTTGGATTGCTGGCGAAATTATTACAGGCCCGGTGATAAGGATCAAGAGGTTTTATCAAACTATTTTTTGTATAAATATATTATAAAATGCTAATGTGCTTTGTGTGCAAGCTGAACCTGTGTGTCATGCAGGCATGCCAAAGGGTCGAGCTGTCGCCGTGCCGTGTCGCCAGCGCCGACTGGCGTGTCGGCGCTGGCGAGGCTCTTATTCCATCGCCTCGTAGAGTGGCAGGGTGAGGAACTCGGGAAATTCCTCGGCGAGCGACATCTGCTCGAAGATCTTCGCCGCCTGATCATAGGTGTCGGTTTTTTCGCCATTGGCGGCGACGACTGCCTTGACCTTGGCGAGTTCTTCCGGAATCATCGCCTTGACCATCTCGGCGGTGATCTTCTCGCCGGCGCGCGGGCCTTCCGAGATTACCCCCTTGGGCGAACGCACCCACTGCCAGACCTGCGAGCGGGAGATTTCGGCGGTGGCGGCGTCTTCCATCAGGTTGTGGATCGGCACGCAGCCGTTGCCGGCGAGCCACGAGCCGAGATAGTGGATGCCGACGTTGATGTTGTTGCGCAAGCCCGCCTCGGTGATCGGCTTTTCCGGGCCGAAGTTGAGCCAATCCTTGGGGCCGAAGCTGCCTTCGATCTGTTTGTCCCACTGGTTCGGTCGCTCGCCGAGCACCTTGACGAATTCCTCCATCGCGATCGGCACCAGACCCGGATGGGCGACCCAGCCGCCGTCATAGCCGTCATTGGCATCGCGTCGCTTGTCGTGGCGGATGCCGGCGAGCGCCTTTTCGTTCGCTTCCGGATCGTTCTTGATCGGAATGAGGGCGCTCATGCCGCCGATCGCTGGCGCGCCGCGCTTGTGGCAGGCCTGCACCAGCGCCAGCGCATAGCTGCGCATGAAGGGCACTTCCATCGTGATCGCACCGCGGTTGGCGAGACAAAAATCCTTGTTGCGCTTGAACTTCTTGATGGCGCTGAAAATGTAGTCCCAGCGACCGGCGTTGAGCCCCGCGCTGTGCTCGCGCAGCTCATAGAGGATTTCTTCCATCTCGAAGGTGGCGAGGATGGTCTCGACCAGCACCGTGGCCTTGATGGTGCCGCGCGGTAAGCCAATGTGATCCTGGGCCATGCAGAAGATGTCGTTCCACAGCCGCGCTTCGAGATGCGATTCCATCTTCGGCAGATAGTAGAAGGGGCCGGCGCCGCGCGCGATCTGTTCCTTCGCGTTGTGGAAGAAGACGAGGGCAAAGTCGAAAATGCCGCCACTGACGCGCTGGCCATCGATGGTGACGTGTTTCTCGTCGAGATGCCAGCCGCGCGGGCGGATCTGCAGGGTGGCAATCTTGTCGTTGAGCTTGTATTCCTTGCCGGCTTCGTTGGTGAAGGTAATCTGACGGCGGATCGCGTCATAGAGATTCACCTGGCCCTGGATCTGGTTGTACCAGTTCGGGCTGTTGGAATCCTCGAAGTCGGTCATGTAGGAATCCGCGCCTGAGTTGAAGGCATTGATGATCATCTTGCGCTCGACCGGGCCGGTGATCTCGACGCGGCGGCAATGGAGCGCGGGCGGCAGCGGGGCGATCTTCCAGTCGCCTTCGCGGATGTGCTTCGTTTCCGGCAGGAAGTCGGGCATTTCGCCGGCATCGATGCGTGCCTGACGCTCGATGCGTTTTTTCAGCAATTCCTGACGGCGCGGCTCGAAGGCGCGGTGCAGCTTGGCGACGAATTCGAGTGCCTCCTTGGTGAGGATTTCATCGAAGCGGGGATGGATTGGCGCGTTGATCTGCACGCCGGCAGGTAGGTCGAGGTTCATGGCGTCTCCTGTCTGGGTTGAGCTGGAAAAATGATGCGGTGCAGAAATATCTTATATAAGACAAATGAAAAAACAAGCTTGGATTACGCACATTTTGGTCAATGATGACTTGACTAGAATGCGCCCAATCTACGCATGGGGCAGATAAATCGCCCGGAAATCGTTGACGTTGGTGCGCGTCGGCCCGGTGATGACGAGTTGGCCGAGGGCAGCGAAAAAACCGTAGCCATCGTTGCGTGCCAGAAAGTTGGCGCTGACAAGACGGCACGCTTTCGCGCGTTCGCGCACGTCCGGGCCGAACCAGGCGCCGGCATTGTCCTCGGTGCCGTCGATGCCGTCGGTATCGCAGGCGAGCGCCCAGACCGGGATGTCGAGCACATGGGCGAGTGCCAGCAGGAATTCCGCATTGCGTCCGCCACGACCATTGCCGCGCACGGTGACCGTCGTTTCACCGCCCGAGAGGATCACGCAGGGCTTTCGCGCCGGTTCGTCGAAACGGAAAATCTGCCGTGCGATCGCCGCATGGACGTAGGCGACGTCACGTGCTTCGCCCTCGATCGTATCGCCCAGTACCAGCGGTGTGACGCCTTGACATCGGGCAAAGGCAGCCGCAGCTTGTAATGCCTGCTGGGCCGTGGCAATGATGTGGGTTTCGCAGTGGGACAGGCGTGGGTCGCCGGGCTTCGGCGTCTCGCATTCAGCGCTTTCGAGCCAGGCGTGAACGTGCGGCGGCACCTCGATCCCGTATTTGGCGAGAATGCCGAGCGCGTCGCTGCGCGTGGTCGGGTCGGCCACCGTCGGTCCCGAGGCGAGCGCGGAAGGGTCGTCGCCCGGAATGTCGGAGATGCCCAGCGTCACTACTCGCGCAGGGGCCGCGGCGAGCGCCAGCCGCCCGCCTTTGATGGCCGACAGGTGCTTGCGCACGCAGTTCATTTCGTGGATGTTCGCACCGCTCCTCAAGAGCGCCTTGTTGATCGCCTGTTTGTCGGCAAGCGTGAGACCGGGAGCAGGCAAGGCCAGCAGCGCCGAGCCACCGCCCGAGATCAAGCAGAGCACCAGATCGTCCTTCGTGAGCCCGCGCACCAGATCGAGCATACGTGTTGCGGCTTGTTCGCCCGCGACATCGGGCACCGGATGCGCGGCTTCGACGACCTCGATCCTTGTGGTCGTCATGCCATGGTCATAGCGTGTCACGACCATGCCCGAGAGCGGCGCATTGGCTGGCCAGTGCGCCTCGACCGCGGCTGCCATCGCGGCAGCCGCCTTGCCGGCGCCGATCAGCACCGTGCGTCCCTTGGGGGGTGGAGGCAGATGCGGCGGCACGCACACCGCAGGGCTCACCGCCGCCAGCGCGGCATCGAACAGCTTGTGCAGGAAGCTTTGCGGAGGATTGGTTACAGGCATTGTCGTGATGAAAAGATTCCAGGTGCTATGCAGCTTACGACACCGTGAGGGACAAAAAAATACATTGATCTGCAATTGATTGTTGCAAAATAGACAAAAAAGGGGTGCGGATGGATCGTCTCAAATTGATGGAAACTTTCGTCGCCGTCAGCCAGCGCGGCAGCCTGACGGCCGCGGCGATGGCCGAGGGGGTGGCGCCGGCAGTGATCAGCCGTCGCCTCGATGCGCTCGAAGCGCGCCTCGGCGTCAAGCTGTTGGTGCGCACGACCCGGAAGATCACACTGACCTTCGAAGGCAGCGCCTATCTCGAAGATTGCCAGCGCATCTTGCGCGAACTGGCCGATGCCGAAGCGGCCGTCACCGAGGGCAGCGCGCGTGCCAGTGGCTTTCTTCGCGTCACTGCGCCGGCGGGGTTTGGCCGCAAGCATGTCGCCCCGCTGTTGCTCGACTATCTACGCGCTCACCCAGAGGTGAGCGCCAGTCTCGATTTGTCGGACCGCACGGTCGATCTGGTCAACGAAGGCGTGGATTGCGCCGTACGGTTGGGTGGGCTGGTCGATTCGAGTCTGGTTGCCGTGCGGCTCGGCGAGATGAGGCGCGTCGTGGTCGGTAGCCCGGCCTATTTCCAGCAGCATGGCGTGCCGCGCACGCTCGATGACTTGTCATGCCACGTCTGTCTTGCGCTCGTCACGCAGGCCGGCTGGGATTTCGTGGTCGACGGCAAGCCCGTGCTCTTCAAGCCAGGCGGTCGTTTCGCCTGTAACGATGGCGCGGTGTTACACGACTGGTCGTTGGCCGGCATGGGGCTCGCCTGGCGCTCGCTCTGGGAAGTGGGCGAGGATCTGCGCTGGGGACGTCTCGTATCGGTGCTCGACGCATTCGCCGCGCCGCCGGTGGGCATCCATGCAGTTTTCCCACAGCGCCGCCATCTGCCCTTACGTGTGCGGCTGTTCATCGAACTGCTGAAAGCGCATTACAGCCGGCCCGATTACTGGGATAAGCGTGAGTAGGTGCCGTCCCGCCAGCGCCAAGTATCCGAAATGACTCGGCGCCCGGCGGGACGTCGAAATTTCCGCCAGTGCCGGATTTCGACAATGAAAAAGCCGGCATCCTTGCGGATGCCGGCCTCTTCGCTCCACTCCCTCTGTGTTCGAGGGATCAGTGAAACTGCTCCTCCTCCGTCGAACCGGTCAGCGCCTTGACGCTGCTCGATCCGCCCTGGATCACGGTGGTGACGTCGTCGAAATAACCGGCACCGACTTCCTGCTGGTGGGCGACGAAGGTGTAGCCCAGTTCGCGCGCGGCGAATTCCGGTTCCTGCACCATTTCGACGTAATGCTTCATACCCTCGCCGCGAGCGTAGTGATAGGCGAACTTGAAGGTGTTGAACCAGTTGATGTGAATGCCCGCGAGCGTGATGAACTGGTACTTGTAACCCATGGCCGAGAGCTCGTCCTGGAACCGGGCGATGGTCTTTTCATCGAGGTTCTTCTTCCAGTTGAACGAGGGCGAACAGTTGTAGGCCAAAAGCTTGCCTGGGCATTCTTTGAGCACCGCTTGGGCGAATTCGCGCGCGAAACCGAGGTCGGGCGTGCCGGTTTCGCACCAGACGAGATCGGCGTAGGGCGCGTAGGAGACGCCGCGGGAAATCGCCTGCTCCAAGCCATTTTTGACGCGGAAGAAGCCTTCCTGGGTGCGCTCGCCGGTGAGGAAGGGCTTGTCGCGTGCGTCGTGATCGGAAGTGAGCAGGTTCGCGGCCTCGGCATCGGTACGGGCGAGCACGATGGTCGGCACGCCCATGACGTCGGCGGCGAAGCGCGCGGCGATCAGCTTCTCGATGGCTTCCTGGGTCGGCACGAGCACCTTGCCGCCCATGTGGCCGCACTTTTTCACCGCGGCGAGCTGGTCTTCGAAATGCACGCCGGCGGCACCCGCGGCGATCATGTTCTTCATGAGTTCGAAGGCGTTCAGCACGCCGCCAAAGCCGGCTTCCGCATCTGCGACGATGGGCAAGAAGTAGTCGATGTATTCCTTGTCGCCGGGGCCGATGCCGCGGCTCCATTGGATCTCGTCGGCGCGTTTGAAGGTGTTGTTGATGCGGCGCACCATGGTCGGCACCGAGTCATAGGCATAGAGCGACTGGTCCGGATACATGGTCTCGGAGGTGTTGCCGTCGGCGGCGACCTGCCAGCCGGAGAGATAGACGGCTTCGAGGCCCGCTTTCGCCTGCTGCATGGCCTGGCCGGCGGTGATGGCGCCGAAGGCGTTGACGTAGCCCTTCTTGGCCTCGCCATTGATCAGCCGCCAGAGTTTCTCGGCGCCGCGTTTGGCGAGCGTGTATTCGATCTGCACGGAGCCTCTGAGGCGCACGACATCCTCGGCGGAATAACCGCGCTTGACGTTTTTCCAGCGCGGGTTGGTCGCCCAGTCGTGTTCCAGGGCGGCAATTTGTTCTTGGCGAGTGCTCATAGCGGTGTCCTCTCTCGGTAGGGTTCGGAAAAGCGTGATGTTTCAGGAAACGCTGAATGAAACGTTATGCGGGCGCCTTGCGCTGCATGTCGATCGGGGGTGCTCCAGCCTTCCACAGGCACACTATAACGACTATTTTGCAAAGCAACAAGTGTCTTATATAAGATATATGTTAGAAAATTTTAATGCGCCGCCGTAATGGGTTTATGGATGGCAGAAGGAAAAGTCAGAGAAGACGCTTGGCGGCGACGATCAAACCATCAGCATCGGCATAGAGCCATTCGCCGGGACGAAAGTCGATCCCGGCAAAGCTCACCGGAACGTCACGCTCACCAAGATTTTTCTTTTCCGTCTTGCGGGGGTGAGTGGCCAGCGCCAGGACACCGAGATTCATGCGGGCGATTGCCGCGGAATCGCGGATGCAACCCCAGACGACGACGCCAGACCAACCGTTGTCGACGGCGAGCTGCGCGAGCTGATCGCCGAGGAGCGCGCAGCGCAGGCTGCCACCGCCGTCGATCACCAGGACGCGCCCCTCGCCCGGGGTGGCGAGAGTCTGGCGCACCAGGCCGTTGTCCTCGAAGAGTTTCAGCGTGGCGATCGGGCCGTGGAAGGCCGTGCGCCCGCCAAAGGAACGAAAGATCGGCGCTGCTACGCGCACTTGACCTTCGTGCGCATCGCACAGATCGCTGGTGGCGTAGGTCATCGCTTCAGGCCGTCGAGGAGGAAGGCGAAGGCGTGTTTTCGCTCGCTGTGTCCTCGAACACCAGACGCACCTTGTCGTTCTCGTCGAGGTCGATGGTCACCCTGCCGCCATTGACGAGACGGCCGAACAGCAGTTCGTCGGCCAGCGCGGCACGGATCGTGTCCTGGATCAGGCGCGCCATCGGCCGAGCGCCCATCAGCGGATCGAAACCCTTCTCGGCGAGCCAGGCGCGCAGCTGATCGGTAAATACCGCCTCGACCTTCTTCTCGTGCAGCTGGCCTTCGAGCTGCATCAGGAACTTGTCGACGACACGCAGGATGATCGCAGAATCGAGCGGCTTGAACGAGACGATGGCATCGAGCCGATTGCGGAATTCCGGCGAGAACATGCGCTTGATGTCGGCCATCTCGTCACCCGGCTGTTTCGCCGTGGTAAAGCCGATGGTGGTTTTTTGCAGCGCCTCGGCACCGGCGTTGGTGGTCATAATGATGATGACATTACGGAAATCTGCCTTCCGGCCGTTGTTGTCGGTCAGCGTGCCGTGATCCATCACCTGCAACAGGATGTTGAAGATGTCCGGATGCGCCTTTTCGATTTCGTCGAGCAGCAGCACCGCGTGCGGCTTCTTCGTCACCGCTTCGGTGAGCAGTCCGCCCTGATCGAAGCCGACATAGCCGGGCGGCGCGCCGATCAGGCGGCTCACGGCATGGCGTTCCATGTATTCGGACATGTCGAAACGGATCAGTTCGATGCCCATGCAGTAGGCGAGCTGGCGCGCGACTTCGGTCTTGCCGACGCCGGTGGGGCCGGAGAACAGGAAGCAGCCGATCGGTTTTTGCGGGTTGCCGAGTCCGGAGCGCGACATCCTGATCGCTTTCGTGATGGCATCGATCGCGGCGTCCTGGCCAAAGACGACGCTCTTCAGGTCGCGGTCGAGATTCTTGAGTGCGGCTCGGTCATCCGAAGAGACGTGTTGCGGCGGAATGCGCGCGATCTTGGCGACGACTTCCTCGATCTCCTGCTTACCGATCAGCTTCTTCTGCTTCGACTTGGGCAGGATGCGCTGCGCGGCGCCCGCTTCGTCGATGACGTCGATCGCCTTGTCCGGCAGATGGCGGTCGGTGATGTATTTCGCCGCGAGTTCGGCGGCATTGCTGATCGCCGCGGCGGAGTATTTGATCCCGTGGTGCTCTTCGAAACGGGATTTCAGGCCGCGCAGGATCGAGACGGTTTCCTCGACCGAGGGCTCATTGACATCGATCTTCTGGAACCGGCGCGAGAGGGCATGATCCTTTTCGAACACGCCGCGAAACTCGTTGTAGGTGGTCGCGCCGATGCACTTGACGGCGCCGGAAGAAAGGGCGGGCTTCAGCAGGTTCGAGGCATCGAGCGTGCCGCCGGAAGCCGCCCCGGCGCCGATCAGGGTGTGGATCTCATCGATGAACAGGATGGCGTTCGGGTCGTCGGCAAGCTGCTTGAGCACCGCCTTGAGGCGCTGCTCGAAGTCACCGCGGTATTTGGTGCCGGCCAACAAGGCTCCCATGTCGAGCGCATAGACGGTGGCATTGGCGAGGATGTCGGGCACGCGCCCTTCGACGATGCGCCGCGCCAGACCCTCGGCGATCGCGGTCTTGCCGACGCCGGCTTCGCCGACCAGTAGCGGATTGTTCTTGCGCCGCCGGCACAGCGTCTGGATCACGCGCTCCAGCTCCTTCTCGCGGCCGATCAGCGGGTCGATCTTGCCGGTGAGCGCCAGCTGGTTGAGGTTCTGCGTGAAGCTTTCGAGTGCGCCGCCGGCTGGCTGCGCTTCGCCTTCCTGCTCGCGGTTTTCCTCGTTCTTGCCGTTGTGGGCCGGCACCTTGGTGATGCCGTGGGAGATGTAATTCACCACGTCCAGTCGCGTGATGTTCTGTTTCTGTAGGAAATAGACGGCGTGCGAATCCTTCTCGCCGAAGATCGCGACGAGCACGTTGGCGCCGTTCACTTCCTTTTTGCCGGAAGACTGCACATGCAGGATGGCGCGCTGGATCACGCGCTGGAAACCGAGCGTCGGCTGCGTGTCGATCTCGCCGTCGCCGGGAACGGTCGGCGTGTGCTGGTCGATGAAGCGGGTGATTTCACGGCGCAGAGCCTCGATGTCGGCCGCACAGGCGCGCAGCACGTCGGCGGCGGAAGGGTTGTCGAGCAGCGCCAAGAGCAGGTGCTCGACGGTGATGAACTCATGGCGCTTCTGGCGGGCTTCGACGAAGGCCATGTGCAGACTGACTTCGAGTTCCTGGGCGATCATTGCATTCCTTTCAGTTCTCTTCCATCACGCAGGCCAGCGGATGCTGGTGCTGCCGGGCGAAAGTGGTGACCTGCTCGACCTTGGTACTAGCCAGGTCGCGCGGAAACACGCCGCACACGGCACGCCCCTGGTGATGCACCATCAGCATGACGCGCGTGGCCTGTTCGCGGCTCATGCGAAAAAACTTCTCGAGCACGACGACGACGAAATCCATCGGCGTGTAATCGTCGTTGAGCAGCACCACCTTATATAAGGGCGGCGGCTTGACTTTCTGCTGCTCCGGTTCGAGGACGACGTTTCCATTCGACTGGATTTTTTTCCGGGTTACCATGAAATGATTGTAATGCGAATCGTCGCGGCGACAACCCGACGGCCATTGCGGGATCAGCGGGGGAAAACCCGGTCTGTGCCTCTATTGGCTGGGCTCATCAGATTCCGGCGATGTTGTCATGCAGCATCGAAAATGCTTGACGCTGGCGGCAAACTTCAGTAAAAGGCTGCCGTGTTTGGTGCAAGCTTCGTCCCAGCATTACCGAGTCGCCGTGCTTCTCCGTGCGTTTGCCTCTGATTCACCGGCCTGGCTCCTTCCTGCCGTCGAGAAACTTGTTACACAAACATGTCGCCGGTCATGTTTTGCATGATCGGGTATGTGTCACGTTTTAGGAAAGAGGTTTTATGGCAACGGGTACCGTCAAGTGGTTCAACGACTCCAAGGGTTTTGGCTTCATCACCCCGGACGATGGCAGCGAAGATCTGTTCGCGCACTTCTCCGCGATCAACATGCAGGGGTTCAAGACCCTGAAAGAAGGCGAGAAGGTCAGTTTCGACGTCGTCCAAGGCCCCAAGGGCAAACAGGCTTCGAATATCCAGAAGACCTGATTTCGACGGTAGCTGTGCCGTCCCGCCAGCGCCGATTTTCGAGGGCGCTGACAACAAAAAACCCGGCGATGCCGGGTTTTTTGTTGCCTCGTTACATCCGCTCGATCATCGCCCGGCCGAATTCCGAGCACTTTACCTCCTTCGCGCCTTCCATCAGACGGGCGAAGTCGTAGGTGACGATCTTGTCGCTGATGGCGGCTTCCATCGAGCGAATGATCAGGTCGGCGGCTTCCTTCCAGCCGAGATGGCGCAGCATCATCTCGGCCGAGAGGATCAGCGAGCCCGGATTGACTTTGTCCTGCCCGGCGTATTTCGGCGCCGTGCCGTGGGTGGCCTCGAACACCGCATACTGGTCGGAGATGTTGGCGCCCGGCGCGATGCCGATGCCGCCCACCTGCGCCGCCAGCGCGTCGGAGATGTAGTCGCCGTTGAGGTTCAGCGTGGCGATCACATCGTATTCGGCGGGGCGCAACAGGATCTGTTGCAGGAAGGCGTCGGCGATGGCGTCCTTGATGACGATCTCGCGGCCGGTATTGGGGTTCTTGAAGCTGCACCACGGGCCGCCGTCGATCGGCTGTGCGCCGAATTCCCTTTGCGCCAGCGCATAACCCCAATCACGGAAGGCGCCCTCGGTGAACTTCATGATGTTGCCCTTGTGCACCAGCGTGATGCTCTTGCGGTCGTTGGCGATCGCATATTTGATCGCGGCGCGCACCAGACGTTCGGTGCCCTCGCGCGACACGGGCTTGATGCCGATGCCGGAGGTGGCAGGGAAGCGAATCTTCTTGACGCCCATTTCTTCCTGCAGGAAGCGGATGACTTTCCTGGCACCTTCCGACTCCGCCGGCCATTCGATGCCAGCATAGATGTCCTCGGTGTTTTCGCGGAAGATCACCATGTCGGTCTTGGACGGGTCCTTGAGCGGCGAGGGTACGCCCTTGAAATAGCGCACCGGGCGCACGCACTGGTAGAGGTCGAGTTCCTGGCGCAGCGCGACGTTGAGCGAGCGGATACCGCCGCCGACCGGGGTGGTCATCGGCCCCTTGATCGAGACCGCATAGGTCTTCAGGGCATCGAAAGTCTCCTGGGGCAGCCATTGGTCCGGGCCATACAGCCGCGTGGCCTTTTCTCCCGCATAGACTTCCAGCCAGACGATCTTGCGCTTGCCGCCATAGGCTTTGGCGACGGCCGCGTCGACGACGGCCTTCATCACCGGTGTGATATCGACGCCGATGCCATCGCCTTCGATGAACGGAATGATCGGATTGTCCGGGGTGGGTTGGCCGACGACGATTCTCTGTCCCTCGGCAGGGACCTGGATATGCGATTGACTCATGATGGCTCCACTGACGGTTGCAATCGCTTCATTATCCATGATTGATTGCCGGCTCGCCAGCGCCGTCGCCCACAGGAAGGCCGGCTCAGGCAGGCTGTTAACGTGAAATACACAGCAGAAAGCGCATCCGGCGTGTGTTTCCTTGACGGTAGGCAACCCTCGCGGCGGCACGCCGCGCTGACAGTCTCCCCGCCCGCGAGGGCGGGGCTGGGGGTGGGCGGGTGTTTGTTCTTGCGCTTGGGGTATTTCATCCTCTGCGGGGGAGCGTGGCGTTCAGCGCGTTAGAATCGATCGCACTGAGTTCGATGAATCCCGAAAAATGGCTGTAACCCTGAGTCTGGCGCCGGGCGCGTCGCTGCTCGAACGACAGGCGTTGGCGATCGCGCAGACCTTGCTGGCCGGTTTCGACAGGCACTATCGCTTGTTCCGTGAGATTTCGGCGGCAGCCAAGGAATACTTCGAGGCAGGCGACTGGCCCGGGGTGCAGCGAGCCGTCCGCGAACGCATCCAGTTTTACGATGACCGGGTCGCCGAGACGGTCGCGCGCCTGCACCGCGAGTTCGGCCAAGATGCCCTGGATACCGACATCTGGCGTCAGGCCAAGCTCTATTACATCGGCTTGCTGACCGAACACTCCCAGCCGGAGCTGGCGGAAACCTTTTTCAATTCGGTGTTCTGCAAGATCCTGCACCGCACCTATTTCCACAACGAATTCATCTTCGTGCGGCCGGCCATCTCGACGGAGTACATCGAGTCCGATCCGCCTGCCTTTCGCTTTTACTACCTGCGCGAAGCCGACTGGCGTGCGGCGCTGGCCCGCATCTTCCTCGATTTCGGCTGGCGGCGTCCGTTTGCCGATCTCGAACGCGACATCGACTGGCTGTTGCGCGCCGTGCGCGAGCGTTACCCGGTGCTGCCCCTGCGCGATGAAAACTTCCAGATCCAGGTGCTGTCCTCGGCCTTCTACCGCAACAAGGCTGCCTATGTGATCGGCAAGGTGATCAACGGCGCGGCCGAATATCCGTTCGCCGTCCCGGTGCTGCATGATGGAGAAGGCAGGCTCTATCTCGATACCCTCCTGCTCGATGCGGCGGACATCGGCGTGCTGTTTTCGCTCTCCCGCGCCTATTTCATGGTGGATATGCCGGTGCCGGCGAACACCGTACAGTTTTTGCGCAGCCTGATGCCCAACAAGCCGCGCGCCGAGATCTATTCGATGCTCGGGCTCGGCAAGCAGGGCAAGACCTCGTTCTACCGCGGCCTGATCTCCCATCTGCATCACTCGGACGATCAGTTCGTCATCGCGCCGGGCATTCGCGGTCAGGTAATGCTGGTGTTCACGCTGCCGTCCTACCCCTATGTCTTCAAGGTGATCAAGGATCGCTTCGGCGCCAGCAAGGAAGTCGATCACGCCACGGTGAGACGCAAGTATCAGCTCGTCAAGCAGATCGATCGCGTCGGTCGCCTGGCCGATACCCTCGAGTTTTCTCTGGTCGCGCTGCCGAAGGAGCGGCTGGCACCCGAGTTGATCGAGGAGTTCCAGCACGAGATTCCTTCGCAGCTCGAAGAGGAGGGCGGCGATTTGATCATCAAACATCTCTACATTGAGCGGCGCATGGAACCGCTCAATCTGTATCTGGAGCGTGCGCTCGCCGCCGGCCGTGACGATCAGGTCGAGCAGGCGGTGATCGAATATGGCAACGCCATTCGCGAGCTGGCGATCGCCAACATCTTCCCGGGCGATCTGCTATGGAAGAATTTCGGGGTGACGCGCTATGGCCGCGTGGTGTTCTACGATTACGACGAAATCGAGTTCATGACCGACTGCCGTTTCCGGCGCATTCCGCCGCCGCCCAACGAAGAAGCGGAGCTGTCCGGCGAACCTTGGTATTCGGTGGGCAAAAACGACGTGTTTCCCGAAGAGTTCGCCGCTTTCCTGCTCGGCGATCCGCGTATCCGCGCCGCATTTATGAAGCATCATGCCGACCTGCTCGATGTCGGCTTCTGGCAGCGTGCGCAGGAAGACATTCGCAGCGGAAAGATCCGCGACTTTTTTCCCTATCCCGAGTCGCTGCGTTTTTGCCACCGCTTTGACGAAAGGAAGGAGACCCGATGAAAGCACTCATCACGGCCGTCTTGCTGTTGACGGCTCTCGGCGCCGCCGCCCAGTCGTTGCCGGTGATCGAACTCAACGCCGGCATCCACCGCATCGAAGCCGAAGTGGCCGCCAGCCCCGAGGCGCGCATGCGCGGGCTGATGCAGCGCACGACACTGCCGCCCCAGCGTGGCATGCTGTTCGTCTTCGACCAGGAGGCGCGCCACTGCATGTGGATGAAGAACACCTATCTGCCGTTGTCGGTCGCCTTTCTCGATGCCGCGGGCCGCATCCTCAACATCGAGGAGATGCAGCCGCAGACCGAGGACAATCACTGCGCCGCGCGGCCGGCGCGCTTTGCGCTGGAAATGAATGCCGGCTGGTTTGCCCGACGCGGCATCCGGGCGGGTGACACCATCGGCGGCATCGGCAAGGCGCCGCGCGCGTTTTGAAGCGCCAGGTGCCGTATCACCAGCGCCGACATTTGTTAACGCGCATGCCGGCAATCGGCACCCGCTGAGGATGAAATACCATGCGCAAAAATAAACGCCCGCCCTCCCCCAGCCCCTCCCTCGCGGGAGGGGAGACTATCAGCGCGGCTTGCGCCGCGAAGGGACTCTGCCGTCAAGGAAACGAAGGGCGGCGCTCTTTGCTTTGTATTTCACGTTAATCTGGATGCTCGTCAACGCACAAGGAGATTCGCATGCCCGGCTTGCTGCCCAACGTCGATCCCGACGGACTGCTCGAATACTCGGTCGTCTATACCGACCGCGCGCTGAATCACATGTCGGTGAAATTCCAGGCGGCGATGCGCGACATCTCCCGAATCCTCAAGACGGTCTATCACGCCGAAGCAGCCATCGTCGTGCCGGGCAGCGGTACTTTCGGCATGGAAGCCGTGGCGCGGCAGTTCGCCACGGGCAAAAAGTGCCTGGTCATCCGCAATGGCTGGTTCAGCTACCGCTGGAGTCAGATCTTCGAAATGGGCGCGATTCCTGCCTCCACGACGGTCCTCAAGGCGCGTCGCATCACCGCAGCATCGCAATCCCCTTTCGTGCCTGCTCCGATCGATGAGGTAGTGGCAGCGATCGAGGCGGAAAAGCCCGACCTCGTTTTCGCACCGCATGTCGAGACTTCTTCCGGCATGCTGCTGCCGGACGATTACCTGCGCGCTGTCGCCAATGCCGTGCATGCGCAGGGGGGCTTGTTCGTGCTCGACTGCGTCGCCTCGGGGGCACTGTGGGTGGACATGGCCGGGCTCGGCGTCGACATCCTCGTCACGGCGCCGCAGAAGGGCTGGAGCGGGCCGCCATGCGCGGGGCTGGTCTGTCTGGGCGCGACGGCGCTGGCACGCATCGAGGCAACGACCAGCACCAGCTTTGCGCTGGATCTCAAGAAATGGTTGCAGATCATGCAGGCTTATGAGAAGGGCGGGCATGCCTACCATGCGACGCCGCCGACCGATGCGCTCGTCGCCCTGCGCGATGTGATGTGCGAGGCCGAGCAGTACGGTTTCGAACGGCTTCGGGCGGCACAGATCGAACTGGGCAGCAAGGTGCGCAGGGTGCTCGCCGATGCCGGTTTCAAAAGCGTTGCCGCGCCGGGTTACGAAGCGCCGGGGGTCGTCGTCTGCTACACCGACGATCCGGACATCCAGTCAGGCAAAAAATTCATTGCCCAGGGCGTGCAGACGGCGGCGGGGGTGCCGTTGCAATGCGACGAGCCCGCCGATTTCCGCACCTTCCGCATCGGCCTGTTCGGTCTGGACAAGCTGTACGCCGTCGATCGCACGGTGGCCACTTTCGCTGCCGCGCTCGGGAAAGTGCTGGGGCGCTGAACACGACTTTAGGGATACCTGTGGCCGAAAACTGGAAAGCCTCGATCGAACGGCAGCGCGCTGCGCTCGCCGCACAGCTGCATGCGCCGATGGCGCGGCTCGCTTCCCTGTGCCCGCCGCTCTGGGGAGATCGGGAAAAGCTCGATGCCTTGCTGCGCGAGCATTTCGGCGAGGTGCCGCACGTCAAGTATCTCTACTGTCTCGATCCCAAGGGCGTACAGATTTGCGACAACGTCGGTGCGGACCGCCTGTCGACCGTCCATTTCGGGCGCGACCGCTCCCACCGTTCCTACATGCGCGAACCGATGCCGCCCTGGGGTTTCCTGCTCTCCGATGCCTATGTCAGTCAGTCGGGGCGGCCTTCGATCACCGCGCTGCATGTGGTTCGCCAGGGTGACCGGTTGCTCGGTTATCTGGGCGCCGACTTCGATGTGCGCCATCTACCGACGGCCACCGCCCTGCACGAGGAATCGCGTGCCTGGCGTCAGATCAAGGGTGACCCGTCGATCCGCGGCACCGTGTTCCTGCAGGAACGTATCGACAGTCCGATGGATCGCCACATCGATCAGGCGCTGACGATCCTCGAAGAGTTGATCACCGACCGGGGCCTGTTTCAGGCAGTGATCCATTTTTCCAGTAGCCGGGTCACCGCCTGGTTTCTCGACGATCCCTACCGCTATCGTCTGATCGACGACGAGGCGCTCGCCGATCCGGATGTCTGCCTGCTCTATCCGCGTCGGCCGTGGCCGGACGATGCATTGATGCCGCGCGATGCCATCCGGCCGATCCTTGCCGGCATGCGCGAGTTGCGCCTGGCCGATCGCACCATTTACCTGCGCTCGGCGTCGATCAACATCTTCAACGGCATGGTGAGTCTGACCTTTTCCTGCGATGGCTCACATTATCTGAGCTACGCGGATTTTCTTGATCGCAAGAGCGGTTTCTGGCTCGGCATCGGCGGCTGAGAGCAGCAATTGCTGGCGCTTGCCCGTCAATACTTGCGACGGGGGGACGCGGCGGGAGTGTTGCGCGCTTCGAGATGGCGGAAGGTGATGCGCCCCTTGCTGAGATCATAAGGCGACAGTTCCAGGGACACCTTGTCTCCCGCGAGGATGCGGATATGGTGCTTGCGCATTTTCCCGGCACTGTAGGCCACCAGGTCGTGACCGTTGTCGAGGGTGACGCGGTAGCGCGAATCGGGCAGCACTTCCATCACCACGCCGTTCATTTCGATGAGTTCTTCTTTGGCCATCTGAGAGCCTCCGTGAGGTAAACGAAAAAGCCCGGGCGGGCCCGGGCTCCGTCAGACTACCCGCCGGTCGTTTGGACGGGCGGGGCGTCTGTGGCTCAGTCGATCGGCCGAATGTTCGATGCCTGCTGACCCTTGGGGCCGCTCGTGACGTCGAAATTGACGCGCTGACCTTCGCGCAGCGTCTTGAAGCCGCTGGTCTGGATTGCGGAAAAATGGGCGAAAAGATCGTCACCGCCAGCTTCCGGCGTGATGAAACCGAAGCCTTTGGAATCGTTGAACCACTTCACTGTACCTGTTGCCATGTCTTGAATATCCTGAAAAAACAAAAATTGGGGTTGCCCCCATACTGGGGCGAAACTCAAGACAGCGGGTGGTGCAGGGGAAGGACAGCAACCCGGGAACCGGGGTGCGCGTACAAAACCAGACAACGACGACACTACTTGAAAATCGCTGGATCGGACTATGCGCGCTTTCGCAAGGAAATGCAACGAAAAATTTGTAACAGTTGCAAGGTCTTCGATTCGCCTTGATTTGATCTGAGTCAAAGCAGAGTATCAACAAATACTTATGATGGCCCGCTTTATGTTTTGGCGGTGGCCATCACGCCAGACGGTTCCTAATTACCGGAGGATGACTGTGACAGAAGACATGAATTCGCAGGCGGGTGCCGAGCGGCAGGATACACAAGTTCCGCGGCAACCGGCGCCCGCCGATCCATCCCGTGTTGCCCTGAAAACCTCGCGTCGTGATTTCTTGAAGAGCGGCGGAATGTTGAGCCTGTCCTCGCTGATGGGCACGGCGGCATTGATGACCGAATCCGATGATGCGCAGGCGGCGATCGAATGGGCCGAGCACTTCCAGAAAAATTATCGCCTGATGACGCCGGAGGAAAAGGCCGAGGCACGCGCACGGCTCGAACGGCGCTATTCCGAGGAATACGGCAAGAAGGTCACCGTCGATACCACCGAGGCGCAACCCGGCGTGCTGATGGGTTATGCGCTCAACATCCGCAAGTGCATCGGTTGCCGGCGCTGCGTGCATGCCTGTGTCGCCGAGAACAACCAGTCGCGCGGCAGGAACCGTCCTGGTGAAAAGATCGAGTGGATCCAGGTGCTGCGCATGGAACGCGGTAAGTTCGAAGCCGAGAAGATGAATCACGGCTATCCGGAGGGTCTGGGCATCCAGGTTGGCGGCAATGCCTATACACCGGTCGGCCAGGTGCTCGAAGGCCAGTATCACTACACACCGGACCTCGTACCCGAGAAAGATGCCACCTACATGCCGATCGCCTGCATGCAGTGCGAGAAGCCGCCTTGCGTGAAGGTGTGTCCGGTGCGTACCACCTATCGCGAGCCGGACGGCGTGGTGGTGATCGACTACAACTGGTGCATCGGCTGCCGCATGTGCATGGGCGCCTGCCCTTACTGGGCACGTCGTCTCAATGTCACCAACCCCGTGCTGCCGAAAGAAGAGATGAATCCGGTGACACACTATCTCGGTAACCGGCCCCGGATGCGTGGTGTGGTCGAGAAGTGTCACTGGTGTCTGCAACGCACTCGTCATGGGCGCTATCCGGCCTGCGTCGAGGCTTGCCCGGTCGGTGCCCGCAAGTTCGGCAACCTGCTCGATCCAAACAGCGAGGTGAGCCTGATCCTGGCGCGGAAGAATGTCTTCCGTCTCAAGGCCGAGCTCAATACCTTCCCGAAGTTCTTCTATTTCTACGATTGAGGAGGCGGCCGTGCTGATCCGTTTCATTTCCGACTACGTGCGCTATGTCCTCAAGGGGGGCAGCAAGTTCTACACATGGATGGGCATCTTGGGGGTATTCATCCTCGGCATGCTCTATGTGTTCTACCTGCAGAACACCGATGGCCTGATCGTCACCGGCATGACCAGCCAGATCCACGAGGGACTCTACTTTGCCAATCTGGTGTTCCTCGTCGGCGTCGCGGCGGGGGCGGTGACCATCGTCTTTCCGGCCTACGGCTATCATCACGAGGGGATGCACAAAGTGGCGGTGCTGGGCGAGATGCTGGCAATAACCGCAGTGATCATGGTGATGATGTTCGTGTTTGCCCACATGGGGCGGCCCGACCGCCTCTGGCACATGATCCCGCCCTGGGGTATCTACAGCTTTTCCTCGATGCTCGGTTGGGACGTGATGGTGCTCACCGGCTATCTGTTCCTCAACTTCGTCTGCGGCTTCTACTACCTGTGGTGCAAATACACCGGCAACCCGATCAACTACAAGTGGTTCCTGCCGGTGGTGTGGGTCGCGATCGTCTGGGCATTGTCGATCCACACCGTGACGGCCTTCCTGATCTCGACGATGCCGGCGCGTCCGATGTGGCATCACAGCATGATGCCGATCCGCTTCATCACCACCGCGTTTGCCGCGGGTCCGGCACTGATCATCCTGGCCTTCCTGATCATCCGCAACAACACCCGGTTCTGGATCGATGACAGCGTGATCAAGCTGCTGACCACCATCGTCACCTGGTGTCTCGGTATCGCGATCTTCCTCACCCTGTCGGAAGTCGTCGTCGAGCTGTATGCCCGCACCGAGCACGCCAATGGCCTTTACTACCTGATGTTCGGCCTGCATGGACTGACCCGCCTGGTGCCGTGGTTCTGGTCTTCGGTCGTGCTGATGGTGGGCGCCTTCATCCTGTTCCTGATCCCGCGCTTCCGCAACGACTTCAAGCTGCTGGTCATTCCCTGCGTGATGTCGTTTGCCGGCATCTGGATCGAAAAGGGCATGGGCCTGATCGTTCCCGGTTTCATTCCCACCCCGATCGGCGAGGTGACCGAGTATTACCCGACCTTCGTCGAGTGGCTGATGACGTTGGGTATCTGGGCCTTCGGCTTCTTCATCCTGACCATCCTGCTCAAGGGCGCCATCGGCATCCTGCTGGGCGAAGTCAAATATGGCGGCAAGCCGGCCACTGCAGGCTATGGCGCACAAGCGGCCGCAGCGAAGTGAGGTTGACACCATGAAGAAACTCGCGATAACCGCTCTGATCCTCGCCGCGAGCGGCGGCGTGCTGTTTGCGGTGTCCGCCGCTGAAAAATCCGGCGCGCCGGCGCAGGAACCAGCCGCCCAGGCGCAACAGGCTGCACCCTCTGAAGGCAAGCCGGCCGAGTCTGCGGCACCGCAAGAGGTCGTTTGCTTCGAGAGCCGCAAGGGGGCTTCGGAAGTGACCCAAAGGGAGATCAGTCCTGGCTGGCCTAATGTCAAGTGCTCGCCGACCACTGGCGCCGCGCTCTGGTACGGCGATCCGTTCGACGGCACCGTGCCGATGGGCAAGATGCCCGGCCTCGAAAACATTCCCGAGGGCCATGCTCTCGTCAAACCGCGCTCGCAGAAGCTGGCCATCTTGCCGATGTGCGCAACGGCCTGTCACAATGGTGTGGGCCCACAGTTCACGCCGCCGACGCTGCCGAAAGACAAGAAGCCGACGCCGATCCCGACCATGGAAGGCCTGTTGCCGGAGCTCAAGGAGTTCCAGCATGGCCGCGGGCGCATCTGGTGTCTCGATTGCCATCACACCACCCAGCGCAACAAGCTGGTCGACAACTTCGGCGATCCGATCGATTTCGACCAGTCGCAGCTGCTGTGCGGCAAGTGTCATGGTGACAAGCTGCGCGACTGGCGCGACGGCATCCATGGCAAGCGCATCGGCGAGTGGGCCAGCGACGGTAAGAAGCGCTGGTTCCTGTGCACCGAATGCCACAATCCGCACAACGTCCAGCAAGGCGAACGCAACCGCGGCTTCGCGCAACTGCAGCCCGAGCCGCCCCCGCAGACGCCGAAGGGCATGCAGGGCATGAAGCACGAGCTGGTGCATCCGGTTGCGCACTGATGGCGGAATCGATCGAAAACGACCAGCCCCCGCCCGTCCGGGGTGACCCGACGTGGGTCCCCCCGGCGCTGACGCGCGAGGAAAAGACCCGCCATGTCGGCAAGACGCCGGTGTTCTTCGGCCCGCCGCTGGCGATCCTCACCGATGGCCTGAAAAACACGCTGGAGATCTCCGGAAGGCTCAACCGCACCGCCGAGCGCTATCTCGAAATCCTGCGCAGCCATGGACTGGAACTCACCGAAGCGGAACGCCAGTGCATCGCACACATCTGCAACATCGGCTTCATGTCGCCGCAGGAAATCCGCGAACTGCCCTTCGAGGTCGAGCTGACCAAGTTCGATCATCCCGATCTCGACAAGGCGGTATTGAAACAGAAGCTCGAGGCCGCCAGCTTCGCCGATCTGGTGGCCGTCGTCGAATCTCTAGGCTTTTGAGCGATGACCAACCGATTGAACTGGGACGAGCGTTTCAGTGTCGGGCATGAAGTGCTCGATGCGCAGCACAAGCACTTTTTCGCGTTGTGCAACGCCATGGCCGACTCATTGGCTGAGGAGGCGGCGCAAGAGCGTTTCGATCAGTTGTTCGCGGAGTTGATGGACAAGGCGCGGGAACATTTCGCCGCCGAGGAAGCGCTACTCGCCGATTGCGGTTATCCCGAACTCGACGACCAGCGCAGTGAGCAGGAGGAGTTCGCCTTTCTGGCCGATGAAATCGCCACTACCGAGAATTTCGACCGCAGCGAACTGCAGACCTTCCTGGCATTGTGGTGGGCGGGACACGTGATGGGCGCGGCGCGGAACTACCCGCCTTGGCTTGCCGGCCGCGACTGAGACCGGATGCATAAAACGAAACGGGCGCCGCGGCGCCCGTTTTCCCGAAGTAGCGTGGGATTACGCGAAGTTCTTTTCGGCGAACTCCCAGTTCACCAAGTGGTTGAGGAAGGTCTCGACGAACTTCGGGCGCAGGTTGCGGTAATCGATGTAGTAGGCGTGTTCCCAGACGTCGATGCACAGCAGCGGCTTGTCGCCCGTGGTCAGCGGAGTGCCGGCAGCGCCCATGTTGACGATGTCGACCGAGCCATCGGCCTTTTTGACCAGCCAGGTCCAGCCCGAGCCGAAATTGCCGACCGCGGACGCCTGGAAGGCCTTCTTGAACTCGTCGAACGAGCCCCACTTCTTGTTGATCGCGTCAGCCAGGGCGCCGCTCGGCGCACCACCGCCGTTCGGCTTCATGCAGTTCCAGAAGAAGGTGTGGTTCCAGACTTGTGCGGCATTGTTGTAGATGCCGCCGGCCGGCGCCTTCTTGACGATCGCTTCGAGATCGAGGTTTTCGTATTCGGTGCCCTTGATCAGGTTGTTCAGGTTGGTGACGTAAGCCTGATGATGCTTGCCGTAGTGGTAGTCGAAGGTTTCCTCGGACATGTACGGCGCCAGGGCGTTTTTCGGATAGGGCAGGGGGGGAAGGGTGTGTTCCATGTCGTTCTCCTGTTTATTGGGGTTGAAAGCTCGCAAACTATATGGCGCTCGGACACGATTTTACAAGTCGCCGGCCGGGGTGATCGTCTCGATGTGGCCGCAGGCCTTGCCGCGGGCAAACTGTAGCTCGATACGTTCTCCAGCTGCGAGACGGCTGGCGTCCCGCACGATGGTGCCATCGACCTGGCGCACGATGCTGTAGCCGCGTTCCAACGTGGCGAGCGGTGAAAGACCGACCAGCGCGCCTCGACAACGGGAAAGGCTGTGTTGGCAACGCGCCAGCCGGTCGTGGATGGCCCGACGCAGACGGTGTTCCAGCGGGCCGAGACGGGTCTGTTGCGCCAGGCGTCGCTCGATCGCCGCGTGCAAACGGTGTTCGAGCGATTCCAGCCGTTGACGTCCGGCGGCGAGCCGCTGGGCGGGATGAATGAGTCGCAGGGCCAACCGGTCGACTGCCTGCATGCGGCCCTCCAGCGCCGTTCGCAACGTGCGCTGCAAGGTAGTGGCGAGAGTGGCGAGCTCCTTGGCCGCGGCATGCCAGCCGGCGCTGGCCAGTTCTGCGGCGGCGGTGGGGGTTGCGGCCCGCTGGTCGGCGACGAGATCGGCGATCGTCGTGTCGGTTTCGTGGCCGATGCCGGCGATGATGGGCATCGGCGCGGCGGCGATCTGCCGCGCCACCGCCTCATCGTTGAAGGCCCAGAGGTCCTCGAGACTGCCACCGCCGCGCACGAGCAGCAGCAGATCGCATTCGGCGCGCTCATAGGCCTTGGCCAGGGCGGCAACCAGGCTGGCCGGGGCGTCCGTGCCTTGCACCAGGGTCGGATAGACGATCAGCTCGACATGTTTCGCCCGCCGCGCGAAGGCGGCGAGCACGTCGGACAGTGCTGCGGCCTGGGCGGAGGTGACGATGCCGACCCGGCATGGGTAGCGCGGCAGCGGCCGCTTTCGGGCGGCATCGAGCAATCCTTCACGGCCGAGCTTGTCGCGCAGCTGCAGGAAGCGCTCGTAGAGGCGGCCAAGGCCGGCGCGGCGCAGAGCTTCGACGTTGAGCTGGAATTCTCCACGTGCCTCATAAAGCGTGACGAGCGTCTGCGCTTCGACCTGTTGGCCGTTTTCGAGCCGCCAAGGCAACAGTTGGGCACGCGAACGGAACATCACGCAGCGCACCTGTGCTTGGTCGTCCTTCAGGGAAAAATACAGGTGCCCGGATGCGGCACGCGTCAGGTTGGAAATCTCGCCGCTGACCCACAGCAGTGGGAAGTGCTGTTCGAGCAGCTGACGGGCGGCACGGTTGAGCTCGCTGACGGTGAGGATTTCTGCGTTCAATTGGTGCGAAAATGGGGTTAAAAGGGTGGCTGGAGGCACTCGGCGAATGCTACCTCATCCACAATCGTGTTTCGTCTCCGAGAATCTTGCCGAAATGTGACTGGAGTGCCGCCAAAATCTCGCAATATCCGTATAACTCATTGATAAATAATGATATTTATTTTGGTCAGTTTTGCGCCGAAGTAACAAAAGTCCTTTCCCGATGGCTACTTAGCAACATCATGCGCAAGCGATTCACAAAGTTATCCACAAATTTTGGGGATAATTCGAACAGCCGTCGTTTCTGGTCGCTTTTCTCATTTTCGCCCGCTGCCGTTCTCTGATCTTGCCTGGCCGATGAACCTCGTCCCGCTGGAAACCCCTGCGCTGATCGGCCTGTTTCGCGAGGCGCTCGAGGGTAGCCTGGTCGAGCGCGGCATTGCCGAAGGGCTCGACCTCCTCGGTCATGCCGATGCCTTCTGGCAGGAGGTCGAGTGGCCGGAGTTGCAGCGCATGGCGCAGGGCGGCAATCCTCACGCCCAAGCGGAACTGGCCTGGCGTTTCGCGGTCGGCAAGGAGGTGCCGCAATCGGCGCAGGATGCGGTGCGCTGGGCGACACGCAGCGCGGAACGACAATGCCCGGCCGGCGAGGCGGTGCTGGGCTGGCTGCTCTATCAGGGCATCGGTCTGCCGCGCGATTTTCGTGAGGCGGCGGCGCTCTTCGAACGGGCTGCGCGGCAGCAGGATGGCCGCGGCGCGACCTGGTTCGCGCTCTGCCTGCTGCGCGGGCATGGCGTGGCTGCTGACCGCGAGCGCGGCTTGACGTTGCTGCGCGAAACGGCAGAGCATGGCAACCGCGAGGCGCAGTACTGGATGGGCAGATTGTCCTATGCGGGCGATTACCTTCCTGTCGATCCCGCAGCGGCCGTGGCTTGGTTGCGCCGCGCCAGTGGGCAAGGCCATGCCGAGGCGTCCGATCTCCTTGCACGCTGCTGCTTCTTCGGTCGTGGCATCGCCCAAGACCGCGCCGAAGCCGTACGGCTGTGGCGCGAAGCCGCCAAGACGGGGGTGCCGACGGCGATGTTCAGCCTTGGCCTGTGTTTGTATGCGGGGGAAGGGGTGGCGGTCGATTACCCTGAAGCGGTGCGCTGGCTGCGTGCCGCGGCACGGCAGGGGGTGGTCGAAGCGATGACCCTGCTCGGCCAATGCGCGACCTTCGGCTTCGGCCTGCCCGCCGACCCGGCCGCCGGTCTGGCCTGGTATCGTCGGGCGGCCGCGCTCGGCAGCCGTGAAGCGCAATTCGAGCTGGGCGAAGCCCATGCGGCCGGCCTCGGACTGGTCGAGCGTGATTTGATGCAAGCCGTGCATTGGTGGCGCGAGGCGGCCAGCCGCGGCCATGCGCGCGCGCAGCTCAAGCTGGGCCATTGCTACCGTTGGGGCGAAGGCGTCGAGGAAAACAAGGCGCTGGCGCTCGCCTGGTACCGACGGGCTGCGGCGGGCGGCGAGGCGAGCGCGCACGTCTGGCTCGGGGAATGTCACGAGCATGGCGAGGGCGTGGCGGCCGATCCGGTCGCGGCGCGTCGCCATTACCATGAAGCCGCCACGGCAGGTCTTGCGCATGGCAAGGCCGAGCTGGGGCGTTGTCTGCTGTATGGGATCGGTGGCCAGGCCGACATCGAGCGCGGCGAGGCCCTATTGCGCGAAGCGGCCGAGCAAGGCTGGCAGCCGGCGCTGGACGAGCTGGAACGTTACTGGTTCAACGAGGGCGAGCGCCATTTCCACGGCCGCGGCACGCTCGTCGATGCCGCGCGTGCCCGCGAGTGCTACCGCAAGGCCGGTGAGCTCGGCCACCGTCGCGCCGCCTGGATGCTGGCCGAATGTCTGCGTCACGGTCTCGGCGGCCCAAACGACGCCGTGCAGGCGGTGACCTGGTACCGGCGCGCCGCGACCTTGTTCGACGCCAAGCTGGCGCTCGCGGATCTTTATTACCACGGCGAGGGCGTGGTACAGAATTACCGCGAGGCCTATCGCTGGTTCGCCCAGGCGGTCGAGCAGCACGAGGATGCCTATGCGCTCTACAGCCTCGGTTTCATGCTGCTTTATGGCCAAGGGGTGCGCCGCGACGCGAAACGTGCACTGAAGTATTTGCGCCGTGCGGCGCTGCTCGGCGAACCGAATGCCCAGTACGAGCTCGGCTGCGCCTGGTATCGCGGCGCCGGCGGGACGAAGAATCCGAAGCTGGCGATGAAATGGCTGCGCATGGCCGCCGCGCATGGGCACGAGGCCGCGCGTGCCTTCCTAGAACGCATTGGCGAGGGAAAGAAGCTCAATTGAACCCAGATTGTCCATTGGAACACGAGCGGGTTTCGAAGGTGAGGGCGAGCAGGTTTGCGTCCCCGCGACGAGCCAATAACGGTGTCTATTGGCGAGGAGCGGGGGCGCGAAGAAGCCGCCCGCAGCCCGAAACCCGCCGTGTAGGGCGATGAAATGACCGTTTCGCATGCTCATGGCGCATCAGCCTGGTCTAATGGACAATCTGGGTTGAAGGGCAGCACGATCCGTGCCGCGAGCCCGCCGCCTTCGCGTGGCAGGAGTTCCAGATGCCCGCCATGGGCGCGCGCGATGCGCTCGACGATCGCCAGGCCGAGACCGGCGCCGCTCGCATTGGTGCGTGCCGCCTCGCCGCGCGTGAAAGGCTGCTTCAGGCGCTCGGCGTCCTCTGGAGCGATGCCGGGTCCGCGGTCGAGCACGGCGATGACGAGCCGGCCGTCTTCCCGCTCGAGCGCCAATTCCACCGGTGCGCTGCCGCCGCCATGGCGCAGCGCATTTTCGATCAGATTGACGATCGCCCGCCGCAGAGGCTCGCGCTCGACCGGGTGCGAAAACTCGGCGCTGGCGGGACGGCACTTCACCTTGTCGCCATAGCGCGCGGCGATCTCTTCGAGCCATGCGGCGAGATTCGTCGGCGCCGCTGCGGCACTTACCTGCGCCTGTGGGCGTGCGAAGTCGAGGAACTGGCCGATGGTGCGATCCATTTCGTCGATGTCGGCCGCCATGCCGGCGCGCGCCTCCGAATCGCTGACCGAGAGTTCGATCTCCATACGCAGACGCGCAAGCGGGGTGCGCAGGTCGTGCGAGATGCCGGCGAGCAGCAGGCGGCGATCCTCTTCGAGCCGGGCGAGGTTCGCGCTCATCTGGTTGAAGGCGTGGGTGACGGCGACGATCTCGTCGGGGCCGCGTTCGGGGAGCTTGGCGGGTGTTTTGCCCTGGCCGAGCTGGTGCGCCGCGCTTTCCAGTGCCTTGAGCGGACGGGTGAGCAGCAGCACGATCAACCAGGCGCCTGCCAGCGCGAGGAGCAGCACCAGGGCGCCCCAGCCCAGCCACTGCAGCGGAAAGCGTCGTTCGAGGCGTTCGCGCGGCAGTGCGAGCCAGAATTCGCCTTCCTCGCCGGGAAAGATGCGGAAGCTGACGAACAGCCCCGGCTCGCCATTGAGCTCGAAGGCAAGCCGTGTCTGCGGGCCGAGCCGCTCGCGCAGGTCGGCCTCCAGATGACGGGTGAGCGGCGAGGGCGGCGGTGGCGTGACGCGGTCATCGGCTTCTGCCGGATAGACGTGCACACCTTCGCTGTCGGACAGTTCGGCCAACAGGTCGAGGCGCCGTTCCGGTCGCGCGGTGAGCAAGGCGGTGCGCGTCAGATTGCTGATGCTGACGATCATCTGGCTCAAGACGTGGGCGCGCGGCTCGATCTCGGCCTGACGGAAGATCGCGAGCCAGGCGGCCACCGCCGCCAGCATCAGCGTGGCGATCAGCAGGAAAGCGCGCCATAACAGGCTGCGCGGCAGCAATTTAGTGGAATCCACAGCAAAAAATGAGCCAACGATCGTTTCGACGACGAAAGCTACCCTCGCGGCGGCACGCCGCGCTGACAGTCTCCCCTCCCGCGAGGGAGGGGCTGGGGGTGGGCGGGTGTTTATTTTTGCGCATGGGCATTTCATCCTCTGCGGGTGAGTGTGCTGTCATGCGCGTTTAGGCCGCATCCCCGCCGTCGGGAACGAACACGTAGCCGAAGCCCCAGACCGTCTGGATGTGGCGTGGCTTGGCCGGGTCTTCTTCGACGAGCTTTCTCAAGCGCGAGATCTGCACATCGATCGCGCGGTCGAACACGCCATGCTCGCGGCCGCGGGCGAGTTCCATCAGCTTGTCGCGCGACAACGGCTGGCGCGGATGCTTGAGCAGCACCGCGAGCAGGCTGAATTCGCCGGTGGTGAGCATCGTCGTGCTGCCGTTGCGCCGCAACTCACGGGTGGCGAGATTCACCTCGACCTTGCCGAAGCGGACGATCTCCGACGTCGGCGCGGGCGCACCCGCCGGCATCAACCTGCTGCGTCGGCGCAGGATGGCATGGATGCGCGCGACCAGCTCGCGCGGATTGAAGGGTTTCCCCAGATAATCGTCGGCGCCGAGCTCCAGGCCGACGATGCGATCGATGTCGTCACCCTTGGCGGTGAGCATCAGGATCGCGACGTCATGGTAAGCGTCGCGGTTCGCGCGCAGCCGGCGGCAAATCGACAGACCATCCTCGCCGGGCAGCATCAGGTCGAGCACGATGAGATCATAGAGCTCGCGCTCGAGCTGGCGATCCATCTGCGGCGCGTCGCCCACCGCCTTGACGGTGAAGCCTTGCTCGCCGAGATAGCGTTCGAGCTGGCTTCTCAGCCGCACATCGTCATCGACGACGAGGATTTTCGGTTTGCGGGTCTCGGTGTTCATGATTTGCAAGGATAGCGCCGAATGTCCGCTGGAATCTTATCCGGATGTTGCATGGCCGGCCCTCGGCAACGGATTGTTACAAAGCCGGGCTCGCCTGGGCAGTGCCGCGTCCTACAATTCCAGTCATGAAAAAGCGCGTGCAGATTCTCTTCCTGCTGGGGTGGCTGGCAAGTATGGCGAGCGCAGGGGCGCAGGAGGCGCCGTTTGCGCCACCCGGCCCGCCGCGGCCAAGCGAAGCGCCATGGCAGCCACGCTACGGGATGCCCCCGGAACAGCGCGAGCACTGGCGGGAGTGGCGCGAAGAGCGGCGCGAGCGCCACGAGGCGTGGCGACAAATGTCTCCAGAAGAGCGGCAACAGCTGCGTCGCGACATCCGCGATGCGGGGCGGTTTTATCGGCGCGGTCCTGGGCGCTGAAATTTCCTCCTTGACATCACAGGGTAATGTGCTTATTTAAAAGCATAGTAAAAGAGTCGGGTAAAGCCGACCGCTCGTTGCACCCGAAACACACCCAAGGAGGCTGCCATGTACGACATCAACAAGTTCATCGCCAATCCGAAGCTCGCCAATTTCGATGCCGAAGGTTTTCTCGCCGACTTGCCGCACTGGTCGCCGCGCGTCGCCCACCAGCTCGCCGAAGAGGAGGGTTTGACCTTGACCGAGGCGCATTGGGACGTGATCCATCACCTGCGCGAGATGTACCGCGCCGAAGGGCCGCAATGGAAAGCGCGCGACGTGACCCAGGCGCTCGAGAAGGCATTCGCTCATGAGGGCGGCCGTCGGCATCTGTATGCCCTCTTTCCCGGTGGTCCGCTGGCGCAGGGCTGCAAACTGGCCGGCCTGCCGCTGCCGCAAGGTACGCTCGACCGGTCCTTCGGCAGTGTGCATTGATCAACTGCTGCCCCAATCATGGGCGTGCAAATGGCTATGCTGCGCGCCGCCGTGCCGGTGACGGTGGCGGTGCGCGAGATGCGCTTCTTCGAGTAGCGCGAGGTTGCCCAGCGCCGCCTCGACCGGGCCGTCGAAGAGCAACCGGCCACGTGGGTCCAGGACGATACAGCGGCTGCCGAGTTCGGCGGCGAGTGACAGATTGTGGGTCGCTGCGACCACCGTCATGCTCGATTCGATGAGCAGATCGATGAGCCAGCCGACGCTGGCCGGATCGAGGCTGGCCGAGGGTTCGTCGAGCAGCAGCAGTTTCGGCTCCAGCACCAGGATCGCGGCGAGCGCCACTTTCTGCTTTTCACCGCCGGAGAGCAGAAACGGCGGTTTGTCCAAGAGCGCTGTGAGCCCCAGGGCGGCGGCCCAGTGCGCGACGCGCGCCTCGACGTCGGCAAGCCCCAGCTGCCGCGGCCCATAGGCGATTTCCTCGCGCACCGTCGGATTGAACAGCATCGCCTCCGGATGCTGGAAGAGCAGCGCGCACTCGGTGCGAAAGCGCCGCGCGAAGTGCCGTTCCGCCAGCGCCGACTTTGTGAGCGGCATGCCCTCGTAAAGGAGGGAGCCCGACTGCGGTTCGATGAGCCCGTTCATCAGCTTGAGCAGGGTGGATTTGCCGCAGCCGTTGGCACCCAACAGCACGAGCTTGTCGCCGGCGCGCACCTTGAGCGAGAGAGTTTCGATCACCGGCGGGTCGGCTTCCCAGCCGAAGCGTATGTCGTTGAGTTCCAGCATCAATCGAACGTTCCGCGCGAGCGCATCGCCAGCGCCACGTCAAGGGCCTGCGCCTGTGCCTTGTCGAGCAGGGCGATGACCTGTGCGCCGGCGTGATGGCGACGGTCGAGGAGACGGGGGCGCGCGATGTTCCGGCTAGCGAAAGCCAGGCGAAAATCACCGAGCACGCGCTCGAAGGTGCGGATCTGGCCGAGCGTCAGTGTGACCAGCCGCCGTGCGGTCGGCAGACCGTCGAGCGCGGCGATGAGATCGCCTTGCGCGACGAACCAGAAACCGAGATAGACCATCAGCAGCACGCGCAGGTTGGCAAGCAGCAGCCAATCGACATCGATGCGGCCTTGCCACAGACCGACCAAGACGACGCCGAGGCTCACCGACAGATTGAAAGCGAGGATCGCAATGAGGCTGCGGCTCAAGATGCGCCAGCGCGTTTTGCCGGCAAGCAGCAAAGCGAGGGCGAACCCGGCGGCGAGAAGCGCCGGCTGATGGATGAGCGTCGGCGCTGGCAGAACGGCAAGGTAGAGGAGGAGTTTTTGGCGCGGTGTAAAGTGAAATACAAGGCAAAAAGTGCGCCGCCTTTCGTTTCCTTGACGGCAGCCTACCTTCGCGGCGCAAGCCGCGCTGATAGTCTCCCCTCCCGCGAGGGAGGGGTTGGGGGAGGGCGGGCGTTTATTTTTGCGCATGGTATTTCATCCTCCGCGGGTGCCGATTGCTGGCATGCGCGTTAGGATGTCCATTTGCGTGCTTTCGCATAGCGCCAGACGAACAGGGTGAGCGCCGCTTCGGCGAGGCCTATCAGGGCATGGGGGATCAGGATCGCCGGCAAGGTGATCGACCAGCCGAAGGGAAAGAACAGCGGCGAACCGTCGGGTTTGTGGGCGATCAAGGGCTGCAGCCCCAGCACGAGGGCGATGACGATGCCCGGCAGGATGACGGAAGCCCAGGCGGATAACAGCACCGCGACGGATTCGTTGCTGCGTTTTACCAGGCGGAAGATGATCAGTGCCGTCCCGCTGCCGATGAACCCCATCGCCAGGGCATTGACCGGCAGCGCGGTCAAGCCCCCGGCGCCGAAGAGCAGCGCCTGTAGGAGCAGCACGCCGGAATAGGCGAGAAAGGCGAGCCGCCAGCCAAACAGCAGTGCGAGCATTGCGACACCGATCAGATGCGCCGAGGTGCCGCCGGGCAGCGGCAGCATCACCAGCCCCAGGGCATAGGCGAGCGCCGTGACCATCGCCAGACGTGGCAGCAGGGTTTCATCCAGTCGCGATTTGAGCCCCCGGGCCGCCCAGACCCACGTCCCGACGGCCAGCAGCGTGGCGGGCAGATAGGTCTGCGGCGAGAGGAAGCCGTCGGGGATGTGCATGGCAGAGGTCAGGGATCAGAGGTCAGGGATCAGAGGTCAGGGGGTCAGAGGTCAGGGATCAGGGATCAGGGATCAGAGGTCAGAAGAGGTAGGAGGCGGAAAAGACCAGCCGGTATTTTTCCTTGCCTTCGGCGCCCTGCTGGTCGGCCGATTCGTTGAGACGGGTCCACACCGCTTTCTTGATGCCGAAGGCGAAGCTCATGTTGTCCTTGTAGAGCCTCAGCCCCGGCATGAGATAGAGCATTCTGCCGCCGGTGGCCTCGGCCGGCGCGCCGTTTTCGATGTCGCGGCCCAGTTGCAGGTATTGCGCCTCCAGTACGCCATCGAGCCGCAGGCGATGCTCGGCATGCGAGTGGAGACGTTGCGCGAGGCCGAGGTTCAACCGATTCTCGGTGCCGAATTTCATCGTCTGGCCGTCGTCGTAACGGTATTCGCGGAAACGGATCGTCGAGGCTTCGAGGTTGAAGGTGATATCACGCGTCAGCTGCTTGGTCGCCGTGACGCCGAGGCTGAGCGCCGGTTTGCCGAAACCGTGTGCTTTGCCGGGATCGATCGTCCCGTCGGCGAGCCGATGGTTGGCGTTGCCGGTCGGCAAGGTGCTACCGAAGAACACGGTGAAATGCCAGTCTTCCATGTCGTCGAGGCTCTCGTGCGCCGGCACGAGTTTGAGCCCGCCATCGTATTTGAAACCGATCTGGCCCATGACCGAGACATCGGCCCAGCCTTTCGAATCGAGCCCGCCGGGCTCGTCGATCTTGACGTGATAGGGGACGAAGAAATAGGCCGAGAACCAGGGGGTGAACCCGTGGCCCAGCCCCAGCATCCAGTAGTTGGCATAATCGCTTTCCGGATTGGCAGGGTCCGGATCATAGGTCTTGAATTTCGCATGATCGAGCTTGGCATAGAGCAGCGTTTTGCCGACGGGCAGGACGGCGGAACTCGCCGACTCGACCGGCGCGCCCGGCCCTTCGAGGGCGGCCGCGCCGACACCGGCGACGCCGTGATGGGCGAGCGCGACAGTCGGCGAAAGCAGCAGGGAGATCATGAGGCGTTTCATCGTTTCCTCCGCAGGAAAAGTTGCCAGAGACCAAACAGGCCGAAGATCAAGGCGATGCCGCTCAAGGCGATGAGCCAGCGTGGCGGCGTCGGATCGGCGGCGGGCGTTGCCAAAGCGGCGGCATCGTGGATCGGCACGGTGATTTCCTGGCTCACCCCATGGCCATCGGCCGAGGTGGCCGCAAGTTGCCATTTCTCGTGTTGGCCGGGCAGGAAAACGATGCGGCCGGCGGCGTCGGTGTTGCCGACCTGCTGCGGCGTGGGTTGTCCTGCGGCGGTGAGGGCGTATTTTTCGTAAGCGAAGGGCTCGCCATTGGCATAGGAAAGCGTGATCACCACGGCGCGCGAGGGTTCGATGCGCATGTGCACTTCGTGCGCCGCCACGAGGGGGCTCAAGCCAAGCAGCAACAGGCCGAGAAAACGCTTCATTGCGGCAGCTCGAATTGCAGCGTAGCCGCCATGATCTCGACATCGGCCTTGCCGTCGGCAAGCGGCTGCTCGAGGCTTGCCGAGATGAGCTGCAGCCCGCCATGGCGCAGACGGATCGCGATCTTGCCTTGCGGGTCGGTCGTGCCGCGCGTCTCGCCGTGATAGGCCACCGGCACGTTCGCCTGCGGCTTGCCGGAGAGAACGACCTGCACGATGAGTTTGTCGCCGGGTTTGAGCGTGAATGGATCGGCTTCCGGCACGATTTCCAGCCCTTCGCTCAAAGGGTTTGCAAAGGGCGGCGCCCAGCGCTCGAGCCGCTTGATGCTCTCGGAAGAGCGCCAGCTCTTGATGGCACCAGGCGCTTGCGGCTTCGGCACGTTCTTCGTCTCCCACGGCGTCTTGCTCCAATAGCCGGAAGAAGCGGTAATGAGGAGCGCCGCACACTCGCCGCTGGCTTTCCAGGGCGCGGGGCTTGTCGCAGCGAGCGGACGTTTCCCGCCACGGCCATCGAAACAGCTGGCGGCGGTGACGAAATTCTTGCCATAGTCCATCGTTTCGGCGCCGGCATGGGCGCTGTGGCGATGGCCTTGATACAGGGTGAATTGCTGGCCGGATTTTTCGATCCACAGATCGTGGGCGAAGGCCGTCGGGGCGCCCAGGCACAGTAAAGCTGCAAGACGCAGCAGGGTGAGCGGGAAAGGACGGGTCATCGCTGCCTCGTATGAAGAAAATCGAGCTTCATCATACGAAGCGTGCCGGGGAAAAGCAAGCGGGGCAGGCCGATCGGCTGCGCGGGTCACGGATGGCGACATGCGCGGCGACATGCGCGTTAAGATGGTGGCGCCATGAGCCGAGCCGATTCTTCCAAGCTTCCATTCCCCGTCCGATTTGGGTTGCTGCGCGCTATCGAGAGCGAATGGCGTTTCGTGCGTTTCTTCGCGCTGTTATTGACCGCGGCGCTGTCGTTCGGGAGCTATCGATCCGCTGTGCGCCGAGCGGTGGCGCAGGCGTTGTGCTTCGCGGCGGGCGAGGCGCTGCCGGGCTATGCGCTGTTCTCGGCGCTCTTCGCCGCGGTGACGACGCACATCGTCGCGGTGAGCGCCGCCAGCTACGGCCTTTCTCATCTGGCGCTCGAAGGGGTGGTGCGCGTCTTCGTCGTCGAACTCCTGCCTCTCGCGGCAGCCTTGTTCGTCGCGATGCGCTCAGGCTTGGCGGTGCTCGATCATCTCGCCGGGCTGCGTGCCCATGGCGAGCCGTTGGCCGTGGGTGAGGCCTTCCTGCGCATCGTGCTGCCCGGTTTCATCGGCAACCTGTTCGCCACGCTGCTGCTGACGCTGGCGAGCAGCCTGATCGCGCTGCTCGTGGCTTATCTCATCGTCTATGGCCTCACCCCCTGGGGAATTGCCGGTTTCTCGCGACTCGTCGGTCAGGTGTTCGACCCGGTGACCCTGCCCGGATTTCTGCTCAAGACAGTGCTGTTCGGTCTGGCCGTCGGGGCGGCGCCGGCCACGGTGGCGCTCGATACGCCGCGCCGCGCCGCGGCGGGCAGCGAAATGCGCGTGATGGCGCGGCTGTTCCTTTCTCTCGTGCTGATCGAAGGTGCGAGTCTCATCGTGCTGCATCTGTGATCATGGACACGGAACCCGTCGAACGCGATCCGCTGGCTACGCCGATTGCGCATGCCACCGCCAAGGCCTATCTACTCTTGGCCTTGCTCATCGCCCTGCTTGCCGGCTTCGTGCTGTACGTGATGCACGCGCGTGGGGTGTTCGAGGAGAAACGGCATTTCGTGCTGCTGGCGGAAAATTCTGAAGGGGTTGCCGTCGGCATGGACATGACCTTTTCCGGCTTTGCGATCGGCCGGGTGGCGAAGATCGAGCTGGGAGAAGACGGCAAGGCGCACATCCATGTCGAGGTGCCAGTCAAGGATGCCCGCTGGCTGCGCACATCCTCGGTGTTCACGCTCGAACGCGGTCTCGTCGGCGGCACAAAGTTGCGCGCCTACACCGGCATCCTCGACGATCCGCCGCTCGAAGAAGGGGCGCGCCGCGAGGTCTTGATCGGTGATGCCACGGCCGGCATTCCGCAGCTCGTCGCGACGATGCGCGAGCTGATTGAAAACCTCAAGCGCATGACGGGCGAGGAAGCGGCGCTCAATAGAAGTCTGGCCAATGTCGAAACCCTCACCGGCCGGATGACGGGCAAAGGCGGCGCCTTGCCCGGCCTGATCGGCGAAGACGGCGCACAGCGGATCCTCGCCGCGCTCGAGCGCACCAACCGCCTGATCGACACGGCGGAAGCGAAGATCGCCGGCTCCGGCGGCGTGCTCGATACGTCACTGGCGGCCGTCGACGAGCTGCGCCGCTTGCTGGCGGCGGCGCGCGAAAGTCTCAGGAAAGTCGATGCGACGCTCGATGAAGCGCAGAAGATCGCCGTGAATGCGCGCGTGGCGAGCGAAGATCTCGATGTCTTGCGCGCCGAGGTCGAGGGGAGTCTGCGGCGCATCTCCCAGCTCGTCGAGGAGGTCAATCGCAAGTGGCCGTTTGCGAGAGATCGGGAGCTCAAGCTGCCATGAGGTACTGGTTGGCGTTGTTACTGCTGCTTTCCGGTTGTGCCGGCGGACCGGCCGTGCCGGACTGGCAGGCCAACGCCCATGCGGCGCTCGCCAGTTACACGAGCGCCTATTTTGCCGGCCACGAGCGTGTTGCCCGGCAGGAGCTCGAGCGCGCCCGCAGAGAGGTTTCCCGCACCGGCGATGCAAGCCAGATGGCGCGGGTGGAGCTCACCGTCTGCGCACTGGCCGTCGCCAGCCTCGCCTCCTCCGAGTGCCCGGCTTTCGAGGCGCTCGAGCAGGATGCCGATGCTGCGGCCAAGGCGTATGCTGACTATCTCGCCGGCCGCTGGGAGAGGCTCGATGCCGAGCGCTTGCCCCCGGCGCAACGCGGTGTGCCGGCAAGCCGCGATGCGCTCGCGACACTTTCCGCGATCGACGAGCCGCTGTCGCGACTGGTTGCGGCTGCCGTGCTGTTGCACGCCGGCCGCCTGCCGCCGGCAGGCATCGCGCTGGCGATCGACACCGCGGCGAAGCAGGGCTGGCGGCGGCCGCTCCTCGCCTGGCTGGGCTTCGACCGCGACCGCTGCCGGGCCGCAGGAGATGCTGAGTGCGCCGCTGCGCGGCAGCGGCGCATCGATTACCTGAGCGGTGCCCGGTAGAATCCGCCGCGTGAAACTGATTGCCTTCGAAGCGGCCACGCGCCGCCTGTCCGTCGCCTTGTGGTGCGACGGCACCGTGAGCGAAAAATGCGCGGATTTCGCCAATGGCGGCTCCGAAGTGCTGCTGCCCTGGGCGCTGGAATTGCTCGCTGAAAGCGGGCTGACGTTGAAACAGCTCGATGGCATCGCCTTCGGCGCCGGCCCCGGCGGCTTTACCGGTTTGCGGCTGGCTTGCGGCGTCACGCAGGGGCTCGCCTGTGGCCTCGATCTGCCGCTGGTGCCGGTATCGACCCTGGCCGCGCTGGCCCTGGCGGCGGGCGACGGTTTAGTGCTCACCTGCCTCGATGCGCGGATGAACGAAGTCTATCTCGGCGCCTATCGGGTTGCCGGGGGGGAGGTCACGGCGCTGATGGCGCCGAAAGTCGGCGCTGGCGGAACGGCACCCCTGCCGGAAGGCGATGGCTTCCGCGGGGTCGGCGATGGCTTTGCGACACCGCACGGCGAGGCGATCCGCGCCCGCATGGGTGGACGTCTCGAAGCCGTCGATGCGGCGCTATTTCCGAGCGCCGCGGCTTGCGCGCGGCTCGCCGCCCCGTTGCTCGCGCGTGGCGAAGGCGTGTCGGCGAGAGAGGCGCAGCCGGTCTATCTGCGTGACAAGGTGGCGCTCACCGTCGCGGAACGCCGCGCGCGCGGCGGTGAGAAATGAGTTTCGTGCCGATGACGCCGGAAGATATCGATGCGGTGCTGGCCATCGAGGAGGCGGTGCAGGAATTTCCCTGGACGCGCGGCAATTTTCTCGATGCGCTCGCCGCCGGTTATGATGCCTGGGTAATGCGCGAAGGCGACCGCCTGATCGGCTTCGCGGTGCTGATGTATGCGGTCGATGAGGCGCATCTGCTGGTGATCGGCATCGCGCCGGATCGGCAGCGCGCCGGACGTGGCCGCGCACTGCTCGAATTCCTCGCCGCGCGGGCGCGCACGGCCGGCATGACGCGCCTGCTGCTCGAGGTGCGTCCCTCGAATCTGCCGGCAGTCGCTTTCTACCGGCAGGCAGGCTTCGTCGAAATCGGCCGGCGGCGGGCTTACTATCCGGCACGTGAAGGAAGGGAAGATGCCATCGTGATGGCCAGGAAACCATGAACCGCGAACAGTTGATCAAGGAAATGGGCCTCGGCCCGATCTGGAAACTGCGCCAGCCGGCGAAGAAAAGGGGCGGCGAGGCAGCGCCTGCCTTGTCGCCATCGGTCGATGAGCGCACCGCCGCGATCGCCGCGATGAGCTGGGAGGAATTGCGGCAAGCCGTCGCGACCTGCACGGCCTGTGAGCTGTACAAGACGCGCAAGCAGGCGGTGCTCGGCGTCGGCGACATCCATGCCGACTGGCTGTTCGTCGGCGAAGGGCCGGGCGCCGAGGAAGACGAGCGCGGCGAACCCTTCGTCGGTCAGGCGGGAAAGCTTCTCGATGCGATGCTCGCCGCGGTCGGTCTCAAGCGCGGTGAGAACGTCTATATCGCCAATGCGGTGAAATGCCGGCCGCCCAACAACCGCACGCCGGAAGCCGCTGAGACGGCGGCCTGCTGGCCGTTTCTCGCGCGGCAGATCGAGCTGATCCGCCCGAAGTTGATCGTCGCGCTCGGCAAGCCCGCCGCACAGACTTTGCTGCAGCAGGAGGTGACGATCGCCAAGGCGCGCGGGATCGTCCATGACTTTGCCGGCATACCCTTGATCGTCACCTACCATCCCGCCTATCTGCTGCGCAACCTGCCGGACAAGGCCAAGGCCTGGGAGGACCTCTGTTTCATGCGCAGGACGATGGCAGGGCTCCGGTAAAATCGCGTCATGAATATCCTGCTCTCCAACGACGACGGCTATTCGGCCCCGGGGCTCGTCGCGCTCGCCGCGGCCTTGCAGGATCTGGGCAAGGTCACCGTGGTGGCGCCCGAGCGGAACAGGAGCGGCGCTTCGAATTCGCTGACCCTCGATCGCCCCCTGCTGCTCAAGACGGCGGAGAACGGTTTCCACTATGTGAATGGCACGCCCAGCGACTGCGTGCATCTGGCGGTGACCGGCATGCTGCCACAAGAGCCGGACATGGTGATTTCCGGCATCAACCTCGGCGCCAACATGGGCGATGACACGATCTATTCCGGCACCGTCGCGGCGGCGATGGAAGGCTATCTGCTCGGCATCCCCGCGCTGGCCATCTCGCTGGCGAGCTTCGCGGGGCGCCATTTCGAGACGGCGGCACGCGTCGCCCGAACCTTGGTCGAGCAATTTTGCGCTCGGCCCTTTGGTGCGCCGGTGCTCTTGAACGTCAATGTCCCGGACGTGCCGATCGAAGCGCTCGCCGGCTGGGAAGTGACCCGGCTGGGGCGGCGCCACAAGGCCGAGCCGGTGGTCAAGCAGGTCTCCCCGCGCGGCGACACGGTGTATTGGATCGGGCCCGCCGGTGCGGCGGCCGATGCCGGCGAGGGCACGGATTTCCATGCGGTCGCGCAGGGCAGGGTGTCGATCACGCCGTTGCAGATCGACTTGACGCACAACGCCCAGCTCGGCCGCGTGCGGGAGTGGCTCGGACGATGAACGCGCATGTCGGCTTGCGTGGCGTCGGCATGACCTCGGAGCGCACGCGCGCGCGCATGATCGAACGCCTGCGCGAACAGGGCATCAAGAACGAACAGGTGCTGATGGCGCTCGGCGTCGTGCCGCGCCACATCTTCGTCGAGCCGGCGATGGCGCACCGCGCTTATGAGGACACCGCGCTGCCGCTGATCCTCGGCCAGACCATCTCGCAGCCCTACATCGTCGCGCGCATGATCGAGCTGTTGCTCGAAGGTCGCGCCGGGCTCGGCAAGACCCTGGAGGTGGGCGCCGGCTGCGGCTATCAAGCGGCCGTGCTCGCCCAGCTGACGCGCGAAGTCTATGGCATCGAACGGCTCGCCTCGCTACTGGCGCGGGCGCGCGAGAACCTCAAGGCCCTGCGCCTTGCGCGCGTGCGCCTCAAGCATGGCGATGGCATGATGGGGCTGCCCGAAGCGGCGCCGTTCGAATCGATCATCGTCGCCGCGGCGGCTGCGGCCGTGCCGCAGGCATTGAAGGACCAGTTGGCGGTCGGCGGACGCCTGGTGATGCCGGTCGGCAGCGGCGCGCAGACGCTGATGGTCGTCGAGCGCACCGCGCAGGGCTGGAAGGAAAGCCTCTTCGAGGCGGTGCGCTTCGTACCGCTGCTGCCTGGAGTCGCCTGATGAGACGCAAAATCTTCACCCTCGCGCTGCTCCTCCTCGCCGGCTGCGCCAGCACCGTGCCGGCGCCCGTGACCGAGGTGCAATCGGCCGCGCGCATCGAGACGCCGCGTGTGGCTCGGCCTGCCGAACCCGTGGGCAAGGTGCATGTCGTCAGGAAGGGCGATACCCTCTACAGCATCGCCCGCGAGCATGGTCTGAGTCCGCGCGACCTCGCCGCTTGGAACGGTCTCGACAACACGAGCCGCATCAGCGTCGGCCAGACCCTGCGTCTGACCCCGCCCGGCGCGCCACCGGCGCCTGCTGCAGGGGCGGCGCCATCCCCGGAAGGCGCCGAAGTGCGCCCGGTCATCGGCAGCGGCGCCGTCGTTGCCCGTCCGCTCGACGGCGCTCCCGCCGGTAGTGCCGTCCCGCCAGCGCCGACGGTGGTGCCCGGCAGCCATGATGCCGTCAAGCGCGCGCCGAAAGGCGGCAAGCTGCCTTACTCGGCAGAGAATCTCGCTCTGCTCAAGGGCGAATCCGCACCGCCGCCCGCAGCGGCCGCTGCGCCCGTGCCCGCCCCCGCAAATCCTGCTGCGCCAGCTGCGCCGGCGACATCGCCTGGCGCTGCGACGGACTCTGGTATCGACTGGCTCTGGCCCGCCAGCGGCAAGCTCATCGCCACGTTCAGCGATGGCAACGGTGGCGCGCAGGCGATCAACCGCGGCATCGACATCGCCGGCAAGATCGGCGATCCGGTGCGCGCCGCCGCCGCCGGCAAGGTGATCTTCGTCGGCGTCTATCCGAAGCATGGCAATCTCGTCGTGTTGCTGCACGCCGATGGCTACAGCAGCGTCTATGCCCACAACAGTCGCATCCTCGTCAAGGAGGGCCAGATGGTCAAACGGGGCGACAAAATCGCCGAGCTCGGCGATTCCGACGCCGATCAACCCAAACTGCATTTCGAGCTGCGGCACAAGGGCAAGCCGCTCGATCCGCTGAAGCTGTTGCCCGCCCGATGACGGCCGCCGACGAAGAGAACGCCATCGGCGCCAGCGCCCCTTTCGACGCAGCGGAGGCGCTGCCGTCGAATGACCGTGAGGCGAGCACTGAGCTGGGCGGCGAGGACGGTTTCCTCGACGACGTCACACAGCTGTATCTGAACGAGATCGGCGCGACACCGCTGCTCAAGCCGGAAGAAGAGCTCAAGCTCGCGCGTGCGGTGCGTGCCGGCGATTTCGCCGCCCGCCAGAAGATGATCGAGGCCAATCTGCGGCTGGTGGTGAGCATCGCCAAGCATTACCAGCATCGCGGCATTCCACTCGACGACCTGATCGAGGAAGGCAATCTCGGCCTGATCCATGCGCTGGAGAAATTCGATCCCGAGCGCGGCTTCCGCTTCTCGACCTACGCGACCTGGTGGATCCGCCAGAACATCGAGCGTGCGATCATGAACCAGTCGCGCACCGTGCGCCTGCCGGTGCATGTGGTCAAGGAGCTCAATGCCGTGCTGATGGCGCTGCGCAAGGTCGGCGCCGACCCGGAAACGGTCGATGCCGCGCCGACCCCGGTGCTGGAGAAAGTGGCCGGCCTGCTACACAAGCCGGTCGATGAGATTCGCCGCCTGCTGCTGCTCAACGAGCGCACCGCTTCGCTCGATGCGCCGCTCGACATCGACCCCGATCTGTCGATCGCCGATGCGCTCGCCGACGAAAACGCCGTCGACCCCGCGGCGACCGTCGAAGAAGATGAGATCGCCCGCCACATCGAAGGCTGGGTCGCCGAGCTGCCCGAGCGTCATCGTTACATCGTCGAAAAGCGCTACGGTCTGAACGACCGCGATGTCGCGACGCTGGAGGAGTTGGCCAGCGAGCTCGGCGTCACGCGCGAGCGCGTGCGTCAGCTGCAGATGGAGGCGTTATCCCGCCTGCGCCAGCGCATGGCGCGCGATGGGGTCGGGGTGCGGTCACTGCTGTAGCTTGGGCCAACGCCCCCCAGCAATTCCTCCTCCAGCACCAACCCGCGTGCCCAATGTGGCGGACTCCCACAGTCGCCTCGACCAGCGGCCGCTGGCGCGCTCGTCTATGCAGTCTGCTTGATCGCCAAGAGCGCCTGATTGCGCAGGGTTTTCAAGAGCGTCAGTTGCTTCTCGGGAATGACGATCGAGCCCGCCTTGTCCTTGTCGCAATAGATCAGCGCCACCGGCCGCCCCTTCAGGGTGAGCGGAAACAGCACGAAGGTCTTGGCGGGAATGCGCTCGCGATACCACTTGGGCACCTTGTCGGCGATCTTCGGGTCGTCGATGTCGGTGATGATGATGTCGAGGCCACGCCCGGTGGCGAGCAGGAAGACGTCATTCACCTGTGTCGAGAGCGGGAAGCGGAACTGCTTGACCAAATCGCCGATGTCGGGTCCGAGGCCGAAGCGGCCGGCCATCGTGTTGGTTTTCGGGTCGCGCAGTGCGAGCAGCACGCGCTTGAAGCCCATCGCACGGTACATCGTCTCGAGGATGATGCGCAGGATGTCGTTCAGGGTGAAATCGTCGATGAGTGAGTTGCTGATGTCCTGAATACCAGCCGACAGCACAGCCTGTGCGTCCTCCGGCAATCCTGTCTCCTCCTCGACCGGATGCGCATCCGGCAACATCGCATCTTCGAGCAGGGTTTCGGCAAACTTATCGACGGGCAAGGTCTGTGTGGTGAGCACCGTCTCGATCTCCTGGGTGCTACCGCCGACGACCGCCGCCGCCTGACGCGCGAAGGGGCTTTGCTTCAAATTGACGTGCAGGATCGCCGCCACCTGCGCCAGGTCCTCGACGGCCTTCTTCGCGCTCTCCTGCATCTGGCGTTCGCTCATCTGCAGGCCGGCCGAGAAACGCTGCGCCATCTTCGCCATCACCCTGCCGCGCTGCTCCAAGGGCGTCGCGGCGAGCAGGTCGCACATCTCGTTGGCGTAGCCGGAAACGATGCGTAGCGCTTCCTCGGGTGTGTTCGGCTTGCGCACTTCGTCGGGGGATAGGCGCCGCATGCTGTTGATGATGGCATGCGGAAACCCCCAGCTCTTTGCGATGCCGATGCCGAGCTCCTCGAAAGACAGCCCGAGCACCTGGGCCGAGGCGGCGTTCTCCGAGAGTTTCTTGAATTCGATCAGCTTGTCGATCTCTTCGACTTCCTCGGGAAAATAGTATTTCGCCAGCAGGCGGCCGAGGCCGTGGAACAGCGCGCAGATGAAGGCCTCCTCGCCTTGGCGGCGCAGAAACGGCCCTTGGCAGCTCTCGCGCGCCAGGAGGCCGGCGAGGTTGGCGCGCAGGAAGGCTTCTTTCAGTTCCCGCGCGTTCGCCTTGTCCTGCAGATGTTCGAAGAGCAACACGGTGATGGCGATGTTGCGGATGGTGTCGAAGCCGAGCACGATCACGGCGCGAGAGACCGTGCTGATGTTGCCGCCGCCCGCCTGGCGGTAGAAAGCCGAATTGACGAGCCGCAGGATCTTGTTGGTCAGCGCGAAATCCTTGAGGATGGCGTTCGACAACGAATTCACGCTTTCGCTCTCGGCGGCGGTGAGTTTGTTGATCGCCGACACCGTGTCGGACAGAGCGGGGAAATCTGTCTTGTGGCGCATGCGTCGCAAGAGGAATTCGAGCGTGTCGTTCTGGGCGATGGCCGCCTGGCCTTCGGCCCGCTCGGCGTCGCCCTCGCCGAGAAAGCCATCGAGCGCGTCGCGCAGTTCCGCGGCGCTCGCGTAACGCTTGCCAGGATCGAGCGCGCAGGCGGTGAGCACGATGCGTCCGAGGCGCGGATCGATCGGCGGCGCGGCGGGCAGCGTCACGGGCTCGGTCGAAATGCGATAGAGGATGGATTCGACCGAATCGCCCTGGAAGACGCGTTGGCCGGTCAGCATCTCGATGAGCACGAGACCGGCGGCGAAGACGTCGATCTGTGGACTGACGCGCTGCTGCGTGACATATTCGGGCGCCATGTAGGCCGGCGTGCCCAAGAGCCCCTCGGCCTTGGCCCCGGCGTCGCGGCGCTCGTCGGTCACGCGCGTGGCGATGCCGAAATCCATCACGCGCGGGCTGCCGTCGCGCGCGTCGATGAGGATGTTCGAGGGCTTGAGATCACGATGGATGATGCCCTGCGCATGCGCCTCGGCGAGCGCGTCGGCGACCTCGCGCATCAGCTTCGCCGCCTTGATCGGCGCCAGCGGCCCATCATTTTTGAGGATGTCGGCGAGATTGCGTCCTTGCACGCGCTCGAAGACGAGATAAGGGTCACCGTCTTGTTCCCCGGCGTCGAAGATCGGCACGACGTGGGGATGGCGGAACTTGCTCGCGGTACGCGCCTCGTCGAGCAGCATTGCGTTCCAGGCCGGGTCGGCGCGCGTGAAATGCAGCGTCTTGATCGCCACCTCGCGCTGCAACTGCGGATCCCAGGCGAGATAGACGACGCTTTGCGCGCCGCGCCCGAGTTCGCCGCGAATCTCGAAACGGCCGATTTTTTTCCCGTTCATCGAGGCATTTTACGTCGCCAACCTTTTACGGCTGTTCGCGCAATTGCTGGGCGAACCGAACCACCGCCATCGCGTAGAAGCTCGAACGGTTGTAGCGCGTGAGCACATAGAAGTTCTGATAGCCCAGCCAGTATTCGGTTGGCTCTCCCGGTGTGACGAGATCGATCAGCGCGGCAGGGGCGTCGGGCGCATCGGCAGGGATGTCCACGCCGAAGGCCTTCATCTCCTGCGGCCGCCGCTGGGGCAGGATGCCCTCCCCGATCAGGGCGTCGACTGCCGTCTCGCCGGCGCCGACTTTGACCGGGATCGCGAGCGGCCCGCCTTCTTGCCAGCCGTGATCCTTGAGGAAATTCGCCACGCTGCCGATCGCATCCTCGGCGCTGCCGACGAGATCGATGCGGCCGTCGCGATCGAAATCCACCGCATAGTGGCGAATGCTCGAGGGCAGAAACTGCGGCAGGCCGATCGCGCCGGCGTAGGAGCCGCGGTAGCTGTCGGGCGGGCGCTGCGCCTCGCGGGCGAGCAGCAGCAGGGCTTCGAGCTCGCGGCGGAACAGCTCGGCGCGCGGCGGATAGTCGAAGGCCAGCGTCGCCAGCGCCGCGAAGGTATCGAAGCGGCCGAGCTGTCGGCCGTAGATCGTTTCGATGCCGATGATGGCGGCGATGATCTCTGCCGGCACACCGGTTTTCGCCTCGGCCCGGGCGAGCGCCGCGCGGTGTTGGCGCATGAAGCGCAAGCCGGCGGCGATGCGTTTGGGTTCGATGAAGCGCGCACGATAGGCTTGCCATGAGCGGATGCGCGGATCGGCCGGCGGCGCGATGGCCTTGAGCACGGCGGGGATCGGACGCGCCCGGGCAAACAGCCGGGTGAGCCGCACACCATCGAGGCCGTGCTTTTCCTGCATCTCGGCGATGAACGCCTGCACCTCCTCGCGCTCGGCAAAGGTTCCGGCGCTGGCGGGGAGGACGGTCAGGGCGAGCAAAGCAATGACGAGTGGGACAAGCGGTTTCATGGGCGGAAAGCGGTGACACGCCGTTTGAGCGCGGCGAGCGTTTCGTGCGAAGCCGTTCCGTAGCGTAGCGCGCAGTAAGCCTGCGCGATGGCGCGAATATCGTCCGCCGCAGCGGGCAATTCCCGCGCGACGCGTTCCGCGTAATCCAGCGCGCCTTCCCACGGCCGGCGCGCCAAGCCCTGTTTGGCCAGACGCCGGCAGACCGCGAGCCATGCGCGCTGCGCCGGATCGAGATGCGGACGGCGCCAGAACATTGCGGCCGCCAGGCCAAACAGCGCACAGCCGGTCAGGCCGACGAGCCAGGCGGTCATCGATCGCCAGTCGGGTGCGGTCATGCCCAGCCGGGCGAGCAGATCGCGCTGGCGCTCCGGGTCGAAGCCGAGCACCCATTGGTTCCAGGCGTTGTTGATCGCCCACCACTGGTAGCGCAGCGTGCGCAGCCAGTCGAAGCCGGGCCGGGCCAGGAGGGGGAGTGGCTCGCCGGCCGGTAGCGCGGCGGCGAGATCCTCTTCGATGCGCGCCGGCGCGGCGGTCGCGGTGGGATCGATGCGCACCCAGCCGCGGTCGTCGAGCCAGACCTCGGCCCACGCATGTGCGTCGGACTGGCGGATCACCCAGGTGCCATCGACGGGATTCTTTTCTCCGCCCTGATAGCCGGTGACGACGCGCGCGGGCACGCCGGCCGCGCGCATCAGCACGACGAAGGCGGCGGCGAAATGCTCGCAGAAGCCGCGTTTCGTCTCGAACAGGAAAGTGTCGGCGACATGCTCGTCGGTGAGCGGCGGGCGCAGCGTGTAGACGAGTTGCTGGCCACGCAGGAAGTCCAGACCACGCGCGATGCGCTCGGCGGGCGTCAAGCCCGCTGCCGCCCAGTCCGCGCCGATGGCCACGGTGCGCGGATTGAGCCCAGCGGGCAGCGCCAGCGCGGCATCCAGCACGGGCGGGTCTTCCGCGACGAAATCGACCAGCGGATGCGAGACGAGGCGGTACTGCCGCCGTTCGCGCACCGGCCGTTTCGCATGCAGCTGAAAGTCGTCGGTGCGGAAAGCGTCGGCGGGCAGCGTCTCTGGCAGCTCGAGCGCGAACAGCCAGGGCCGGTTGTGCGCTTCGAGCGTCACGGTGTAGCGGTAGGCAGGGCTTGTCTGTCGAGCCGTGTAGGGCGGTTCATCGAGACGTCGCACCTCGCCGGCCCGGAAGATGCGGCCATCGAGTTTCACGAGCACCGGCCCGCGCCAGTACATGTCACGTTTCGGCGGCGCCGCACCATCGAATTTGACGCGGAAGGCGATCGCGTCCGATTGCGCCAGGCTCTGGATCGTGCCGGGCGCCATGCTGTCCGACAATCCGCTCAGTCCGGCGTAGGCGTCGCGTGGCAGGCCCCACAACGGCCCCTGCACGCGCGGGAAGAGCAGAAACAGGATCAGCATGAAAGGAGTGGCTTGCAGCAACAGCGTGCCCGCCATCCGCAAAAGCACGGCGGGACTGCCTTCGGCATCGGCGAGGCTCGCCAGCGCGGCGGTGGTCACCAGCACGGTGATGAGCATCGTCGCGGCGATCGGGATCGACTGGTTCGCGAAGAATTGCGCCAGCGTCAGGAAGTAGCCGAGCAGCACGATCGTGACGCCATCGCGTGACGCGCGCGCTTCCAATTGCTTGAGGGCCATGAACACGACCAGCAGCGCAACGCCCGCCTGCTGGCCGAACAGCGTGCGAGTGTGGATCAGCACCGCAGCGACGCTGCCCAGCGTGACGAGGATCAGCAGCCAGCGCGGCGGCAACGGCAGGCCGCGCCAGGCGAGCCACACGCGCCAGAGAAAGACACCGGCGGCAAGAATGATCAGCCACGACGGCACTTGGCTGGCGAGCGGCAGCGTGGCCGCGATGCCTGTCGCCAGGAGCCAGCCGCTCTGCGCCGACGTCAGCGGCGGCGCGGTTCGCTCACGCTTCATGATCATAGAGCGCGAGGGCCTTCAGACAAGCATGCAGATGGGCCGGGCCATGCGTCTGCGAGATTTCCCGACCGGGCAGCCGCAAGCCATATGACAGGCCGGCTGCTTCGGCGTCGAGCACCCAGCGGGCGAGGATCGACAAACGCGTCTCGACATCGAGTGTCGGCGGCAACAGTGTCCAGTCGAACCACAGCGCTTGTGCCGTCGAACCCGAGAACTGCTTGGTTTGCAATACCGCTTCCGGCCCCAGCCGCGCCGCGGTCTTCCAGGCGACGTGATGGAGCGAGTCGCCCGGCTGGTGACGTTTGAGACCGGCGAAATCCTCGTCGCCGGCATCCGATGGCAGGCGGCCGGCCTGCAGGCCACCAAAATTCGGCGCTGGCGGCACGGCACGAGCGGGTCGCGGATAGACCAGGCAGCGCGCAAAAGGCGCAGCATAGGCCCAGCAGCGCACCAGGCCCAAGGGCCAGACCGTGTCGATCGTCACCCGCGGCAGCGTCAGCCAGCCGCGCTGCTTCGCCGGCAGAGGCAGCAGCGCGCGGGTGCTCTCCTGTGGCGGCAGATCGATGATGACGGCTGCCTGTCCCGGCAAAAACAGCCGCACGCGGCGACGCGCGCGGACATCCGGGTTGTGGAGCAGCAGGGGAAAGTGTGCGTCGTCGCCGGCGAACACGGGGGCCGCCTCAGCGACGCCGAGCGTGATGCCGGCCAGGTTGCGGAACGTGTGCAGGATCGTGACGACGCCCAGGCCGGCGAGCAGGAACACCAGTGCATGGCCGAGCGAGAGGTTGTAGTTGATCGCGCCGATCAAGAGTACCAGCAGCGATGCAGCGAACAGCAGCCCGGCACGCGTCGGCAGCACATAGACGCGCCGCTGCGTGAGTACGACCGGCACGGCTTCCGGCGGGCGCACGCGCAGCGCCCAGGCGACGAACTTCTGCTCGAGGGTACTGCGCGTTGCTGACAGCATCAGGGAAGCGGGACGGCTTCGATCAGCGTGCGGCCGGCCTCATCGGCCGTGCGCGGCTCACTCGATGTCTGCAGACGATGGGCGACGACGGCTGGCAGCACGGCCTGCACGTCCTCGGGCAGTACATGATCACGCCCCGCGAGATGCGCCCAGGCGCGCGCCGCGGCGACGAGGCCGAGCGCCGCGCGAGGCGATAGCCCGGTGGGCGACGTGTTGCGGCTATGCGCGACCAACGCCTGCACGTAGTCGAGCAATGCCGGGGAGGCATGCACCGCGGCGGCGTGTTGCTGCTCGTTGAGCAGCGTTTCGGCGGAGAGCAGCGGCGCGGTTTCGGCGAGCAGGACGCGCCGGTCACGGCCTTCGAGCAGCGCGCGCTCGGCGGCACGGTCGGGGTAGCCCAGCGCGATCTTCATCAGGAAACGGTCGAGCTGCGATTCGGGCAGTGGAAAGGTGCCGAGCTGGTAGGCCGGGTTCTGCGTGGCGATGACGAAGAAGGGCTGCGGCAGCGGACGCGTCGCGCCTTCGACCGTGACCTGGCGTTCTTCCATCGCTTCGAGCAGCGCGCTCTGGGTTTTCGGCGTAGCGCGGTTGATCTCGTCGGCGAGCACCACCTGGGTGAAGATCGGCCCGGGGTGGAAGCGAAAGACGCCGGTTTCGCGGTCGAAGACCGAAATGCCGAGGATGTCCGCCGGCAGCATGTCGCTGGTGAACTGGATGCGCTGGAAATCGAGGCCGAGCAGCCGGGCGAGCGTGTGCGCCAGCGTCGTCTTGCCGACGCCGGGCAAGTCCTCGATCAACAGGTGGCCGCGTGCCAAGAGGCAGGCGAGCGCCAGCCGGATCTGCCGCTCCTTGCCGAGGACGATGCGGCTGGCGGCGTCCAGTACGGCGGCAAGGGGAGTGGGCTGGGAGGGCATGCGTTACAATCCGAAAAAGCGCCATAATGGCGTTGCCGAGATTGTAAGCGAAGCCCCCACGTCCCCTTCCGCCATGCCGATCGCCTTCATCACCCATCGCGAGTGCCTGTTGCACGACATGGGCGCGCATCACCCCGAATGCCCCGACCGGCTCGGCGCCATCCAGGATCGGCTGATCGCCGCGGGGCTCGACATGTATCTCAACTACTACGACGCCCCGCTCGTCACGCGGGAGCAGCTGTTACGTGTCCATCCGGCCGAATACATCGATTTCATCCATGCCAGCGCGCCCGAGCAAGGCATCCACCATCTCGACCCGGACACGGCGATGAGCCCCGGCACCTTGCGGGCGGCGCTGCGCGCTGCGGGCGCCGGCGTGCTGGCGACCGATCTGGTGATGCAGGGCGAGGTGCGGGCGGCGTTCTGCGCGGTGCGGCCGCCCGGCCATCACGCCGAACGCGCCAAGCCGATGGGCTTTTGTTTCTTCAACAACATCGCCGTCGCGGCGCGCCATGCGTTGGCGGCCTGGGGCTTGCAGCGCGTCGCCGTCGTCGATTTCGACGTGCATCACGGCAACGGCACCGAAGACATCCTCGCTGGCGACATGCGCACCTTGATGGTCAGCATGTTCCAGCATCCGTTCTATCCCTACTGCGGCACCGAAAATCCGGCGCCCAACATGTGCAACGTCCCGGTGAGCGCCGGCATGCGCGGCGAGGCTTTCCGCGAGATGGTGACGGAAAAATGGCTGCCGCGGCTCAACGACTTCGCCCCCGAACTGATTTTCATCTCCGCCGGCTTCGATGCCCATTACGAGGACGACATGGCCTCATTGGGCCTGGTGGAATCCGATTACGCCTGGGTGACCGAGCGGTTGCTCGAAGTCGCCCGTCAGAGCGCGCAAGGCCGCATCGTCTCGATGCTCGAAGGCGGCTATGCGCTCTCGGCGCTGGCGCGCAGCGTGACCGCCCACATCAAGGCATTGGCCGAAATCTAACCCACGGTTCGCACACATCATGATTCGAGGTTCCATTCCCGCGATCGTCACTCCGATGCAGGAGGACGGCTCGCTCGATCTCCCCGCATTGCGCCGCCTGCTCGACTGGCACATCCAGGAGGGCTCCGACGCCGTCGTCGTCGTCGGCACCACCGGCGAGTCGCCGACCGTCGACATGGCAGAGCACTGCCTGCTCATCCGCGAAACCGTCGCACACGTCGCCGGACGCATTCCGGTGATCGCCGGCACCGGCGCGAATTCGACCACCGAGGCGATCGAGCTCGCGCAGTGCGCCAAGGCCGCCGGCGCCAGCGCGCATCTGTCGGTCGTGCCCTATTACAACAAGCCGACTCAGGAAGGGCTCTACCAGCACTTCAAGGCCATCGCCGAGGAAGTCGATCTGCCGCTGATCCTCTACAACGTGCCGGGCCGCACCGTCGCGGATCTCGCCAATGAGACCACGCTGCGGCTGGCGCAGGTGCCCGGCATCGTCGGCATCAAGGATGCCACCGGCAACCTGGAGCGCGGCATCGACCTGATCAAGCGCGCCCCGGCGGGCTTCGCGATCTACAGCGGCGACGATGCGACCGGCCTCGCCCTGGTGCTGATGGGCGGTCACGGCATCATCACCGTCACCGGCAATGTCGCGCCCCGGCTGATGCACGAAATGGTCGCCGCGGGGCTTGCCGGCGACGTCAAGTCGGCGCGCGAGATCAACCTGCGGCTGATGGGCCTGCACAAGCAACTGTTCTGCGAAGCGAATCCGATCCCCGTCAAATGGGCCTGCGCGCGCATGGGGCTGATCAAGGACGCGCTGCGGCTGCCGCTCACCACGTTGCCGCCCGAATATCACGGCCGGGTGCGAGCAGCCATGCTCGAAGCCGGCATCGACCTGTGATCATGAGCATGAAACTTCCCCTGTTCCGTCTCGCCGGCGCGCTGTTTGGCGCTGTGCTGCTCTCCGCGTGCACCGGTAACATCCTGCCGGAATCGAAGAAAATCGAATACAAGTCGGCGGGCAAGCTGCCCTCGCTCGAAGTGCCGCCGGATCTGACCCAGCCCTCGCGCGACGATCGTTATGCGGTGCCTGACATCACGCCGCGGGGCAGCGCGACCTACTCCGAATATGCCGGCGAGCGCAAGAGTGGCACGACCACCGCGGCGGCGAGCCCGGTGTTGCCGAGCACCGAGAAAATGCGCATCGAGCGCGCCGGCACGCAGCGTTGGCTGGTGGTCGCCGGCACGCCTGAGGAGCTGTGGCCCAAGCTGAAGGAATTCTGGCAGGAGCTGGGTTTCATCATCGATGTCGAGCTGCCCGAAGCCGGCGTGATGGAAACCGACTGGGCCGAAAACCGTGCCAAGATTCCCCAGGACATCATCCGTTCGACGATCGGCAAGGTGTTCGACAGCCTGTATTCGACGCCGGAGCGCGACAAGTTCCGCACCCGGATCGAAAAGGGCGCCGAGCCCGGCACCGTGGAGATCTACATCAGCCATCGCGGCATGTATGAGGTGTATGTCACCGAAGGCAAGGATCAGACCCGCTGGCAGCCGCGCCCGCCCGATCCCGAGCTCGAAGCCGAGATGCTGCGCCGGCTGATGGTGCGCCTCGGTGTCGAGGAGACGCGCGCCAAGACCTTGATGGCCGCCGAGAAGGCGCCGGAACGCGCCAAGCTCACGCGTGCAGCGGACGGCGCCGGCACGTTGTTGATCGAGGAGTCCTTCGATCGCGCCTGGCGGCGTGTCGGTCTGGCGCTCGACCGCGTCGGCTTCACCGTCGAAGACCGCGACCGCAGCCAGGGGCTGTATTACGTGCGCTACATCGACCCGGAGGCCGATCCGAAGAAGAAGGGCGAAAACGAGGGTTGGCTCTCCAAGCTCAACCCGTTGAACCTGTTCAAGGGCAAGCCCGAAGTCGACCCGAAGCAGCAGTACCGCATCCACGTGCAGGGCAACGGCCCGGAAAGCAGCGTGCGCGTGCTGACCCGCGAGGGTGGCGTCGACAATTCGGAGACGGCGAGAAAGATCCTCACCCTGCTACACGAACAGTTGAAGTGATTCGCTTCGCTTCACTGGGCAGCGGCAGCAAGGGCAACGCGCTGCTGGTCGAATCGGGCGCCACGCGCGTGCTGCTCGACTGCGGCTTCGGGCCGCGCGAGCTCGCGCGCCGGCTGGCGCGCCTCGCTATCGTGCCGGAGAGCATCGCTGCAGTCTTGATCACGCACGAGCATGCCGATCATGTCGGCGGCGCGGCGCGCTGCGCCGCGCGCTACGGCTGGCGGGTGCATGCGAGTTTCGGCACCGCTGCAGCATCCCGGCAGCTTGAAGGCGTGCCGGTGCATCGTTTCGACAGCCACACTGCTTTTGCGATCGGCGATCTGGAGATTCATCCCTACCCGGTGCCGCATGATGCGCGCGAGCCGACCCAGTTCGTCTTTTCCGACGGCGCCAGTCGCCTGGGCGTGCTCACCGATGCCGGCAGCATCACGCCGCACATCGTCGCGATGCTAAAGGAATGTGCGGCGCTGGTGCTCGAATGCAATCACGACGCCGCGATGCTCGCCAACGGTCGCTATCCGCCGCCGTTGAAGCAGCGCATCGCCGGCGCCTACGGCCATCTCGACAACGGCCAGGCAGCGGAGCTGTTGCGCGCCATCGGCAGTGCCCGGCTCAGGCATGTCGTCGCCGCGCATCTGTCCGAGGAAAACAACCGGCCGGAACTGGCGCGCGCCGCGCTGGCAGAAGCCCTGAACTGCACGAGCGATTGGATCGGCGTGGCGACGCAAAACGATGGTGTGGGTTGGCTTGCCGTTTGAACCGTCAGACGAAAAGAAATCTGCCGATTACTGCCATGCTTTCAACCAGTCCTCGACTGGTATCGGTTTTCCGTAGTAATACCCTTGACGAACGATCTCGCCCTTGCCATCGAGGAATGCCGCATGAAGAGCGGTTTCCACGCCTTCGGCGACGACGCGCAGCTTGAGCTGTCGAGCCACTGCGAGGATCGTATCGACGAGGGCCGCATCATCAGAATCCTGCGGTGCATCGAGAATGAAGCTTTTGTCGATTTTGATTTCAGAGAGCGGCAGACGTTTCAGATAGGCGAGCGACGAGTATCCCGTGCCGAAGTCATCCAGCGAGAAATGCAAGCCCGTGGTGCGCATGGCATGCATGCGGCCGACGGTGACGGCAAAATCTTCGATGGCAAGACTTTCCGTGACCTCCAGGGTGAGTAGCGCAGGATCGGCTCCATGTGCTTCGATCAGATCGGTGAGCCAATGCTCGAAACCAGGCTGTCGAAACTGCCGTGCCGAGAGATTGACCGACAGGCGAAGGGGGCGACCTTCATCGAGCGTTCGGCGGATCAACCGACAGGCTTCACGCAGTACCCAGGCGCCGAGGTCGAGGATCAGTTTCGATTCTTCGGCGATCGGCACGAACTGGCCTGGAGGGATCAACCCCCGTTCGGGATGTTGCCAACGTAGCAGGACTTCCGCACCGATGGTGCGACCCGAGCCGTCGACTTGCGATTGCAGGAACAATCGCAGCTCGTCTCGCGCCAGGGCACGGCGAAGTTCCTTTTCGAGCTCGAAACGCAGGCGCGCAGCTTCGCCCATTGCTGCCTCGAAGAAGGCATATTCTCCGGCACCTTTGGCTTTTGCGCGATGCAGGGCAGTATCTGCGCGGCGCAATACGGCTTCGGCGTTGTCACCCGAGCTCGCGGGCAGGTGGGTGATACCGAAGCAGGCGGCGAGCGTGATTTCCTCGCTTTCCAGGAAGATTGGCGCAGAAATCGCCTGTTGCAATTTGGTCAGCACGGTGGCGATCTGCTTGGTTGTCTGATCGATACGATTGTCGAGATTCGTCAGCAACAAGGCAAATTCATCACCATAGGCACGTGCGACGAGATCGCCCTCGCGCAGGGTATGCTGCAGGCGCTCGGCGACGGCGATCAGCACCTGGTTGCCGAAGGCTTCGCCGCGTGCTTCGTTGAGCCGCTTGAAACCGGACAGGTTGATCAGGATCAGCGCCGCAAGTATTTTTTTACGCGGCAATGTGGAGAGCTCTTGGTCGAGCCGTTGCACAAGATGGCGTCGGTTGGGCAGCCCGGTGAGCAGATCGTGATTGGCGAGCCGTTCGGCTTCCGCCTCGGCTTTCTTTCTTGCCGTGATGTCACGAAAAGCGCCACGTCGCCCGAGATAATGGCCCTGTTCGTAGACCGGTGTGCAATCGTGTTCGATCCAGATGATCTCGCCATCTGGACGGGTCAGGCGCAGCTCCATTCCTTGAGCTGGTTTGTCGGGTTGTTCGAGATGGGCATGCCATCTCCGCCGATCTTCCTCATGCACCATCCGATTCGGCAAGGCTTCGCCATTGGCCTTCAGTTCTTCGGCGGATACGCCGAAGACACTCAGAGCGGAAGGCGAGACATAGGAGAAGCTGCCGGTGGGTTGTTCGAATGTGATGCAATCTCTTCCATGTTCGGCGAGCAGCCGATAGCGTGCCTCGGATTCGGCCAGCTTCTTCTGGGCGAGACGTTCACGCGTGACATCGCGAAACACGAGCACGACGCCTGATACTCGTCCCTGCTTGTCTCGGATCGGAGCGCCGGCGTCGGCGATCGGCGTTTTTTCACCATCGCGTCGTAGCAGTAAGGTATGGTTGGCCAGCCCGACGACGATGCCTTCGCGCAATACCCGTGCGACGGGATTTTCCATCGATTCGCCAGTCTGCTCGTTGACGATGCGGAATACTTCGCCAATCGGCAGCCCCGCTGCTTCAGCCATACTCCAGCCGGTCAACGCCTCGGCAACCGGGTTCATGAACTCGATGCGTCCTGCAGCATCGGTGCTGATCACCGCATCGCCAATCGAAGAGAGCGTCGTGAACAGACGGGCTTCGCTGTCGGCGAGCGCTTTTTGCGACTCGCCGAGGCTGGCCGCCATGCGGTTGAAACTCTCGGCGACTGCCTGGACCTCATCGATCGACGAGGCAGGCTGTGCGCGTGCCGCAAGATCACCAGCGGCCAGCCGTCGTGCCGCCTCTGAAACGCTTGCCAATGGTCGGGCGAGATCACGACGCAGTCGCCAGATCAGTATGGTGCCGGCGACAAAAAAGATCGCCAAGCTGATCAGAAGCTGCCATCGGAAGTCGCGCCAGGCATGCAAAGCGACCTGTTCTTTGGGCAGCTTGATCGACAGCACGCCGCGGAGATCACCGAGTTTGTATCCGAAGGCGGTGGTATAGCGCGCGCGGATCGAGGGCGGCGCATCTTCTGGATTTCCGTGACATTTCAGGCAATAAGGCTCGATCCAGATCGGACGCGCATAAAGGAGCTTCGCGCGTCCATCGGTGTCGACGATCTGCGCCGTGTATCGCTCGGCTTTCGGGTTTTCGCGGAAAAAGGCGAGTGCCTTGAGTTCTTCGGCATCAGCCAAATTCTGGTGGTCACGCGCTTGGTCAGAAACGTTGTTGAAAGTAAAGCCGCTGTTGTCGTAGCTTTTCAGTTCGTTGGCGATCCGGGTCATCGCGAAGGCCGGCAGAAGCGGCAGTGTCTGTTCATTGAGTTCGAGGTTGGCGTCAATGAAAGCACGGTGATAGACACGGCGCACGCTCATCAGAATGGCACTGACGCGCTCGGCGTCCTCGATGGCCCGAGCTTCGGCGGTCTGCCTTGCCAACCCCCAAGTGACAAACTGGAATAACAACAGCAGAGCCAGCAGGATGCCGGCGAGCGAATATAAAAGCTGGCGATGAAATTTCATTTTGTAAAACAAATTTAAGCTTTTACGGATTCTCGCCAGTTGACCGAGATCAATGAAATATTACTTAGGATATGCAGGGGTGCGCTGGTGTGGCCCGGTTCTTTCGCATGAATACATGAATTGGTGGGGTTCATTCCGCTCACCTCGATTTTTTCGATCTTTTTTTATTTTATAATTAACTATTTGCCTGGCCGCCCATGAACGTCGCCGACATCGAATCGCTCGACCACGACGGCCGCGGTGTCGCCCACGTCGAGGGCAAGGTGGTCTTCATCGAAGGGGCCTTGCCGGGGGAACGGGTGCGCTACCAACGCCTGCGCAGCAAGCCGAAATTCGATACCGGGCGTGTCGAGGACATCCTTAAGCCATCGAGCCAACGGGTCGCGCCGCGCTGTCCGCATTACGGCGTCTGCGGCGGCTGCAGCATGCAACATCTGGAGATCGGCGCGCAGACGGCGATCAAACAGCGCGTGCTCGAAGACGCCTTCTGGCATATCGCGCGTCTGCGCCCCGAGACGATCCTGCCGCCGATCGTCGGCCCGGCTTGGGGCTATCGGCGCCGTGCACGGCTGACCGTACGCAAGGTGGTGAAGAAAGGCGGCGTGCTGGTGGGTTTTCACGAGAAAAAGAGCAGCTATGTCGCCGACATGACGGCCTGTGCCGTGCTGCCAGCGCCGATTTCCGCACTGCTGCCGGGCTTGCGGGTCTTGGTCGGCCGGCTTTCGATCGCCGAGCGCTTGCCGCAGATCGAGGTGGCCGTCGGCGAGGGCCCGCCGGTCTTGGTGTTGCGCATCCTCGAACCGCTGACCGCTGCGGATGAGGCGGTGCTGCGCGGCTTCGCCGAGGAAGTCGGCGTGCATCTGTGGCTGCAGCCGGGCGGGCCGGATACCGCCGCGCCCTTTCATCCCGCCGATGCGCCGTGGCCGAGTTATCGCCTGCCGGATTTCGATGTCTGCCTGCGCTTTCGCCCAACCGATTTCACGCAGGTGAATCATGAGGTGAATCGCGTGCTGGTGCGCCGGGCGCTGAATCTGATGCAGGTGCGACCGGGCGAAACCATCGCCGACATGTTCTGCGGCTTGGGAAATTTCACACTGCCGCTCGCCCGCCTCGGCGCGCGGGTGGTCGGCGTCGAGGGCAGTGCCGCGCTGGTGGCGCGGGCACGCGAGAATGCGCTGGCCAATGGCCTCGCCGCGCAGATCGACTATCACGTCGCCAATCTGTTCACGGTCACCGCCGGCGAGCTCGATGGCTGGGGACGCTTCGACAAGATGCTGATCGACCCGCCGCGCGAAGGGGCGGTCGAGCTCGTCAAATGTCTCGCTGTCGATGCGCCGGCGCGCATCGTCTATGTCTCCTGCAATCCGGCCACACTCGCGCGCGATGCCGCGGTGCTGGTGCATGAAAAAGGCTATCGGCTCGTCACGGCGGGCATCGCCAACATGTTCCCACACACCTCGCACGTCGAGTCGGTGGCGCTATTCGAGCGCGGCTAGCGCCGCCGCGACGGTTTTTTGCAGCACGCCGAAACCAAAGCCCGGCAGCGGCCGGCCATTGACGTAAAAGGTCGGCGTCGTGTCGATCTTCAGCCGGGCGGCATCGTCTTCGTCCAGTCTGATGCGTGCGGCGATTTCTGGATCGGACATGTCGCGGCGCAGCCGGTCGAGGTCGAGTCCCAGCACGTCGAGATGTTTCCAGACTCGCGGCAGTTCGGCTTCATGCAGCGGTTTCCAGTCGTCCTGCGTTGCCATCAGCACGTCGAGCACCGGCCAAAACTTGTCCTGGCGGCGGGCGGCTTCCAGCAGGGCGACTATGTGCTCGGAACCGATCTGGAAGGGCGCATAGCGCAGCACCAGTTTGAGCTTGCCCGGATGCGCGTCGATCAGCGCCATCAGCGGGGCGTGGAAGGCCTGGCAGGTGGCGCAGGCGGGGTCGAAGAATTCGACGATCGTCACCGGTGCGGCGGCGGCGCCGAGGATCGGGGCATGCGGGCGGATCAGGCTGTCGCCGTGCTCGGTGGCGCGCTGGCTGGCGGCTTCGGCCTGCGTGCGGTGGTAGAGCAGGGTGGCCGTGGTGAACAATGCCAGCAGCAGGGCGGCCGTCGTGAGGACGAGGGTGCGCGGATTCACCGTCTCATCTCCCGCCAGGCGAGCGCCAGCAAAGCGACGAGCGCCGCGAACGCCGCGATCGACAGCCAGGGAATGGTCAAAAAGCCGAACCACTCGATGACGGTCTTCGAGCAGGGCACGCCACGCGCGCAGGGTTCGAGACTTTTCGGTACCCAGCCGGCCACCAGCGCCTGATGGAACAGCGCGACGCCCAGGCCGATCACGGCGAGCGGCAGCGCATAACGGACGATGCGGGGATCCCAGGAGATGAGCCCGAGCGGCAGGATCAGCGCCAGCGGGAACATGCAGATGCGCTGATACCAGCACAGCAGGCAGGGCGGGATGCCCATCACCTCGCCGAAGAACAGCGCGCCCAGTGTCGCACCGGCGGCGACGAGCCAGGCGGCGAAGACCAGCCACCAGGCACGGGGCAGGCGTTCGCTCATTGAAACGAAAACGGCGCCCGCGGGGGCGCCGTCGCAGGGCGCTGGGGTGCCGTCCCGTCAGCGCCGAGTTTCATCATCAATCCCGCTGGCCGCCAAAGGCGAGCAGCAGGTTCAAGAGGCTGACGAAGACGTTGTAGATGTCGAGATAGACCGCCAGCGTCGCCGAGATGTAGTTGTCCTCGCCGCCCTGGACGATGCGGTTGATATCGTAGAGGATCAGCGCGGAGAAGATGCCGATCGCGAGCACCGAGATCGTCAGCGCCAGCGCCGGAATCTGGAAGAACAGATTGGCGAGCATCGCCAGGAGCAGCAGGATCACGCCGGCGAAGAGGAACTTGTCAAGGTTGGAGAAGTTGCGTTTGGTCGTCGCGGCGATGCCGGCCATCACGAAGAAGATCGCGCCGGTGCCGCCCGCGGCCAGCGCGATGAGGCTGCCGCCGTTGGCAAAGCCCAGCGCCACCTGCAGGATGCGCGAGAGCATCAGGCCCATGAAGAACGTAAAAGCCAGCAGCAGCACGACACCCATGCCGCTGTTCTTGGTGCGCTCGATACCGTACATGAAGCCCCAGGCGATGCCGAGGAACAGCAGGAAGGCCATAAACGGGCTGCCGGCGAGGAAGGAGAACTTCATCTGGATGCCGAGCAGGGCGCCGAGCACGGTCGGCACCATCGACAGGCCGAGCAGGGCGTAGGTGTTGCGCAGCACGCGGTTTTGACGGACGACCGATTCGGCAGAGGTTTGCGTGACGATGTCGAACGGTTGCATGGTGTTACCTCTCTGTGGTTGGTTGAAACGTTCTTTAAGACTACCGAACGCGGATGAAAGTTTCAATCGAGATCGGGCGATGCATGTGCGATTGCCGGTTTGAGTCTTGCGATCAGCGGCGGCAAAGCCAGGTGGACGGTATCCCAGAGGATGTCGAGATTGATATCGAAATAGGCATGAACCAGCCGGTTGCGCATACCGACGATCTGTGGCCAGGGGATGTCGTCCAACTCGATTCGAGCAGAGTCGCTTACTTGGGCGGCGGCCTCGCCCAGGATCTCGATCGCACGGGTGAGTGCAAGACGTCGCATCGGATCGGCCTCCAAGTCCGTGCGCTGGCGATTGCGTACAAAAGCCAGCGCCTGTTCCGCAGCCTCGACCATGTGCAGGATGCGCCAGCGGTCAGCGGGCGACATACTGCACCTGCGCGGTGCGCACGACTTCATCCCGGAAGTGACGGCTCAGATCCTCGGCGGTGCGCAGATCGACTTTCCTGCCACCCAAGGCGCGCGACAGTTCGATCTCGATTTGAGCGAGATCGAGAAGGGTCGGGTGAGCTTCGGGGTCGAATTCGACCAACAGATCGATGTCGCTGTCGGGGCGGTCAGTACCTTTGAGCACAGAGCCGAACAAGGCGAGCCGACGGATATGGTGCGCTTTGCACAATTGCGTCAGGCTCGTTTCGTCTACAGCGAAGCGCGGGTGCATGAAGAGCTCCTTACGATTGCAGCGCTATTTTGCCTGGCAACGAATCATCGAGGCAATGCCAGGTTTTTTCTGCCCGTTACATTCTTGCCTCGTCCGCATCGCCGACCTTGATCAGCCAAACGCAAGTGGCCATGGTCGGCATGTAAGATATTTCATGCTATCCATAGATCTTGCACATCAGCGGCATCACCGGCGTCTGGGAAAGGAGGCCGATCAGCGAAAGGATCGCGCTGACGATTGCGATGCGCCACAGCCAGCGACGCGCGGCCGGCGGCAGCTTATTCAGAAGATTCCTCACGGCCGGCACGCTTGCGCTCGTGCGCTTTCAGGAAACGCTTGCGCAGCCGGATCGACTTCGGCGTGATCTCGACCAGCTCGTCGTCGGCGATGAATTCGACCGCCGATTCGAGTGTGAGCCGGATCGGCGGGGTGAGCTGCACCGCCTCGTCCTTGCCGGCGGCACGGATGTTGGTGAGCTGCTTGCCCTTGATCGGATTCACCACCAGGTCGTTCTCGCGGCTGTGGATACCGATGATCATGCCCTCGTAGACCGGATCGCCGGGGTTGACGAACATGCGGCCGCGCTCCTGCAGTTTCCACAGCGCATAGGCGACGGCGGCGCCGTCTTCGGCCGAGACCAGCACGCCGTTCCTGCGGTCGGAGAGCGGGCCGGCCCAGGGGCCGTATTCGTCGAAGACGTGGCTCATCAGGCCCGTGCCGCGGGTCAGCGTCAAGAATTCGCCCTGGAAGCCGATCAGCCCGCGCGCGGGAATGCGGTATTCGAGGCGCACGCGCCCCTTGCCGTCGGGCTGCATGTCCTGGAGCTCGCCCTTCCTGCGGCCGAGTTCCTCCATTACTCCGCCCTGATGGGCTTCCTCGACATCCACGGTGAGCATTTCATAGGGCTCCTGCTTCTCGCCATCGACTTCATGGAGCACCACGCGCGGTCGGGAGACGGCGAGCTCATAGCCTTCGCGGCGCATGTTTTCGAGCAGGATGGTCAGATGCAGCTCGCCGCGGCCGGAAACTTCGAAGACATCGGCATTGTCGGTATCCTTGACGCGCAGCGCGACGTTGGAGAGCAGCTCACGCGCCAAGCGTTCGCGGATCTGACGGCTGGTGACGAACTTGCCTTCACGACCGGCGAGTGGCGACGTATTGACCTGGAAATTCATCGTCAGCGTCGGTTCATCGACCAGGATCGGCGGTAAGCCCACGGGGTTGTCGACGGCGCAGAGCGTGACGCCGATGCCGACTTGTTCGATGCCGGTGACCAGCACGATGTCGCCGGCTTCGGCGTCTTGGGTGGACTCGCGCTCAAGCCCCTTGAACACGAAGATCTGCCCGACCTTTGCGGTGCCGCGGTGCTCACTGCCATACATTACCGCGACCTGCTGACCGGGCTGCAAATGCCCCTGTTTGATGCGGCCGATACCGATGCGGCCCAGATACGGGCTGTAGTCGAGCGAGCAGATCTGCAATTGCAGCGGTGCTGCCGAGTCGACGTCGGGTGGCGGCACGTGACGCAGGATGGCCTCGAAAAGCGGCCGCATGTCGATGCCAGGGGTGTGGGAAGCCATCATCGCGTAGCCGTTCAACGCCGAGGCATAGACGACTGGGAAATCGAGCTGCTCCTCGGTGGCGCCGAGCTTGTCGAACAGGTCGAAGGTGTGGTCGATCACCCAGTCGGGACGCGCGCCGGGCCGGTCGATCTTGTTGATGACGACGATCGGCTTCAAGCCCAGCGCCAGCGCCTTCCGGGTCACGAAGCGCGTCTGCGGCATCGGCCCCTCGACGGCATCGACCAAGAGCAGCACGCCGTCGACCATCGACAGCACGCGTTCGACCTCGCCGCCGAAGTCGGCATGGCCCGGGGTGTCGACGATGTTGATGTGGGTGCCCTCCCAATCGATCGCGCAGTTCTTGGCCAGGATGGTGATGCCGCGTTCCCGTTCGAGGTCGTTGGAATCCATCACCCGCTCGGCGACCTGCTGGTTCTCGCGGAAGGTACCGGACTGGCGCAGCAGTTGGTCGACCAGGGTGGTCTTGCCGTGGTCGACGTGGGCGATAATGGCGATATTGCGTAAGGCGCGGGACATGGAGTGGGGCCTGGAAGAAGGGGCGCGCATTCTAGCAGAGCCCGTGTACCGGTTTCATGAAGGAGATCAGAATGTTGGCAGTCATCGGCGGCAGCGGCCTCACGCAGCTGGCGAGTCTCGAAGTGCTGCGCCGCGAAGTGGTGCGCACGCCTTATGGCGAGCCTTCGGGGGTGCTCACTTTCGGCCGCATCGGCAAGCAGGAGGTGGTTTTTCTGCCGCGCCACGGGTATGGTCATACGATTCCGCCGCACCGCGTCAACTACCGC